>NZ_ATUZ01000011.1:0-300000 GCF_000420465.1 Desulfovibrio desulfuricans DSM 642 | reverse complement strand
GCTGCGGGCATTACCGGCGGCGAGCTGATGCTGCGCAACTGCCCTTTCAAAGACCTTGAAGCCGTCATTCTCAAGCTGCGCAGCATGGGCATGGAGATCACCAACACCCCCGAGGGAGTTCTGGCGCGTTGCGCTGGCCCCCTGCGCGGCACTGATGTGAAAACCCAGCCCTACCCCGGCTTTCCCACAGACATGCAAGCCCAGCTCATGGCGCTCATGTGCCTTGCCGAAGGGGCCAGCGTTGTGGAAGAAAGCATTTTTGAAAACCGCTTCATGCACGTGCTTGAACTCATGCGCATGGGCGCGCAGATCAAGGTTTCCGGCCACACGGCCATGGTGCGCGGCGTGCAGAAGCTCACCGGCGCGCCGGTGATGGCCTCCGACCTCCGTGCCAGCGCCTCGCTGGTTCTGGCAGGTCTTTCGGCCAAGGGCGTTACCGAAGTGCGGCGCATCTACCACCTCGACCGTGGCTATGAGAGCATCGAGCACAAGCTGAACGCCGTTGGCGCGCGTATCCGCCGCGAAAAAGAATAAAAAACTCCGCTCCTTTTGCAGGCAGCCTCCATGGCACGCCCGCAAAGGCGAGTTGATCGACTACGTTAAGACGCTTCGCCCGCAACGCGGGTTTCAGGAGGATTCCATGAAACGACTGGCGCTTCTACTGCTGCTGTTTTGCGTCACGCTGCTGAACGGCTGCGCATACACCGGCTACTCCATCTATGACGACCAGCGCCTGATGGGCACCATGTCGGACGACAAGGAACTCTCTGCCAAAATCAAGACGGCCCTGCTGGACGAAAGCTTCTCTGGCGGCTGGTCTGTTGCGGTATACAGTTTTTACGGGCATGTCTTCCTTGTGGGTGAAATACCCGACACCATGCAGGGCAAGGCTGTGACCATAGCCAACCGCTACAAACCCCGCTCGGTCACGACCCACTGGTTCACCCCCGCCACCAGCGACTCCAGCAACTTTGTGCTGGCCACCAAGCTGCGCAAAGACCTTATTTCCACCAAAGGGCTCTCTTCCACCCGCATAGATACGGAGGTGAACTCCGGGCGTGTGGTGCTGCTTGGCGTAGTGAGGGATGATACGGAAAAGCAGCTCGCCATCCAGGCCGCGCGAGGTGTTGGTGGAGTAACAGGCGTAACAAGCTACCTCATGTTGCCCCAAAAGGCGGGCCAGCTTGATAACATGCAGCCAGAACACGCCACAGGCGTGAGCCCGATGGACGGCAGCATGGAACCCTCTGGCAGCCCAAGCAGCACTCCGGTTTCCAGCGGCGCAAACAGCCCTGGTGGTTCAGGCGATGTGGAGTCGCGCGAGTTGCCGTAGCTAACGCAACATACCTAGCATAAATGAAAAAGCCGCCTCCACTGCAGGAATCTCTGCAGTGGAGGCGGCTTCATATTTGCACAAGGCGGGTTTCAGATGTGGGGAAGCCTTTACCAAAACCAGACTACAGCGTCAGGCAGAGAGCCAGTTCCCCCGCTCCCGCAGCTTCGCACCCATGCGGCGCAAAACCGGGTTCGGCTCGGCCTCAAAATTTTTCCAGTCGCCATCGGCGTAAGCCAGCAAGGCAACCACAACGTCCAGGGCTTCTTCCACGCTGTCAACCCAACCGCTGACAGCCCCGTGCAGCATCAGGCCCGGCCCTTCCAGCGGGCCGCGAATCCCCAGCACAGGAACTCCAGCCCCGGCGGCCAGCCCCACTTCCACCCCGGCATCCTGGCCTGACGCGCCGTAATAGATGACCATGTCCGCTGTCAGGCAGGCATTGTGGCAAAAGGCGTAGACCTCGCCGCCGTCACGGTCGGTGTCCATCCAGATGCGCCGTTCGGCGGGGGTCAGTCCTGACGGCGGCACGGCTTTGTCTGTCCAGTCCAGCATGCGGCAGCCCATATTCCGCAGTTCGCGCCCCAAAAGGCGCACTCCGTGCTTGTGTTTGAAAGACCCGGCCACATAGATGGTCAATACAGACATATACCCAAGTTCCTTTGCAAATACTGAACAATAACCGTTGAAGCGCTTGTCTCTGCGGCTAAAACTCTATGCCCGGCGCGGCCTTGACTCCCGTACGCCAGGGGTGCTTGATTTCGGTCATGGAGGTCACAAGGTCTGCCGCATCCACCAGCCACTCCGGCACGCTGCGGCCAGACAGCACAAGGTGACAATCTCTGGCGCGAGCCAGCGCCATAAGCTCTTCCAGTTCCTGCTGTTCAAGAATCCCGGCGCTCAGGGCATACAGGGTTTCATCCAGAACCAGCATGTCTGCCTGCTCGAGCTGCCCACGCGCCCAACCGAGCACCCTTAGGGCGGCCTCACGGTGCGCGGGGCGCTCTGCATCGGTACGCAAAAAGCCCAGCCCTCCGGCAAAAAAGCGCTCGCCCAACAGTTTGGCAAGCATGCACTGCTCGCCCGCCTGCCCATCGCGCTTCATAAACTGCCCAAAGGCCACAGCCATATTCTGCCCGAGCGCGCGCACGGTCTGCCCCACGCAGGCGCTGGTTTTTCCTTTGCCGTCACCTGTATACACAAGAATCATTATTTCCAGACTCCCGGGATCTGCACGCCGCACTTGGGGCACTTGCCTTCTGCACCCTGCACCCGCGTGTCGTATCCGTTCCGTTCAATAACCAGCGCATTGCACTCCGGGCAAAACGTATTGCTGCCCAGAGGGCTGCGCGTGTTTCCTATATAAACATAATTCAGACCGGCCTCGCGCCCGATGCGCCAACAGGCCTCAAGTGTTGCCAGCGATGTGTCCGGATGGTCGATCATCAGGTGCGCGCCGTGAAACCCCGTCACATGCCACGGCGTATCCGGCCCCAGCTCGTCACGAATAAAGGCTGCCAGCGCTTCCATCTCCGCCTGCCCGTCGTTAAGACCGGGAATAACCAGGGTTGTGACCTCAAGCCACCAGCCAAGCTTTTTGATGGCCTTCAGATTTTCCAGCACAGGCTGAAGATGCCCGCCGCAATATTTGCGGTAAAAGACCTCGCTGAACGACTTCAGATCCACATTGGCGGCGCAGATGCACCGGCTGAGGGCCGTCAGGCAATCCTTGGACATATAGCCGTTGGTCACAAGCACACTGCGCATACCCTTTTTGGCCGCCATGCCCGCTGTCTCGTACAGCAGCTCAAAAAAGACCGTAGGCTCGTTGTAGGTAAAGGCCAGGGTCTGGGCGCGGTTGGCCAGAGCGTGGGCCAACAGGTCTTCTGGCGCAGCGCGCTTGCCGGGCACAATGCCACTTTCCGGCACATGGGCTATGTTGTTGTTCTGGCAGAAATGGCAGGAAAAGTTGCACCCGGCGCTGCCGACAGAAAAAATCTTGCTTCCGGGCAAAAAATGGTAAAGAGGTTTTTTTTCAATGGGATCCATGGCAGCAGCGGTAACAACCCTGCTGACCAGAGAAACCAGTTCCCCCCGCATGTTGACGCGCACCCCGCAAATGCCCTTGGCCCCTTTCCGCAGGCGGCAACGGTGAGCGCACAGGCGACACACAACAGTGCCGTCAGGCTGAGAATCCCAAAGCGCGGCAAGCATGCTCAACGCCTCTCCCTTCCATCACGGCCCCTGTCGGCGCCGCGCGGGTCATACTGTGAATCGCCCTGACTGTCGGGGCGCGGGTTATACCTGTCGTCTCCCCGCTGGTCATGGCTGTTGTCGCGGGGCCTGCTGGGGCCGCTGTAGCCACCATCGCGCGGATCATGCTGCTCGCGGCGCGGGCCATCGTAACGGCCATCGTGCGGCCTGTCATCATACCGTCGGTTATCATACTGTCGGTCGTCGTAGCGCCGATCGTCATAACGCCTGTCATCATGCCGCCTGTCGTCATGGCGAGGCCTGTTATGGTCTGGCTGCGGCGCGGGCTGCCAGATGACCGAAGGCATGTTCTGCTGCCCCGGCCACACAGGGCCACCGGGTTTGGGCATGGGGCCATACGGATTGGGCCCCCAGTGGTTGCCATCGGGATAAATCTGCGGAGCCACAAAAAAGGTGCCGTAATTCTGCTGTTCCGGGGGAGCGGGCGGTACTACAGAGGTGATTATGTCGCCAGTTTGCGGATCGCGATACTGTGTCGCGATGCCCCTGTCGTTGAAATTTTCACCCTGGAGCTGCCCTGTGCCTGAAACAACGTTGCCGCCCTGTCCCTGCCAGCCAGGTGCGGGCGCAGGATAAGGCGCATAGCCAGGCCCATAACCTGGCGCATACTCGGGGGCAAAGCCGGGGACAGGCGCTGGTGGCGGCACGGCCGCAGGATTTGGCACAGAAGCCGCAGAGGGAGCAGGAGCGGGGGCAGGAGCCTCCGCTGGCCCCGGCAGGGAACCAAAAGAGGAATAGGGAGCCATGCCCCCTGCACTGGGCCAAGGGGTCGGCTGACCGGGAGCGGCAGACTGCAAAGCGGGTGACGGCCCAGCCGCTTGTTGGCCTGGCTGCGGGCCAGGCAGTTGTGCCGCAGCTGGTTTCTCTACAGAGGGCTGGTCTGGCGCAGCGGGCGGCTCAGCCTGAGCAGGCGGAATCGCCTGCACTGGACCAAGCTTCACACCTGAGACAGGCGCGCGGTATTCCGCAGCGCCATCCGCAGCAAGGGACGCGCCGGAACAAACGAACGTCAGTACGGCGCAGAAAACATACAATCCGGCATATCTACGCATGGCACGCTCCTTACCCCTCCGGCTTTATTCTAACAGTGGCGGGCGGGCCGGTCTATGAAAAAACTCGCGGGCAGGGCCTCAAAAAGTCGCTTGGGGTTTGGAAGAACCTGTGGTATGTAGCGCAGATTCAAAGGAGGCAACGGATGTCCAGCGACCGCGCAAAAGCCTACACTCAGGCAGGCGTTGATATTGAGGCGGGAAACGCTCTTGTTTCACGCATCAAAGGCATGGTTCAGAGCACGCAGACCAGAGGCGTCATTTCCGATATTGGCGGCTTCGGCGGCCTGTTCCGGCCTGACCTCAACGGCATGACCGAACCTGTGCTTGTTTCTTCCACCGATGGCGTGGGAACCAAGCTCAAACTGGCTTTTGCCTGCAACAGGCACGATACTGTGGGCATCGACCTTGTGGCCATGAGTGTCAACGACATTCTGGTTCAGGGTGCCAACCCTCTGTTTTTTCTTGATTACTTTGCCACGGGCAAGCTTGACGTAGAAACCGCCCAGACCGTCATTGGCGGCGTGGCCGAGGGCTGCCGTCAGTCAGGATGCGCCCTGCTTGGCGGTGAAACCGCTGAAATGCCCGACATGTACGCGCCAGGCGAGTATGACCTTGCCGGTTTTTGCGTGGGCATTGTGGATAATGCCAAGCTCATTGACGGCTCCGGCATTCAGGTGGGCGACAAGATCATCGGCATTGCCTCCTCGGGCCTGCACTCCAACGGCTTTTCCCTGGCCCGCAAGGTGCTTGACCAGAGCGGCCTTTCCCTCACCGATCCCTTCCCCGGCGGGGATGGAGCCAGCGTTGGCGATGTGCTGCTGACACCCACCACCATCTACGTGGAAGCGGTGCGCTCCCTGCTGCGCGATATGAACGTCAAGGGCATGGCCCACATCACCGGCGGCGGCTTTTACGACAATATTCCCCGCGTACTGCCCGCACAGGTGGAAGCGCGCATTCATTTTGGCAGCTGGCAGATGGCCCCCGTGTTCAACTGGCTCAAGGAAGCGGGCAACCTCAGCTGGCCGGAAATTCTGCAAATATTCAACGGCGGCATCGGCTATGTGCTGGTGGTGCCCGCCGATCAGGCCGAAGAAGCGATCAATCGCATTCAGGCCTTCAAGCTGCGGGCATGGTGCATCGGCGAGATAGCCCGCCGCTCCAAGGATGACGGCCAGGAACAGGTCATCATCAATTTCTAGAGCATGACCATTATTTATCTGCTCTAGCCCAGATTATAAAGGGCCGCCCGGCATCAACGGGCGGCCCTTTCGTTTCAAACTGCTTTTCTTTTTCGCATTGCGTTGACATAATCAGCCGTCAATGGTCGCAAGTATACCGCACGGCCCACTTCAGGAGGATATCATGACCAGCGCCATAAGTTGCCTTGGAAACGCCATCTGGTTTTTGTGCGGCGGCATTCTCATGGGCCTTGTGTGGTGGATATACGGAGTGCTCTGCTTTATTTCCATCGTGGGCATTCCCTGGGGCAGGGCATGCTTTGTCATGGGCAATTTCGCCTTTTTTCCCTTTGGCAAAATGCCCGTTGCGCGCGATGTGCTCACCGGCAGGCAGGATGTGGGCACCGGCCCGTGGGGCACGGTGGGCAACATCATATGGCTTTTGCTGGCTGGCGTGTGGATTGCCCTGGGGCATCTGGTTTCTGCCGTCATGTGCGCGGTGACCATAATCGGCATTCCTTTTGCGTGGCAGCACGTCAAACTGGCGGCGCTGGCCCTCTGCCCCATTGGCAAGGCCATTGTACCCGCACCCCTGGCCGATGCTGCCGAACGCGCCGCCGCAGAACGAGGCTTCCACGACGGGCGCTATTAAGCTTCAAGTTGCCGCATCACCGCCCGATCAAAAATCGCGGAGCTGGCGCAGCTTCAGTCAGCGGGTTCGCACGCGAACAGTTCCGCCAGTTGCTTTGCATAAAATTTATTCATGTACTCAATGTCGATCCTGGGCGAATCCGCTCCCCGCAGCAGATTAACGACCATTGACGCCCCCATGATCTGCGCCAGTATCAGTTCTGCCCGTGTTGCAGCCTGTTCACCGGGCAGCACCGCCATGATCTGCTGACGGATGTTGTCGTACGTTTTTGCCATCACGTCCGAAACATTGGGATCCAGTGCAGAAAGGGCCGTGATGCGAAAATCTGTGGCCCATGCACTCTGCGCTCCGCCAGAAAGAATGCTGCCCATGGCCATACTGGTTTTTTCCATGGGCGGCACATCAGGCAGGGCCTCAATGCCTTCTGAATTCAGAATGGACGCCACTTCAAGAAAAAGATTCCTTTTTGAGCCAAAATAGCGGCTGATGAGTGCCGGGTTTACCCCTGCCGCCGCGCCGATTTCCCGTATCCCGACGTTGCCGTAGTTGGCTTTGGCAAAGAGCCTTCGCGCCGCCTGCAAAAGACGGTTTCTGGTTTCTGCGGCATTGCGTTTGCGCTGCGGGCCCGTGGCCGTTTTACGTTCAGGAGCCATTGCTATCCCCTATGGTTGCTGCGACTTGACACAGTTGGTTTCATGAGGCTATTTTTGAGTAATCAATTGATTACAGATTTTCCATGAAAAGTGCAATGGCTTTATTGCGCGGGAGGGTTCATGAAAATACGGGGATTGTCGTATCTGGCGACATTAACCATTCTTCTTTTAACGGCTTTTTCTGCTATTGCGGAAGAAGGCAAGAGCGACAGCAACCGATGGGGATTCAACCTCGGCATTGGCGGCACTGTTTCCACCTCGGAATACAAGGGCGTGGAAAGGCTGGGCACGGCCCTGCCCTTGCTGGGATATGAAGGCGAGCATCTGTATTTGCGCGGATTGAGCGGCGGCGTGCACCTGTTCAAGAACGAATACCATGAAGTCAACGTGCAACTTTCGTATCTGCCGCAGCATTTTTATGCCTCATGGAGCGACAACTCGGGCATGAAAAAGCTTGATGACCGCTATGCATCGGCCATGGCCGGCATCAACTACCGCTTGCGCACCGAACTTGGCGTGCTGGCAGCCACCCTTTCCACCGATGCGCTGGGCGTGAACAAGGGCGTGATGGCCGATGCCTCCTATTCCTACCCCATCCGTTTTGCCAATATGTCGCTTATTCCCACGGCTGGTGTGCAGTGGACCGACGTGAATTACAACGACTATTATTACGGCGTGAGCAAGAGCGAGGCACGAGCCAGCGGGCTGAGCCACTACTCGCCGGAATCAGCACTCTCGCCTTATGCGGAACTGACGCTAAGGGTCGGCCTTACAGAAAGCTGGAGCGCTTTTGTGAGTGGAAAAAGCCAGTTTTTGGGACAGGAAATAACTGACAGCCCCATGGTTGAACGCAACAACAAATATTCGTTGAGCGGGGGCTTTCTTTACGCGTTTTAGAGCAGATTGACGTTGTTCCCGGCGGCTTTCCGCCGGGTTATCACCAAGGGCGCTTTCTGAACGGTCGGGAATTGCGGGCCTTTGCCGCGACCTGCTCTGCTCTACCGTTCAGAAGCGCAACCGCCTTGGCAAAGATGCCCAGGGCCGAAAGGAACAAGCCTTCCCGCAGCAAAGGCGTTAAGACAGTCGGCTACGGTGGGCAGATTGGCATTGTAATACACGGCTATACCCGCCTCCTGCAAAGCCCGCAGGGGCCGCATGCCCATGCCGCCCGCAAGCAGTGCGCCAACTCCAAGACGTAGAAGGGCCTGCACCGGCCCGGTGCAATCCCCACCCTGATGCATGGGATTGGGCTGAATGCTGACCTCCCCAATCTTGCCGTCCTCCACCCTGGCAAGGGTATAGAACTGACATCGGCCAAAATGCGCGTTGGGCGCAGCATCCGGCCCGCCGGGGGCAATGCTTGGCACAGCCACCACCAGCCCGCCCGGCATGGCATCCTCGCTTTCCGCCCCCTCGGCAGTTGCATCCACAGCGCACACCCCGCCCTCAATGCGCAGGGCCTGCCCCTGCACAAGAGCTTGAGCCACACTACGCCGCGCGCGCCGCAAAAGCCTGCCAAAGGTATGCCGCGAAACACCCATACGGGCTGCGGCGGCATCCATATTCAGGTCTTCAAAGTCGGCCAGCCGCAGGGCTTCCAGGCCATCCAGCGACAGCACAACCTCTTCAAGTTCGTGCAGGGGAATACCGTTGGGCTTGAAACATCTGTTTTTTGGCAGGGCGCTCACGCGCCTGCAATGGCAAGGTCTTGGCATAATTTCCCAGTAATATGGTTTTATTTGAGAATAAGCCAATGCCACGCCTCGCGCAAGTGGCGCAAGCCGTGGCCGTGCACATCTGCCGCTCTGCGCATGGCCGGGCCAATACCGGGAGGGGTAAACCCGGTTCAGGCCCGGCCATGCTTCCCGTGGGCCGGAGGCTGCTTGCGCGCAGGCAGCGCGCGCCCAAGGCGCCGTGCAAACCAAGGGTACGGACAATGGTTTGCGGGAACAGTAAAGCCTGCCGCGCATGGCGGCTATCATTCTATCAGGCCTGAAGCTCCGTCAGCAGGCGCGTCATACGGCGCGCATCGTCCGCTGTGGGCGTGGTCGGCAGCGAGGCAAGAATGCCCAGACCTTCCATGACGTCATGAAAGACATCCTCGGGCATTTCGCTGACAACCGCCGTATGCACCAGTGCATTCACGCGCATGATGTCGATGACATCCTGCTTCGCCTGATCCTGCGAAGCGGAATCCAGCACCACCAGCGCTGGGGCCTGCCCCTGGACGCTTTTTTTGCAGGCTTCTGCATCGGCAACTGTTGTTACGGCGCAGCCCTGACGCTCAAGCTCCTCCACAAAGGCGACAAAAACTGCGGGCCGCCCTGTCTGCAACAGAATGGAGCGTTTCATAACGGTTTAATGCCCGCCGCCGCAGGTATGCTCGGGGGTGAATTCCGTCAGTTTGCCCTGGCAAAATGCCTGCACGGCCATGCCCACGGTGGGCTGGTTGCCTGCAAAATACACGCTGATGCCCATCTGGTTGAAGCCCATGAGGGGGCGCATGCCCATGCCGCCAGCCAGAAGCGCATTGACGCCGTGGGAGGCCAGATACTGCACAGGAGCCATGCACCCGCCCTGCTGGTGCGGGACGGATTCAAGGGTGGACTGGGCGGCAACCTGACCGTTTTCCAGCTCTACGATGGTGTAAATGTCGCAATGTCCAAAATGCATACCCATGCCGGAATCCATGCCGCCGGGCATTTGAGAAGGAATTGCCAGAATAGTCTTGCTCATGATGCTTTCCTTTTACAGGTGTTTTATGTCGCCCTGCCGCCCCGGTTGCGATGCCAGAGAGCACACGCGCTCCCAGGCTGCTGCCAGAGTTTCGGCCAGGGGTTTGGTAAGGGTTGAAATTTCTTCGGTCAGGGCCTGCCGCCGCACCATGGCCTGCGTGACCAGCGGGCTGAAGGGCAGCTCGCCCACCACATGATGCCCACCCTCATCGGCCAGGGCGTGTATGCGGGCCACCTCATCCGCGTTCAGGTCGGCCTTGTTGATGAGCACCGCCACGGGAATACGGAAATGCGCGCACAGCTCCGCCACACGGGCAAAGTCATGCCGCCCTGAAGGCGTTGGCTCGACCACGGCCACGGCCAGCGCCGCACCGGAGAGGGAGCTGATCACAGGGCAGCCCACACCCGGCGAGCCATCGCACAGCACAAGGTCTGCGCCCATTTGGGTTGCCTTGTCCCGGGCCTGACGCTTGAGCAGGGCCACAAGACGACCCGAATTTTCCTGCCCAGGGTCAAGCTGCGCATGTACAAAGGGGCCAAAACGGGTGTTGCTGACATACCACACGCCACAGCGCCGTTCGGGAAATTCCACAGCGTGCGCCGGGCAAAGTTTGTGGCACACGCCGCAGCCCTCGCAGCCCAGTTCGTCTATGGAGTACAGGCCATTTTCAAGCCGCACCGCATCAAAGCGGCACAGCTCGGCGCAACGCCCGCAGGCGGTGCACAGATCAGGATTGATGCGGGCCGTATTGCCGGAAATAAAAACTTCCTCCTGCTGCACCTGCGGGTTCAGCAGAATGTGCATGTCCGGCACGTCCACATCCAGGTCGCAGAGTACGGCCTTTTGCCCCTGCGCGTGGGCCAGCGCGGCAAATGCGGCGCAGACGGTGGTTTTTCCCGTACCGCCCTTGCCGCTGATAACAACTATCTCACGCATGTCTGGCCCCCTTGGCAAACTCCCGCATGCTGCCAGCAAGTTTTGCAAAGCGCTGCCGCCATTCCTGCCCGGTCGCGCACTGCGCTTCCGTGGGCGGCAAGCCGTGGGCGTAGGCGTGAGCGGCCTCGCGCTGGAAGGGCAGTTCTGCCAGTATGGACAGTCTTGCGCCCGCGCACCATGCGCGCAGCTCATCCTCGCAATCGGCGTTGCCTTCCATGCCCACGCGGTTCATCACCACGGCAACGGGCCGCCCCAACTGCGCAAAGGCCGCGTGCGCCAGCTTGAAATCATAAAAGCCGAAGGGGGTTGGTTCCGCCACCAGCAACACGGCATCCGCGCCGCGCGCTGCCGTCATGGCCGGACAACTCACGCCGGGGGGGGCGTCCATGAGCACGTCAGCCGGATGCCCCGCAAGCAATTCTGCCAGCTTGCGTTCCTGCGCGCGCAGGAGCGGCGGAGTCATGGCCTCTCCCACGCGGGTGCGGCCCATGAGGAAGGGCATTGTTTTGCCGCCAGCGGATACAGAACCCAGCAACAAGGCACCAAGCTCCCGCTGCGCCACGCGCAGCGCCTGTTCCGGGCACACCTCAAAACAGCCGCCGCAGCCGTGGCACATATCCTGAAAATACATGGGTTTTGCGCCCATCATGGCAATGGCCCCGTAGGAACACATGGGGCGGCATGCGCCGCAGCCCGTGCATTTTTCCTCCACCAGTTCCGGCACTTCAAGATATACCGGTTCCGGCTCCGCGAGGTTCGGGTGCAGCAAAAGGTGCAGATTGGGCGCTTCCACGTCCGCATCCACGAGCAGCAGATCGCGCTCCCACAGTCCGGCAAGGCAGGCGGTCACGGTGGTCTTTCCCGCGCCGCCCTTGCCGCTGGCAATCACAATACGCATACGGGCCTACTTGTTGGGAGCCGTGGCCGGGCTGACCGAGCCATCGGCAAGGCAGCGCACGGCTTCGCCCACGCTGCGGTTGTCCATATCCTGATACACGTCCAGCCCCGCCGCCTTGAGGGCCGTAAAAGCCTTGGGGCCCACATAGCCGCTCATGACGGCCTTTACACCCATACCAGCCAGCCGCTCCGCAGTCTGGATGCCAGCGCCCTGAGCCGCCGCCTGCGATGCGCCGTTGTCCACATAATCTGCCTGCATGGTGTCCATATCCACGATCACAAATCCGCCAGCCCTGCCGAACCGCGGGTCAACCTGCGATTCCAGCCCCGGCCCTTCGCTTGAAACGGCTACTTTCATGGCTACTCCCTTACTCGTTATTTTTGCTCAAATGAGCATAATCCTGTACGCAAAAATGTCAACACCATAAAGAATCCGCCGCACCAACTTTTGCTGATACGGCGGACATGCCGCCACAAGGCGGCCAGGGGGGATGTAGAAACTACTTGTGCACGTAATGATCCAGCGGCTTTACCCTGTAGCTGTTGACCGGCATAAGGTCGGTGGTCACGTAGCCCGGCGCGGCGTTGATAAGGTCGGGTATGCGGTTGACAATGGTGGCGCAGGTCAGTTCCACCGTGGCGGGGCGGGTAATGACCACCTGCGTATCCGGCTCACCCATGAGCGTCCAGTCGTTGCGGTCAACCTCGCCGGGGGCGTAAACCTTGCCCACGCATTCGCTCTCGATGACGATGCCCTCCGCCGTTTCCGTGGTCACCACGGCAGACATGCCCGTGGCGTGCCCGGCAGGGATGGTCATGCCCAGCGTTTCAGAGCGCAACTCGGCGCTGTGGGTCTGGGGCACGCACTTCTGCACCTGGCTTTTGACGGTAAGGCCCAGACGCTCCGCCAGCCAGCCGTTGACGTTCCACATATAGGAGGGCAAAAACTCGCCGCGCTCGATCAACTGCTGGCGTTCGGCGGGCGAAATGGCGTCCGCCGAGGCTATTTCCTTTTCAAAGGAGGTCAGGTCAAGCCCCGCGCCGTGAACCTTGGCAAGGGCGATGCCGTAGTCTTCCACATTGTAGCTAGAGCTGCCCTTGATCTTGTTGATGGTATGCATGGCCCCGGCCAGAGTGGCGATCAGATTGCCCCAGAACACATCCTGATAGCCGGAACCGCAAACCGTGCAGCCCGTCTTTTTCGCCATGGCGTCCACCTCGCGTGTGATGGCGGGCGAAGAATTCATGGGGAAGATGGCTTCCTCATTGGTGGTGATGGCGTTGACGCCGTTTCTGGCGCAGACCATGAGGGCATCCACGATATCGCGCATGAGGCTCATGGTGGTGATGATGCAGGCATCGGGCTTGAGCGCGGCCAGCACCTTGTTGGCCTCGTCCGCGTGGTGCACCACAACGCCCCGCTCCGGCCCGCCAATGATGGCACTGATATCCCGGCCGATCACTGCGGGGTTCACGTCAAAGGCAGCTACGATTTCCGCGCCTTTTTCGTACACGTATCGCATGGAATACTTGGACATTTTTCCGCAACCATACTGGGCAATCCGCAATTTGCTCATGAGTTTCCTCCTGGTTTGGAATGCGCACAACCTGAAATACGCTTTCAGTTCTACCATACGCGCCGCTTGTGAAAAAACAAGCATGCCACGGATTGAAAAAACTAGCGCTTTGGCAGCCTCACGCCCAAAGCCACGACAAGGCCCGCCACAATGGCGGCAGCCCCCGCCACATCGGCGGGCAGGATGGGGACGCCCAGCAACAGTGCCGAAAGGGCCAGCCCGCTCAGGGGATTGAGCATGTTATACGCAGCCGCAGTGGATGCCCCTTGCGTGCGGATGAGCAGCAGCCACAGGGCCATGCCCAGCAAGCTCACCACAGCAAGCCAGCCAAGTGCCAGCAGGGCCGGAATGGAAACCGCAAGCGGCGTCACACTGCTCTGCATGGCCGCTGGGGCAAAACAGAGCATGGCGCAGACTGACATCCAGAAATTGACGGGCAGCAGCGGCATATTGCTGTATCTGCCGCGAAAGAGCACCGCACCTACGGAAAAAGCCACGGTTGCCCCGGCAGCCAGCAGCAGACCCTGAACGGCCCCGCCCTCAAGCTTGCCCACGCCCACCATGAGCACAATGCCAGCCAGCGACAGGCC
Source organism: Desulfovibrio desulfuricans DSM 642 (assembly GCF_000420465.1). Lineage (NCBI taxonomy): Bacteria > Pseudomonadati > Thermodesulfobacteriota > Desulfovibrionia > Desulfovibrionales > Desulfovibrionaceae > Desulfovibrio > Desulfovibrio desulfuricans. The sequence continues at coordinate 286,119 of NZ_ATUZ01000011.1, read as the reverse complement.
AAAGCCCAGCAGCTTTGCCGCGCTAAACGATTCCAGCCCGCGCGCAACGCCAAGCATAAGGGTGGCAAAGGGCGAGCAGGACACAATGACCACAACCCAGGGCGGCGAGACCAGGTGCAGGGCGGAGAAACTCAGCCCCAGATAGGCCACGTTGTTCAGCAGGCCGAGCACAAATCCCGCCCGCAGCGCCCTGCCCGCCTGCGGCCCCCACAGGCTTTTGCCGCACAAAAGGCCAAGCACAAAAACGGTGCCCACAAACCGGTAAAACAGGCTTACGAATGGCCCCATTTCCGTCACCACAATCTTGCCCGCCACAAAGGCCGAGCTCCAGATAATGCTGAAGCACACGCCCACAGCCACGTGCCGCCAGTTCAGACGCTTTTGGGCCGAGTTTGCCGTGCTCCCGTGTCCCAATCCTGGCCCGTGCGCTTCCAACGGCCTTTCCACACTTGCTGTTTTTTCCATTTTTCACCCCTACCCCTTGCAGCAATATACTTGCGTCCACAGTAGGCGGGGGCTTGATAATTTGTAAAATTTATTTTTATCATGAACAAATCAGTTCATCTTATTTTAAGGCGGTCAGTGTTATGAAACTCCCGGCAGACACGCGCAGCATTACCCTTGAACATATGCGGGCTTTTATTGCCGTGGCCCACAGCCGCAGCTTTCAGAAAGCCGGGGAGCAGCTTTGCCGCAGCCAGTCGGCGGTGACGCAATCTGTCAAAAGGCTGGAGGCGCACCTCAACTGCACTTTGGTGGAGAGGGGCAACGGGCACACCTTTGGCCTCACCACGGTGGGGCAACGCCTGCTGCCGGAACTGGAAGATATTCTGCTGCGCTTTGACGCGGTGCTGCGCGCAGCCCGGCAACCTGAATTGCGGGGGCGCATTACGGTGGGGATTCCGCCAAGTTTCAGCACGGTGGAATTGCAGGCAGCCGTGGCCCGCCTGCTGGCCCTGAACCCTGACCTTCAGATCGGCGTTATTTCGGCCATGTCTGCGGACATTGACCGCATGCTGGCGGACGGCAGTCTGGATGTGGCCCTGATCAACCAATACCGCTTTGACAGCAGCCACGCGCCCGAGGGCATATTCGAGGTACTGGCGCAGCAGCCCCTGCACTGGGCCAGCGGCGGGCACATTGAGCTTGCGCCGACCATGCCGGTGCCTCTGGCCACCTACAGCGAAGGCAGCCCATGGCGCGCCGCCACGCTGGAAACCCTCAATGCCGCAGGCAGAAGCTACGATTTTGCCTATGTGAGCGCCTCGTACGAAAGCCTGTGCAGTTCGGTGCTGGCGGGTTTTGGCATAACCGCTCTGCCCGATTGGGATATGGACGGACGCTTTGTCATCCTTGACGGCACGTGCGCTCTGCCGCCCCTGCCGCAGGTGCGTACAGTACTTAAAACAGCCGCCTCCAGCCCGGTGCTGCGGCAGTTTTGCGACTTCATCATGCAATTGCCGTTTTTTAAAAATCTGCGCCCTCAGACCTGAGCGCCGCACGCAAAAAGCCCCCGAATCCTGAGATCCGGGGGCCTGAATCAGCTATGAACGCTGCCGCAAAGCGGCATGTTACAACAGCCTGTTAAAACTATGAAAAATTTTGTTCTCTGCCAAGGAAGGAAGTTTTTTTATGAAGGGAGTGTACTCCCTTCGGTACTCGACCGAAATAAAAAGGCTTCCTGACGCAGGCAGAGGGCAAAAGAGCCATAGTGCTAAAGGCCCTAGCCTCTGTCTTCCAGCGCTGCCACGGAGGGCAACACCTTGCCTTCCAGCAGTTCCAGCGATGCGCCGCCGCCGGTGGAGATATAGCCCATTTTTTCGGACAGGCCGTACTTTTCCACCGCAGCCACGGAATCACCGCCGCCCACCACCACAAAGGCCTTGGAATCAGCAAGATAGTGCGCCAGTGCCTTGGTGCCTTCGCCAAAGGGATCGGTTTCAAACGCGCCCACAGGGCCGTTCCACACCACAGTGGCAACCTTGGACAGCAGTTTTTTGTACTGCCCGATCGTGTCGCGGCCAACGTCCAGAATCATCTGGTCGGCGGGCACGTCGCCCACGGCGCGGGTTGTAGCCGCCTGACCGGGAGCCAGTTCCTCGGCGGTCACAACATCCACGGGCAGGGGCAGATCCCTGTTCAGGTTCTTGGCCTGCTCCATAATGCGCTTGGCCTCCGGCACCAGATCTTCCTCGTACAGCGACTTGCCGACCATGTATCCGGCAGCCGCAAGGAAGGTATTGGCAATGCCGCCGCCCACAATGAGCACATCCACTTTTTCCAGCAGATTTTCCAGCAGGGCCAGCTTGGTGGACACCTTGGAACCGCCGATGATGGCAGCAAGCGGGCGGGCGGGATTGTTCAGCACCTTGGCAAAGGCATCCAGCTCCGCCTGAAGCAACGGCCCGGCGCAGGCAACCTTGGCAACGCGCACCGTGCCCTCGGTGGAGGCATGCGCGCGATGGGCCGCCCCAAAGGCGTCCATCACATATACATCACCCAGGGCGGCAAGCTGCGCGGCCAGGGCGGGGTCATTCTTTTTCTCGCCCTTGAGAAAACGTACGTTCTCAAGCAGGGTCACCGCACCGGGAGCCGCCTTGGCTTCTTCCAGCGTGGCAACGAGGGCAACAGGCTTGCCCAGCAGCTCGGAGAGGCGGGCGGCCACGGGCTTAAGGGAGAACTGCTCTTCATACTGCCCTTCCGTGGGGCGGCCCAGATGCGAAAGCAGCACCACGCCTGCGCCTTTTTCAAGGGCCGTGGTAATGGTGGGCAGCGAAGCGCGGATGCGCTTGTCGTTGGATACCTGTCCGTCCTTCATGGGCACGTTCAGGTCTTCGCGAATCACAACGGTTTTGCCGGTCAGGTCCAGATCCTGCATTTTCTTGATGGGCATATGCGTTCTCCCTGTAAGAGGATTTGCTTCGTTCTGTCGACCAGTTACTTCCCAAGCTGCCGGAAAAGGCCTTCCGCCACTTCCAGCACATGCGCCACGGTAAAGCCCAGACGCTCAAAAACGATCTTGGCAGGGGCGGAAGCGCCAAAGCGCTCCATGCCGACCACCGCGCCGTCCAGACCCACATACTTGCGCCAGTAATCCGCAGCGGCGGCTTCAATGGCAATGCGGGCGCGCACGCCACGGGGCAGCACGCTTTCCTTGTAGGCCGCGTCCTGCGCGTCAAAAATCTCAGCGCAGGGCATGGAGACCACGCGGGCCTTGCGGCCATCGGCGGTCAGCTGGTCAGCGGCTTCAAGGGCAAGCGACACTTCCGAACCAGTGGCGATAAGGATGATCTCGGGTGTACCTTCGCAGTCGCGAAGCACATAGCCGCCGCGCGCAATGGCTTCCACCTGGGCGGCGTCGCGCTGGCAGAAAGGCAGGTTCTGGCGCGAGAGCGAAAGACCGGTGGGCGTATGGAGGCTTTCAAGGGCGCTGCGCCAGGCCACGGCGGTTTCCACCGTGTCGCAGGGACGCCACAGATTGAAATTGGGCATGAGGCGCAGCATGCCGAGCTGTTCCACAGGCTGATGCGTGGGGCCGTCTTCGCCCACGCCGATGGAGTCGTGCGTCAGCACCCACACGGCGCGGATGCCCATGATGGCAGCCAGTCGCAGGGCGTTCTTGGCCTGATCGGCAAAGGACATGAACGTGCCCGCGTAGGGGATGAACCCACCGTGCAGGGCAAAACCGTTCATGATGGCGCTCATGCCGAATTCACGCACGCCGTAGGAAACATAGTTGCCCTTGTGGGTCTGCACGTCCATGTGCTCGGAAGAGCTGGTCAGCGTGCCCACGGAGCCGGTGAGGTCGGCGGAGCCGCCCACAAGTTCTGGCAGGCGGGGCACAAGGCATTCAAGGGTTTTCTTGGAGGCCACGCGCGTTGCCGTGGTTTCGGCCTTGCTCACGGCTTCTTCAATCATGCCGCGCGCAATGGCGGCCCAGTCCTCGGGCAGCTCGCCGCGCATACGGCGGGTAAATTCTGCGGCAAGCTCGGGATTGGCCTTGGCGTAGGCGGCATAGGTATGCTCCCAGGCGGCCTCGGCAGCCTTGCCCTTTTCACGCGCGTCCCATGCGGAATACAGGTCCTGCGGCACTGTAAAGGGTTCTTCGGTCCAGCCCAGAGCCGCGCGGGTTGCGGCAATGCCATCATCGCCAAGGGGCGAACCGTGGCAGGATGCGGAATCGGCCTTGGGGGAACCAAAACCAATGTGGGTGCGGCAGATGATCAGGCTGGGACGGCTGTGATCGGCCTTGGCCTCGGCAATGGCGGCGTCCAGCGAGGCGGCGTCATGCCCGTTGATGGGGCCGATGACCTGCCAGTGGTAAGCGCGGAAGCGGGCCGCCACGTCTTCGTTGAACCAGCCGTCAATCTTGCCGTCAATGGAAATACCGTTGGAGTCGTAAAGGGCTATGAGCTTGCCGAGGCCCCAGGTGCCAGCCAGGGAGCAGGCCTCGTGCGAAACGCCTTCCATGAGGCAGCCGTCGCCCGTGAACACATAGGTGTGGTGATCCACAACCGTGTGCTCGGGAGTGTTGTAGCGGGCGGCCAGCATGCTTTCGGCCAGCGCCATGCCCACGGCGGAAGAAATACCCTGCCCCAGCGGGCCAGTGGTCATTTCAATACCCAGATCAGGCTCGTATTCGGGGTGCCCTGCGGTTTTGGCTCCCCACTGGCGGAAATTGCGCAGTTCCTCCATGGGCAGATCATAGCCCGTGAGGTGCAGCAAGGCGTAGAGCAGCATGGAGGCATGGCCGTTGGAAAGCACAAAGCGGTCGCGGTCAAACCAGCGGGGGTTGCTCGGATTGTGCTTGAAACCATGACGCCACAGGGCTTCGGCCATGTCGGCCATACCCAGAGGTGCGCCGGGGTGACCGGAGCGGGCTTTTTCAATGGCGTCCATGGCAAGGGCGCGGATGGCATTGGCGCACTGTCTGCGGGTGGGCATGACTCTTTCCTCTACTTTTGCGTGATATGGTTGGCGGCGCGGCGTCTCAGGGCATCTTCCGCATGGCGGGGCATTCTGCCCGCAAGCGGAGCCATAAAGGCGGCAAGCCGTTTGTCGTAAGGTTTGTGGCCAAAAAAGGCCGAGCCGGACACAAGGACTTCCGCCCCGGCGTCCACAAGCTGGGCCGTGTTTTCGGGGCATACGCCGCCGTCGATCTGGATGAGCGCCTCTGCCCCGCCGTTGGCGTCAAGCATCTGCCGGGCGGCGCGGATTTTGTCGAACGTGGCGGGGATGAATGCCTGACCCGAAAAACCGGGGTTCACGCTCATGAGCAGCAGCATGTCCATATCCGCCGCCAGCCAGCGGGCAGCATTCACATCCGTGCCGGGGTTGAGGGCAAGCCCCGCCTTGCAGCCCATGGCCCGGATGGCCGTGAGCGTGCGCTGCGGGTGTTTGTCGGCCTCGGCGTGGATGACCAGCATGTCTGCCCCGGCCTTGTGGAAGTCGGCAATATAGCGGGCCGGATCATTCACCATGAGGTGCACGTCAAAAAAAAGCCCGCTGACAGACCGTAGAGCCTTTATCAGCGGGGGACCAAAGGTGATGTTGGGCACAAAAGCCCCGTCCATCACGTCCAGATGCAGCCAGGTGACTCCGGCAGCCTCAAGGGCGCCAAGCTCTTCGGCCAGACGGGCAAAATCGGCAGACAGCAATGAGGGCGATAAGATCATGATTATATCGGGGTGAGCGTGTTTGCGGGGGAGGGCCACCAACAGAAAGGGTCGCCTCCCCCGCGTCCCTTCCCTGAAATATTTTGTTGCGCCAGCAGGCCGCAGCCTATTTTTCGCTGAGCAGGCGGCGCAGCGCGATCAGCTCCCGCTGGAGCATGCGCATAAAATCCGGGTCCGGCACCGCGGCCACGCGTTCGGGCAGGCTTTCATCCACCACGGCGCTGCCCGCAAGTACGCGGCGCGCGCCTTCAATGGTCATGCCCTGCTCGTGCAGCAACTGCCGGATACGCCGCAAGAGGGCCACGTTTTCTTCCGTGTACAGGCGCTGCCCCTTACCGGTGCGCAGCGGCGCCAACTGGGGAAACTCCGTTTCCCAGAAGCGCAACACATGGGTTTTGAGGTCGAGCAGTTCTGCGACCTCACCTATGCGGTAGGTATTGTCGGGCGTGTGGTCCGACATGTCATACCCCTCCTGACACTCTCTGAAAATGTGCCGGAATTGCGCAGGCCCGAAAAAGCCGGGCCTGCGCACACTGTGTTAAATTTTCACGCCCAGAGCGCTTACAAGCGACTGTGCCACCTTCTCCCGCTCCTTGTCCACTTCCGTATCCTTGAGAGTACGCTCCGCATGGCGGAAGGTGAGCCGGAAGGTCAGGTTGCGCACGGGCTCCCCGCCCTGCTCCGTCTTGGGTTCAAAGCAGTCCACCAGGGCCACGTCGTCCAGCAGGGCCAGTTTGAGCCCCTGCACGTGAGCAGTGATGTCGGCCACCTTGAGGCCCGGCCCGGTGGTCACGGTAATGTCGCGCCGCACCGGCGGATACACCGGCAGGGGCGCAAAGCGCACCGTAGCGGCATCGTGCAGTTCGCGCAGGATGTCGAGGTTCATTTCAGCCAGCCACACGTCCTTGCGGGCGTGATATTCGTCGGCCATGGCGGGCTTGACCCGACCCATGAAGCCCACGGCGCGGCCATTCACAAAGACGTTCACGCAGGGCAGCAAGAAGGCATGCTCCTGAGCCAGTTCATAGCTGGGCACCCCAAGATGCAGATAGTGCAGCAGGTTTTCCACCACGCCCTTGAGGTCGGCATAATCCATGTCGCCCTCAGCCTGAGGCCAGGCCGTGTCGTAGCGCGCGCCGTACAGGAGCACGCCCAGCATGCCCGTTTCGCGGGCGGTGGTTTCAGAAGCGGCGTCAGCTTCAAAAATATTGGCAAGTTCAAACAGCCGCAGACCCTGCGCTCCCTGGGCGAGGTTGTTGCGCAGATCATACATGAGGCCGGGGGCCAGGGCGGTGCGCAGGGCATCCTGCTCCGCCGAGAGCGGGTTCATGATGGAAATGCGGCCCTCGCGCGGCATGGCAAGGTGATCCATGTCCTTGTGGCCCACAAAGCTGTAGTTCACGGCTTCGTTGAGGCCAAGGCCAGCGCCCCAGTGCTTGAGGCGCGACCAGAATCCGTAGCGCGATTCCGGCTCGCCTGCGCGGTCGAGGTTGCGGGCAATGGCGGGCAGCACGGGGGCAATGGTATCCAGCCCGTGCACGCGGCCCACTTCTTCGATCAGATCAGCTTCACGGGTGAGGTCGGGCCGCCAGGAGGGCTGGCTGACGCGCCACACGGGGCTGCTTTCGCCCTTGTCCACATTGCAGCCCATGCCGGTGAGCACCTTTTCGTCAAAGTCCGCGCCAAGCTGCACACCCAGCAGGGAATCGGCCCGCGCCGGGCGGAATTCAATGCTGGCCGCCTTGAAGGGACGGGGTTCGTTGATGGAAAGGCCGCGCTGCACGCGCCCGCCGCTGACGGCGGCCATCATGGCGCAGGCGCGATCAAGCGCCCACACGGTGCGCTGCTGGTCGATGCCGCGCTCAAAGCGGTAGGACGCTTCGGACGAGAGGCCCAGACGGCGCGATGTTTTGCGGATGGTGGCGGGCTTGAAGACCGCGCTTTCCAGAAACACATTGGTGCTGGTATCGGAAATTTCGCTGTTCAGGCCGCCCATAACGCCAGCAAGAGCCACGGCGCGAGCGCCGTCGCGGATGCAGAGGTCGGCTGCGGTAAGCGCGCGTTCCTGCCCGTCAAGGGTAGTGAAGGTATCGCCTTCCTGCGCGCGGCGCACCACGATGCGGCCGCCTTCCAGCTTGTCCATGTCAAAGGAGTGCAAGGGCTGACCGTATTCAAACAGAATATAGTTGGTCACGTCCACGATATTGGAAATGGGGCGCACACCCACGGCATGCAGGCGGTGACGCAGGCGCATGGGCGAAGGCCCGATCTTGACGCCCGTGATGACGCGGCCGGAATACAGCCAGCAGAGCTCGGGATCGTCAATATCAATGGGCACCAGCACTTCTGCGCCGGAGTCCAGCTCCAGCGGCAGTTCGGGGATGGAGAGCGGCAGGTTGCAGGCCAGGGCGGTTTCGCGCGCAAGGCCAAGAACCGAAAGGCAGTCGGCACGGTTGGGCGTGATGGAAATATCCAGCACTTCGCGGTCAAGCTCGAGCTGCTCCACCAGAGGTTTGCCCACCACAAAGCTTCCGGGCAGCACCATAATGCCGGTGTGGTCTTCGGTCAGGCCCAGTTCGCGCTCGGAGCAGATCATGCCAAAAGAAGGCGCTCCGCGCAGCTTGGCCTTTTTGATCACCATGCCGTCGGGCATCTTGGTGCCCACCAGGGCCACAGGCACTTTCTGGCCTGCAGCAACGTTGGGTGCGCCGCAAACGATATCAAGCAGCTCGCCCTGCCCTGCGTCCACCTTGCAGACGTGCAGATGGTCGGATTCCGGATGATTGTCGCACGAAACCACATGCCCCACCACAATGGAGCTTATGGCATCGTAGGGCCGGCTGATGTCTTCCAGCTCAAGGCCGAGCATGGTCAGGCGGTCGCCCAGCGCCTCAGCCGTTCCTTCATACGGAGTAAATTCACGCAGCCATGAAAGTGAGAGCAGCATAGTTCGTCCTGTTTCCGCGCCTTGGCGTGGTTATTTGAAACTCCAGGCAGGAGTCTGATTTTGCGGATCGGGCAGTGGGCGCTCGTAGCGCTCGCTCTGGCCCGCGCCCACACCGTAGGCCCCGGGTCTGGGGCGCTTGGGAGCGGGTTTTTCTTCCGGCTGGCGGTCGTCAATGGTGTTGCCGTAAGCGTCCGTATAGCCCATGCCGCCCTCTGCCGTGCGCCCTGCGTTCTTGCTGGGCAAGGTCTCGATGCGCTTGGGTTCGCCCGGGGCATCCATGCCCGAATGGCGCGGGGTATAGGCTGAGGCGGCCTGAGCTTCATCCGCCGTCAGCCAGCACGGGCTGCCGGGCAACAGGGATGCCGCCGCCAACAGGCCCAGCAATACAAGACACACGGGCAGGGCCGTGAGGCGGCCTGCGCGCATGCGGGCATTGCTGCAATCTATAGGGCTCATGACGCTGGGCATAGTGTCCTACCGGGCAAACTGGCCAAGGAAGCGCACGTCGTTTTCAAAAAACATCCGCAGATCGCCAATGCCGTACTTGAGCATGGTCACGCGTTCCACGCCCATGCCAAAGGCAAAGCCGCTGACGTCCGCAGGATAGCCCACGGCTTCAAACACGGCAGGATCGACCATGCCGCAACCAAGGATTTCAACCCAGCCCGTGGTTTTGCACACGCGGCAGGGCGCATCGCCAATGTGGCCCTTGCCGCCGCACATGCAGCAGGAGATGTCCACTTCTGCCGAAGGCTCGGTAAAGGGGAAGAAGCTGGGGCGGAAACGCACCTGGGTTTCAGCGCCAAAAACAGCGCGCACAAAGGCTGTGAGCGTGCCGCGCAGATGGGCCATGCTGATGCCCTCGCCCACCATGAGGCCTTCGATCTGATGGAACATGGGGGTATGGGTGAGGTCGCTGTCGCGCCGGTACACCTTGCCGGGGGCAATGACGGCCAGAGGAGGCTTGCGCGCCAGCATGGTGCGGGCCTGCACGGGCGAGGTGTGCGTACGCATGAGCACCTTTTCGGTGACATACAGGGTATCCTGCATGTCGCGGGCCGGGTGCTCGGGCGGCATGTTCAGGGCTTCAAAATTGTAGTAGTCGATTTCCACTTCCGGACCGGAAGCCACGTCAAAGCCCAGCCCCTGAAAAATCTGGCAGATTTCTTCCGTCACCAAGGTGGTGGGATGCAGGCTGCCGCGCCAGGGCGCGCGACCAGGAACGGAAGGATCGAAACGGCGCAGGGCTTCGGCCTCGCGCCCGGCCTCAAGAACGGCCTTGCGGGCTTCAAACAGGGCGTTGCAGCGTTCTTTGACGCTGTTGGCAGTCTGGCCCACGGCGGGGCGCTCTGCCGGGGCCAACGAGGGCAACTGGGCCATGATCTGGGCTATGCGGCCCTTGCGGCCCAGAACATCCACGCGCAAAGCCTCAAGGGCATCCAACGAAGAAGCCTGGCCCAGACCTTTTTCAAGTTCGGGAACCAGGCTTTCCAGTGCAGAAATCAGATCCATAGCGGATATCCCAATGCCGCGCGGCGCGGCTTTTTGTTAAGGGAGACGCAGAAAAACGGGAATGACGGCAGCCGCTTGCGGCTTGGCCTGACGGCCCTGCCCTGCGGAACATCCTGCCATTTCTGCGATCTGCGCATCCTCACGGCATGAATTCGCCCTGCCCGCCGGGCAATCCCCGGCGATACAAAAAATCAAGGCGCAGACGGCGCTTGTGCACCGCCCGCGCCTTATACCATGCAAGGCCCCGCTCCCGCAAGCCGCGCTGCGCTTTAAAAGCCGCAGGCGTCGCTGCCAGGAGGTCTCCCTCCGGCGCGGGGAGCACCGCTCTTAATTCAGAGCGGCCTTGGCCAGATCGACAATCTTGGCGAAGTCGTCCTTGTGATACACGGCAAGGTCAGCCAGAACCTTGCGGTTCAGTTCAATGCCAGCCAGCTTGAGGCCGTGCATGAAACGGCTGTAGGAAAGACCGCTCAGACGCGCGCCGGCGTTGATGCGGAGAATCCACAGAGTGCGGAAATCGCGTTTCCTCAGCTTGCGGCCCACATAGGAATACTGCATCGAGCGTTCCACAGCCTCGCGCGCGGTGCGGTACAGACGGCTGCGACCACCACGAAAACCCTTGGCTGCGTTCAAATATTTTTTATGACGACGATGACTTGCAAGACCTCTCTTCACACGCATATGCGTTGCCTCCTTCTCCCAACTAGGCGGAGGAATGCCCGTTGGGGAGCGTAAAAAACTTCAGGCTCTCGAATGAGAGACGCGGATTGAACGTCAGTCGCGGCTCCGCATGCGCCGCCGATGCCGTAGCATCGCGCTGAATTACTTTTTCCCGTCAGAATTTGCCTTTTGCACTGCAGCTCACGCTGCAATTTGCGCAGGATTTTTACTTGCGGACAAGAAAGCCAAGCGGCGCGCCGAAGCGGAGCATAGCTGTCTATGTGACCGAGGCGCGCCCGCGTAGGCTGCCGCAGTCAGCAAGCAAAAAGACAAGCAAATTAGCCGTTGGGCAGCATCCGGCGCACAGCCTTTTCATTGGTCTGATCCACCAGGGTGGACTGACCCAAACGCATTTTGCGGCTGGCGGCCTTCTTGGTCAGGATGTGGCGCAAGTTCTGGCGGCGACGCTTGAACTTGCCGCTGCCGGTCTGCGAAAAACGCTTGGCGGCGGAACGCCGGGTTTTGATCTTGGGCATGGCGTACTCCTTAAAAACGTATACACTCGGACGCCGTTTTACGGGCGCACCGAGGGAAGGGCATAATGCCCCAAAGCACCGAACCACGCAAGGGGAAATTCACATCCCCCGCACAGACGGTCTACGACTGCTTTTTGGGCACCAGCATCATCTGCAAGGTGCGGCCTTCGGCGCGGGCTTCCTGATCAACCTTGGCGATATCGGCAAGGTCTTGCACAACCCGTTCAAGAATGGCCATGCCGCGATCTTTATGCACAATTTCGCGGCCCCTGAAAAACACCGTAATCTTACAGCGGTCACCCTCTTCAAGAAAACGGCGAATGTGGCGGACCTTGGTTTCGTAATCATGGTCATCGGTTTTGGGACGAACCTTGATTTCCTTAATCTGCACCACGGCCTGCCGCTTTTTGGCTTCCTGCTTCTTTTTCTGCTGTTCGTACTTGAACTTGCCGTAGTCCATTATGCGACAAACGGGCGGTTCAGAAGTGGAAGCCACTTCCACAAGATCCATGCCGGCTTCTTTGGCCCGGTCAATAGCATCGTTGCGTTGCAGAATTCCAAGCTGCTCGCCATCGGCGGCGATCACGCGCACTTCACGGGCGCGGATCATCTCGTTGCGACGCACGCCGTCCTGCGGCATGTCGCGACGGAATCTCATATTAGGCGAAGCTATAGCGCATCCCTCCTTGTTTGAAAGGCTCTTCGGCATCCGTCCGGATCAGCGCGGCGATTTCCGCTACGGATTTGAGCCCCATATTGTCCCCATTGCGCAGGCGCACATTGGCGCCGCCCGCCTGCACTTCTTTTTCCCCCACCACCAGAATATACGGAACCTTGGCCAGTTGCGCCTCGCGCACCTTGAAGCCCAGTTTCTCGTTGCGGGTATCGGCGGTGGCGCGAATGCCCATCGCCTTGAGTTCTTCGCACATTTTGAGGGTGGCTTCATCGCCCGCTTCCGTCACGGTAAGCAGACGGGCCTGCTCGGGCGCAAGCCATGTGGGCAGTGCACCGGCAAAGTTCTCAACGAGAATGCCGATGAACCGCTCAAGCGACCCCATGATAGCCCGGTGCACCATGACCGGGCGGTGCTTTTCGCCGTCCTGCCCCACATAGGTGAGGTCAAAACGCTCCGGCAGGGTAAAATCAACCTGTATCGTTGAGCATTGCCATTCACGGCCAATGCAGTCAAGCAGTCGCACGTCAATTTTGGGGCCGTAAAACGCGCCGTCGCCCTCATTGATCTCGTAGGGCAGTCCGGCCTTTTCCACAGCCTTGGTGAGCGCGTTGGTGGCAAGCTCCCACGCTTCATCGGTGCCGATGCTGCTCTCGGGCCGGGTGGAAACGGCAACCTTGTACTGGAAGCCGAAGAGATTCATGAGGTCGCGGATAAGATGGATGACCTCAAGAATTTCGCCCTCAAGCTGCTCGGGCGCGCACAGGATATGCGCATCGTCCTGCGTGAACTGGCGCACGCGCAACAGCCCGTGCAGCACGCCGCTCTTTTCGTGGCGGTGCACCACGCCCAGTTCAAAATAGCGCTGGGGCAGATCGCGGTAGCTGTGCAACTCGTTGCCGTAAATGAGCATATGCGAGATGCAGTTCATGGGCTTGACGCCGTAGGCGTCTTCCTCGATCTGCGTAAAATACATATTCTCACGGTAGTGGTCGTAGTGGCCGGATTTCTGCCACGTTTCCACGCGCAGCAACTGCGGCCCCTGCACGATTTCGTACCCGCGCTTGAGATGCTCGCGCCGCCAGAAGTCTTCAAGAATGGTACGCACCATCATGCCTCTGGGCAACCAGAAGACCATGCCGGGGGCCACATCTTCCTTGAAGGTGAAGAGTTTCAGATCGCGCCCAAGCTTGCGGTGGTCGCGGCGCTTGGCTTCTTCAAGCTGCTTCAGGTAGGCGTCCAAAGCCTTCTGGTCGGCAAAGGCAGTACCGTAAATGCGCGAAAGCATGCGGTTCTTTTCATCACCGCGCCAATAGGCCCCGGCCACGCTCATGAGTTTTGCCGCTTTGGCAAAACCCGTGTGCGGCACGTGGGGGCCACGGCACAGATCCGTAAAATCACCGCAGGTATAGAGCGACACAGTGTCGGCATCGATGCTTTCAATCAGCTCAACCTTGTAGGCTTCGCCCATATTGCGGAATACTTCAACAGCTTCCGCCTTGGGCAACACCTTGCAGGTGAAGGGTTCGCGCGCATCGGCAATACGCTGCATTTCCGCTTCGATAGCGGGGAAATCTTCGCTGGAAAAGGGCTTTTCCACGTCAAAGTCGTAGTAAAATCCGGTGTCGATGGAGGGGCCAATAGTGACCTTGGCAGTGGGGAAGAGACGCTTGACCGCCGCCGCCATGACGTGGGCGGTGGAATGGCGGATCATCTGCAGCCCCTCGGGCGAGTCGGCGTACACGGGCGTAAGCTCGGCGCAGCCGGCAGGCAGGGGTGCGGAAAGATCCAGCAGAGCGCCATTATCGGCGCGCGCGGCCACAGCCGCCTTGAACTTTTTGCCGCTCAAGGCTTTTTGCAGGACAGAAGCAACGGAGTCACCGGCTTCCACCATCTGCCCTTCCACACGGACTTCCATGAAAAGCTCCTTACAAAAAACCCGGAGGCACATAAAACAAAGTGGGGAGGTAAACCTCCCCACTGCGCCGAATCCGGTCTTCGGGTCGCATCAAGCGACCTGTGCTATGGGCGGGGCCAAGGCCTTCCGCCGTTTAGGGGAACTATCCCCGAAGAGTCATTTGGTAGGAACGAACAGACTTGAACTGTTGACCCCTTCCGTGTCAAGGAAGTGCTCTAGCCACCTGAGCTACGCTCCTACATGAGGCAAGCGGTTATATAGCTACTCCCCATGCCGCCGTCAACACTTTTTTGACACATTGCCGCAATTTATCTCTGAAACCCTGATAGATGCGCCATGTGCCTGCGTGTGTGCAGCCGGAGAAATCATTGCAACCACGTGCATCAAATATCATTACAAAAAACGCGAGCCTCTGCAAGCATCTTAAATAGCGCCTGCCTCGCGCTGCGCCGCAATCCATTCGCCGAATGTTTCCTGCGCGCGGGTGGAATACAGGGCTTTGCGATCTTTTTTGCGCGCCCTTTCGCCCAGTTCCGGCACAAGGCCGAAGTGCGCGTTGGAGGGCTGAAAATGCTTTACCGGCGTGCGCAGATGATTGAGCAGCCCGCCGAGGGCGCTTTCCACCGGCGGATGCGGCAGTTCCAGACCACGTGCGCGGGCATTGAGCAGCAGGGCCAGCCACAGGCCGCTGGCGGCTGATTCCACATAGCCCTCCACCCCTGTGATCTGCCCGGCCAAGTACACGCCGGGCCGCGCCCGCAGCGACAAATCCGGGGCCAGCACATCAGGCGCGTTCACATAGGTATTGCGGTGCATGCTGCCAAAGCGCGCAAACTCCGCATTTTCCATGCCCGGCACCAGCCGGAACACGCGCACCTGCTCGCCCTGGGTCAGTTTGGTCTGGCAGCCCACAAGGTTGCAGGTTTCGCTGTTGGCCTTTTCTGCCCGCAGTTGCAGAATGGCCCAGGGTCTGCGCCCTGTACGCGGGTCCACAAATCCTACAGGTTTGAGGGGGCCGAAGGTCAGGGTGCGGGGGCCGCGCTCGGCCAAAGCCTCCACAGGCATGCAGCCTTCAAAATGCTTTTCCTGCTCAAATTCGTGGGCAGAGACTTTTTGCGCTTCCAGCAGGGCCGCATAAAAAACATCGTATTCGTCGCGGCTCATGGGGCAGTTGAGATAGTCGCCCTCACCATCGGCCTCGCCGTTTTCCTGACCATAGCGGGAGGCGCGGAACACCACATCCATATTAAGGGAGTGCGTCCACACAATGGGCGCGATGGCATCATAAAAATAGCAGTGGGTTGCGCCCACTGCTTCTGCCAGTGAGGCGGAAAGGCCCTCGGAGGCCATGGGCCCGGCAGCCAGCACAACTGCCCTGCCCTCGCCCGTAAAGGGCGCGAGCACCGGGTCATCCAGCGATGCAGCCTGATGTTCCACAAGCGTAATATTGGCCTGCGCCGCCACTCGTTCGGTCATGGCGCGGGCAAAAGCCTCGCGGTCAACAGCCAGAGCCTTGCCAGCGGGCACGCGGTGGGCATCGGCCAGTTCCATAAAATCACTGCCCAGGGCGCGCATTTCGGCCTTGAGCAGGCCCACGCCGGATGTGAGTTCATCTGACCGCAGGGAGTTGGAGCATACAAGCTCGGCCAGATGCTCGCTGATATGGGCAGCCGACCTGTGGCCCGGCTTTTGTTCAAACAGGGTTACGGAGTGACCAGCGCGGGCCAGATGCAGGGCGCATTCGCACCCGGCGAGGCCGCCGCCCACTACGGCTATGGACATAATCTGCATATATTCTCCTTGCCGCGCAGCTTGAAAGAAATCCCGCCTGATGGCAAGCCCGCCCGCTTCTTACCCAACAAAAAGCGCCCCGACACGTCAGGGCGCTGAAGGCAAACAAATACATTCCTGCGAGCATGACCACAACAGCCGGAACAATCCTGTGCAGCTGCCGCCAGTCTCGGTTGACCTCAGTTCAAGGCCGCAAGAATTTTGTAAACCGCTTTTTCGGAAAGAAAATACCGTTCCGCCAGTTGCGCAACAGACCAGCCCGCCTTGCGCCGCGCAGCCATCTCGGTGTTTCTGGCAGCACGGAAGGCACGGTTGGGGGCGGTTTCTCCCCAGTGTTTTCTGTTTTCTTCCTTGCGGGGAATGTACAGGTATTCCCCGTCAACATATTCCTGTATGGCCCGCAACAGGTGTTGCGGCAGAACTTTAGTCGCTTTTTTATAGCCCATAATGCTTCCTCCCGATGAAATGTCAGGACGGAGCAAGGGCTATTGCCTAAACAATCAAGCTGTTATGCAATAGCCCCTGCTATGCATAACGGGCAGAATCCTGGTAAGTGTACATCCAATAATCCTGTTGAGTGTTGATAATAGATTTTCTGTATACACAGCAAAATGCCAAGTCAACAGGGTTGCGCCCCAATCAGGCTCTTGCCCCCAACGAAAAGCTGCGCTAGTAACAATCGATGCGCGATGACCACTCACAGCAGCACACCGCCGAAAAGGCAAACGACCTCCACGAGGGCATGGCCCCCGTGGACATTGCGTTTGTGCGCCCCGGCGCGCGTGAACTCTATGCCCAGGGGCAGGACGATTTTCTTGCTCCTGCCACCAGCCAGTCGGCAGGCATGGATCTGCGCGCCTGCCTTGATACGCCCGAAACGGTTATTCCCGCCGGGGGCAGGCTCAAGGTAAGCACGGGCATCAGTGTGCAGCCCCGCGCGGCTGGCATTGCCGGTTTTGTTTACTCGCGCAGCGGCCTTGGCGCGCGCGATGGCATCACCGTCGCCCAGGGCGTCGGCATCATCGACCCGGACTATACCGGGGAAATTCTGGTGTTCCTTCTGAACACCTCCGGCCAGGAGCGCCGCATCCAGAACGGCGAGCGCGTGGCCCAGCTCATCTTTCAGCCCTTTGTGCGACCGCGATGGCGTGAAGTTACGGAACTGTCTGCCACAGAGCGCGGTTCCGGCGGTTTCGGTCACACCGGGCGCTGATACTCTGCGCTGGCAACCGCCAGCGACTTTCATCCATTCCACCATTCATACGTTCACCGAGAAGGAGTTTGTCCATGTCACAAGCCTTTGCCGCCGTGAAAGCCGGGGAAGAGAGCCTGCTCTGCCGTTCCTACAGCCGTTACCCGCTGGCTATCGTGCGAGGCAAGGGCGCGCGACTCTGGGATGTGGACGGCAAGGAATATGTCGATCTGCTGGCGGGCATTGCCGTAACGGCCCTTGGCCACTGCAATGATGAAATCTGCGCCGCCCTTGAGGCCCAGTCGCACAAGCTCTGGCACGTGAGCAACCTGTTTTATCAGGAAGAACAGCTTGAACTGGCGAGGCTGCTGCTCTCAACGAGCCACCACAGCAAGGCCTTTTTCTGCAACTCCGGTGCAGAAGCCAACGAGGCCTGCATAAAGCTGGCGCGCCGCTACATGCGCAGCGTGAAAAAGCGCGATGCCTACGAAATCATCACCCTTGAGGGCTGCTTTCATGGCCGCACGCTTGGGTCACTGGCCGCCACTGGGCGCGAAAGCCTGAGCAATGGTTTTACCCCCCTGCCCGAGGGCTTCAAGCAGGTCCCGGCCAACGACCTTGCAGCGATGGAAGCCGCCATCACCCCCGCCACCGCCGCTGTGCTGGTTGAAGTGGTGCAGGGCGAAGGCGGCATTGTGCCCCTGCCCGCAGACTATCTGCACGGTGTTGAGGCCCTGTGCCGCAAGCACGACATTCTCTTTATGTGTGATGAAGTGCAGGCGGGCCTGTGCCGTACCGGCAAGTTCTGGGCCTTCCAGACCTGCGGTCTCACGCCCGACATCATCAGCATGGCCAAATCGCTCGCCAACGGCCTGCCCATGGGCGCCATGCTGGCAACGGACGAAGTTGCGCAGGGCTTTGAGGCGGGCAGCCACGCCACCACCTTTGGCGGCGGCGCGCTTGTTTCCGCTGTGGCGGCCAAGACGGTTGAAATCATGCTGCGCGACAAGCTGGCAGACCGCGCCAGCACGTTGGGCGAACACATGAAGGCCCAGCTGGCCGCACTCCAACAGCGCGTTCCCGGCAAAATCCGCGAAGTGCGCGGCATTGGCCTCATGCTGGGCATTGAGCTGACCGTTTCAGGCAAGGATGTGTGGGAAGAACTGCTGCGCCGGGGCTTCATATGCAATCTGAGCCACGGCATCACCCTGCGCCTCCTGCCGCCCCTGAACATTGAGCAGGCGGATCTGGACAGCTTTGTGACCACGCTTGAAGACATTTTGAAGGCTTTTTAAAAAAATCGACCTGTCCGGGTCTTTACAGAAGCACGATTGTACACTACATAGTGCTCCCTGAAAATATTCTGCAAAAATTACGGCAACCCCGCTCTGCGGGGTTGCCGCTTGCTTTACACAAGGAGTACTCATGGACGTTTTTGATCAGGCTACCGAGCTGGAGCGCCTTGACCGCGAATCAGCCCTCTTGCGGGCCCGTGCCGCTGTAGATCGCGGCGGCCCGGAATGGATCAACGGCGTAGCCTGTTGCCGTGAATGCGGCGACCCCATCCCCGCCAAGCGCCTTGAAGCCCTACCCGGTGTTGGCCTGTGCCGCGCCTGCCAGGAAGAACGCGAAGGCAGCCGCGACTAGCCCGCTCAGGGTTGCCCTTGCGGCCTGCCGCTGGCGTACCTTGTGCTGCAAGGACTGCGGCTCCGACATCCCCCGGCGATATCTGCATGTGCAGCGCGCCCGCACACAGGCGAGCGCGCACTGATTGCGCTCGGCTTTTGATCCTGCCAGCGTGACGGCACCATTTGCGCGCAATTTTCTCCCCCCCTGCAAGCCCTTCCATCTCCGCAATCATTGCGGCATGCCCCGGACATTCTTGTTCTGACCAGAACTTGATGCTCACTGGCTATCAGGCAGCCAAGTGGGTATGGCGCTGTGAATCCCCTGAAACGAAAAGCCCTGTCCCGGCAGATCGCGGGGACAGGGCTTTTGAATGGTCTCTCTCGCAAGGCGGGCCGCCAGGCCAGCGCAATGCGTGCCAAATCCGGTCAGTTCCAGATAAAATGCAGCAGCCAGTAGGAAACAAACCCCACGCCTGCCGCAGCGGGCAAGGTGAGCACCCATGCGGTCACCAGATTTGCGGCCACATTCCAGCGCACTGCTGAAAGCCTTTTGGAAGACCCCACACCAAAAATGCAGGCGGATATGGTGTGCGTGGTGCTGACCGGGGCACCCATGAGGGATGCACCGGTGATGACCAGGGCGGCGGAGCTTTCCGCAGCAAAGCCGTGCACCGGCTCCAGCTTGAAAATACGGTGCCCCATGGTTTTAACAATCTTCCAGCCGCCTACTGCGGTGCCAAGGGCCATGGCCCCGGCGCAGGAAAGCTTGACCCACAGGGGCACTTCCACGGTGTCGATCTTGCCAAAAATCATCAGGGCCAGGGTGACGATGCCCATGGTCTTCTGCGCATCGTTGAGGCCGTGGCTGGTGGCCATAAGCGCGGCTGACAGCAGTTGCAGACGCCGGAACGAGGCATTGACCTTACGACGGTGTATATTCCCGCATATCCAGTAAATGATCCACATGCAGCAAAAACCCATTGCGTAGCCAGCCAGGGGCGAGGCCACAAGGGGCACCAGCACCTTGTCCCAGATGCCCTTGGCGTTCAGTGCGCTGAAGCCCGCATCTGCCACAGCAGCGCCGATAAGCCCGCCAATCAGGGCGTGGGACGACGATGAAGGGATGCCGAAATACCAGGTTATGCAGTTCCAGGTGATGGCCCCCACCAGGGCGGCCAGCACGAGCACATGGCTGCCCTCCACCACCTGCGGCAAAACAATGCCGCTGCCCAGTGTTTTTGCCACTTCAGTACCAAGCAGCGCCCCGCCCAGATTGAGCAGGGCCGCAGCGCCCACCGCAAAACGCGGCGTCACCACCTTGGTGGAAACCACTGTGGCAATGGCGTTGGCGCAGTCGTGCGCGCCATTGGTGAAGTCGAACACCAGGGCCACCAGCACAATGAGCGCCAGCAGCACGGGGATATCAAACATTTTTCAGCACCGCTTCTTCAATGGTTTCCGCCAGAGCATTGACCTGCTCAAGCAGGATATTCATACGCTCGTAGGCCTGACTCCACTTGAGCACCCGCATGAGCGCCTTGCTAGTCAATTCCTGATGCTCGTCCATCAGTTCCGCCAGGCCCACGGCCAGCACCATATCGCATTCGCTGCGCAGGCCGCGAAAAGCACGGGTCTTGTGGCAGTCGCGCCGATTGGCGAGGCCAGCAAGCATCTCATAGGTCAACTCAAGCATGGCGCTGATGGTGCGCGCCATCTGCAAGGCGGGAAAACGGATTGAGGCAAATTCAAAAATATGCAGCCGCGTACTCAGGCTGTGCAGGCAGTCCATGCACTCTTCCTGTTCCTGATTGATGCGCAGGATATCTTCGCGGTCAATGGGCGTGATAAACGTCTGGGAAAGCGCCCGGATGATCTTGCTGTGCAGCAGGTCGGCCTCTTCTTCCAGAAAGGCGATTTCCTTGTGCACGTGATCCATGTTGGAAACGTCTTCCAGCATGTTTACCAGCAGGGCGGACATGCGGCGCAGCAGATCATTCTGCTCGTTGAGCATGGCAAAAAACGGAGCGGATTTGGGCAGTAGAGCAGGAAACATCCTTTCTCCTTGAACTGGTTGCAAGCGCTGAGCGCCACGAATGGTAGCTGTTTGCGCAGGTTTTGCCGGGGCATGCAGCTTCCGGGGGCGAGCAGTGCATCACTTCGCCAACCCGTTTGACCTCTTCCGTTTATACCGGGCAGAACTTTGTGCCAAGAGAAAACAGGGCGTCAAATTAAACTTTTCAATGAGCAAAAAAGAACTCAAATCATAGCGGTATGTTATGAGGTCATTCTTTTGCGCATTTCCGCGGCTGACGCGACTTTTCGCGGGAAAATTCCGCTCTAGATTGAGCGCACAATCTATAATACGGCGCTGTTTGGCGCGCAATACTTTGCTACGTGAACTTGAGGAAAAACAACCAGCCCGAGAAAAGCTCAGTCGACAGATGTCAGCCATTCCAAAACTTGCCGGGCAACAGCTTCCGGCAAAAAAGACCAGGGGGGCGGCATGACGCAGTTTGTCCCCGGCAGCAGCAGGCAGCCGTGGTGCAGATAGAACGTGCCGTGGGATGCTTGAGCTTCAGCTTTGGGATCTTTGTCTGCGTAGAGGGGGTCGTTCCACAGGGGGTGCCCCACAGCGGCGGCATGCGCACGGATTTGGTGGCGCGCGCCACGCCGGATGCGGCACCCGGCCAGGGTCAGCCCGGCACGGTGGAACTGTGGATCCATTGTGAGGGCGAGTTGCGGCAGGTCGTCCCCTTCAAAATAATGCAGGGGCGTAAAATTCGTCCAGCGTGTGCAGCCGGCATCGCGATCAAGCACACGGCTTTTGCTGCGCTTGTCCGTGCGCAGGGCAAAAGTCACGGTAAAATCTTCTTCCAGCCGCCCGGCCAAAAGCGCAACATAACGCTTTTCACAGCGTCCAGCCGCCTCGGCCAATCGGAAAGTCTTGGCCGCCTGCGGGGAAAGCGCCGCGCACACAATGCCAGAAGTGCCGTGATCAAGGCGCTGCATCAACTGAGGGGGCACAGCCTCCGCACTCATATCCGCACCATCTTGAGGGCCAGCCTCAGTGCAGCCCTGCCCTGCCAGCAACTGCGGCAGCATGCTCTCCAGGCTAGGCATGTTGCCGCCTGTTAATGCGGCAGTGTGCAAACCCACGGGCTTGTAAAAAAAGCAGAACTCGCCCTGCCGCTCCAAAAGCCTGGGCAAAGCTTCAAAATTCGCATCTGCGGGGCATGCGTCAGTATCGGCCGCGTCAACAACGGCGTTCTGGGTCTGCTGGTCATCGGTCGGCGCATCCGCCAGCGAAACTACATCGCCTTTACGCAAACGTTGCGCTGCCTTGCAGGAGCGCCCATTGACGAGCACCTGCCCACTTTCAATGCTGCGCTTGCGCCCCCGCAGGCCCATCTGCGGCAGCAGCAAGGTCAGGGCATAGTCCAGCCTCTGGCCGATCATGTCGGCACCGGAGGCTTCAAACTGTTTTGCAGTCGCTTGCTGCGCCTCGATGCAAGATACGGGGGGAGTTTCATTGCTCACAGGGTCACCGAACTGCCGGGAACAAGCTCCAGCAGGGCTTTGGCGGTTAATTCCGGCACATGGCGCTGCGGATCATTTTCGTAGACCATGTGTTTTTCTACCAGCCGCACACCCAGTTGGGCGAGGGCGTCACGTTCACCAGCATCAAGCCCGCCCTCGTAGCGGCCATTACGGGCATCAACCAGCACGGTCTGCAACAGGGCCTCGGCGGGGGCGTCGGGGGCGTCTTCACGCAGATGGCGCAAGATCATGGCTGTCTGCCCGGCCACGGTCAGGCCGTGCAGTTCTGCGTCTGTTCCGGTATTGGGAATAAAAATTTTCGGACACTCTACGGCAGCCACTGCACGGCCCACATTCTGCGGCAACAAGTTGGCAAGCACGCTGGTGTAAAAACTGCCCATGGGGTAGCAAATGGCCGCCGCCGAGCGCAGATAGGCCACCGAGGCTGGTGCAAGTGGCGGACGGCAAGGGGTTTGCAACTTTTCTACCTGCTCGGCTCCCCGGTCAGGCTCGTGCACGGTGAGGAACAACCGCCGCACTGCACCGCTAAGATTTTTAAAGCGATGCTGCCCCACTACAAGGGAGCCGTCTTCCAGCTCCGCCGCCAGATGCAGGCTTTCGCTCACAATGGGCAGTACCACGCCACGCGTTTGCAGCAAGCGGCTGAGAAAGGCCATGACCGGGCCAAACACCCGTTTGTGGTGCAGGTAGCCCCCTGCCAGAATCAGATTGCCCAGGCAGGCGCGGAAGGGGTCGAAATCTTCGGGCATGCGTTGCAGAAAAAAATTGAGATGCAGGCGCAAGGCATCTGCAAACAGCGGCGGCATAGCGGCCCATGCGGGATGCGCCTCGCTGCCCATGGTGCGCAACTGTTGGCGCAGTTCGTGCGGATCGTTGCATTCCGCCGACTGTTCCGGGAGCCTGCTGGCGCAAAATTCCATCACCGGGGCGGGCACAACCGCGCTGTCGGCCAGAGCCAGCAGACGATTACGGATGTCGCCCACGGCAGGCATGGCAAAGCTGCGGCGCAGGGCCGCAGAACTACCGCCGGAATCAAAGGGCGTGACGAGATGAACGGAGTTGTGGGTGTACTGGATCAGTTCACGGCTCAGATCGCGCAGAGCCGTGCCGCCCGTAAAAAAAACCAGTCTGGGGCCAAGCGGAGGAAAGCAGAACAGCGAAGCACTTTCGCTCACACGGCGCTCCCCGCTGCCAGGGCATCGCCGTCCGGCGCAACCTCACAGGCGCTGCGACAGGAGGGAATGAGCCCCATTTCGCACATGCGCAAAAAAATCAGCCGCCCGATCCAGGCATCGGTGGCGGCGTAGGCAATCTGACGCGGGGTCAGTTCCATGAGGCTCCAGTTTGAACACTGCGAGCCCTTGGAAATACGCCAGCCAAAAAAATTGGCCGCAAGGGTGCGCAAACCCTGACTGGGCAGTTTGTGCGCGCGTGCCACACCGCCAAGATCCACCAGCCCCGCTGGCTCAAAGTCGTGCAGGCGGCCAAGGTCACGCATATCATCGCGGATGCCCACACCAGCCTTGACCTGATCGGGGTTTGCCAGAATTTCGACCACATGGGGCCCGAACGGCAAAAAGGCCAACTGCACCAGATACACGGCATTGGCCGTGGCAAGCTGGATCAAAGCCGGAAAATTGCGGCGTCCCTTGCGAAAGGAAGGCCGTGTTTCCGTATCAAACCCTAGCAGGTCTTCAGATCGCAGATCCGGCAGCGCGTTTTTCCAGTCCTCCAGTGTGCGAATAACCTGCACAGGCCCCTCGTAATGAAAAAGGGGCATGGCGTTGATTTCCTCGCAACTCAACCTGCGGCGCAAAACGTCCATATCCATAGGTTACTTACCAATGCAGAATTGGGCAAATATGCTGTTAAGCACTTCAGCCGGGCTGGAAAGCCCGGTCACTTCCCCCAGATGAGCGGCGGCCATATCGAGTCTGACCGCGCAACAATCGTAAGGCTGCCCTGCAACAACATCAGCACGCAGCCCTTCAAGTTCTTTCAAAGCCTTTTCCAGCGCCATGGATTGCCTTGCGTTGGGCGCAAGGCCGTCTTCCGGCGCGGTATCCGAACCGCCCCCAAGCAGCACAGATCGCAACATGGTTGCAAGCTCTTCGACATATGTATCGGAAAGTGCGCTCACTGCGCAACAGGTTCGCGCACCAATCCAGCGGGGGGGGAACACTTTTGGCATGCAAATGTCACATTTGTTCCACACCACGAGCAGGGGCGTATCACCCACAGAGTCAAGAACCTCGCGGGCCGCAGGGTCCGGGCAGACCTCTGCCGCTGCACCTTCCTCGCCCAGCAGGCCGCCATCAAGCACAAGAACAACAAGGTCAGCCTGCGAAACTTTTTCGCGGCTGCGCGTTACGCCAAGCTGCTCAACGGTTTCTTCAGCCTGCCGCAGGCCTGCTGTGTCTGTCAGGCGTACGGGCAGACCGTCAAGATTGCATGTTTCTTCCAGAAAATCACGCGTTGTGCCGGGGATATCGGTCACAAGTGCGCGCTCGCGCCCTAGCAGCGCATTGAGAAGGCTGGACTTGCCAGCATTCACCGCGCCAGCCAGCACCACGACAGCGCCCTGTTGCACGATCTGGGCCCGTCTGCTCCCGGCCAGCAGCCGCCGCACAGCCAGCATGACCCTGTCGAGAACTTCACAGAGCGCGGCTGGCTCCATGCCTTCAACTTCTTCGTCAGGAAAATCCACGGCAAGGCACATCTGGGCACGCAGCATTTCCAGTTCTTCGCGCAGCTCGGCAGTGCGCCGACCAAGAACGCCTTCAAGACGGTTGAGTCCGTAGCGCAGGGCCTCGCGCGAGGGGGCGGCTATAAGCTCGGCCACGGCTTCGGCCTGGCTCAGATCCATACGCCCGTTGACAAAGGCGCGGCGCGAAAATTCGCCGCGCTCAGCCTGCCGCGCCCCGTGGCGCAGCGCGCTTTCAAGCACGGCCTGCACCAGAAAAGGGCCGCCATGACTGTGAATCTCGGCTACATCTTCGCCAGTAAAGGTACGCGGCCCAGGCATAAAAACAGCCAGGGCATCATCGAGCGCCTCGCCGTTCCAGTCCAGCACGCGGCCCCGGTGTAAAAGCCAGGGATGGAAATTTTCCACCTGCGCTGAAAGGGGCAGAAACATGCGGGCAAGAACTTCCTTGGCCCGAGGGCCAGAAAGGCGCACGATGCCAATCCCCCCGGCACCGGGAGGGGTTGCAATGGCGGCGATGGTGTCGCCACGTTCTGTCTGCACTGCTGTATCCATATCCTGCCCTGTGTTTGCGCGGCTTCGCCAACGCGTGTTGCCGGAGATCTGCGCCCAGTCGGGCTGTTTCTCCGGCAACGTAACAAGCACCTTCAAGACCCTGCTGGCCCCGCTTGCGGTATGAGCGCGCATCTGCCAGTGAGGCTGAAGCTAGGCGCGTTCTCCCTTTCTGCGCATGATGACCACGCGTTTCATGGGGCCATCGCCCGTGCTGCGGGTCTGCACGTCAACGGCCTCTTGCAGGCACACGTGCACAATACGCCGATGGTACGAAGAAAGCGGCCGTGTGGAGTAGGAGCGCCCGCTCTGGCGCACCTTGTCTGCAAGAGCCAACGCCATTTCGCGCAGTTTTTCATCCTGACGGCGGCGGTATTCTCCGGCGTCAAGCTGCACCCGCACGGCTGCGTTCATGCCGCGCGATACAATGCGCGATATCATGTATTGCAGGGCGGCAAGGGTCTGCCCCTCGCGGCCTATCAGAAGACCGGAGTCTTCATCGCAATCAATGCCCACATAAACTCTGCCACCGCCGATCTTGACGGTGATGCCCACGCCGTCCCCAGTGATGGGCCGGATGAGCTTGCGCACGGTTTCATCCACAAGGGCTTCAAGCTTTGCGGCGTCAAGCTGCTCCAGAGGAGTAACCGGCAAACCCTCGCCTGCGGCTTCAAAATCATCTTCCAGTCCATCAACCGGCGCGTCAGGGCGCGGTGCGCGCTCTGGGCGGTGATTCTCGCGCTGGGCGGGACGGGCCTCTGCCCTGCCGTTGCCCCTGCTGTCGGGGCGGTTGTCTGAACGATTGTCAGGCCGGTTGTCCGACCGGGAATCATTGCGCCGCCCTCTGGCTTCACGCGCAGGGGCCTCGGCGGGATTGACCGCCTCCGCGCCTTCGCCGCCTTCGGCATTTCTGCCTGTGCGGTCGCGGCCCCGGTCGTTTCTGGAATTTCTGCCGGAAGGCTTGGCGCCATTTCTGTCAGGCTTGCCGTTACGCTCGCCCCGGCGGTCAAAAGGCCGATCAGCGGGTTTATCCAGCACATTGCCATTAATGGCGGCGTCCAGATCTTCTTCACTCTCAAAGGCGTCCAGAGACTGCGGCTTGCGGTTGCGGCCACGGTTGCGCCTGTCATCCTGCTGGTTACGTCTGTCGTCTTGTTGATTGCGCTGAGGCCGGGCCTCCTGCTGGCGGTCACGCCCATCGGCCCGGTCCTTTTCGGCCTGAACCTCCGGAGCGTTGGGAGCAGCGGGAGCCTTGGGGGCTGCCGGGGCAGAAGATTCAGGAGCAGGCGTAGGCGCTTGCTCCTGCCGGTTGCCGCCGTTTTTGCGCTGCTCCGCAGACCCGGAATTCTCACTCGCTGATGCGGGCTGCCCGGCAGACGGCGCAGGGGCCGAAGCCCCCTCGCCGTTCTTTCTGCCCAGAATGCTTTCCATCGTTTCGCGCAGCTGCACGCGCCTGGCCCGAACCTTGGCCTTGCGCGCCCCCACGATGCCGAATATGCCGGACTTGGCGTCCTGCACTATTTCAATCTCGAGCTTTTCACGCGCTGTGTTGAAGTAGCCGCAGGCTTCCTCTATGGCGCTGTCGAGATCCTTTCCCTGGAATTCTTTAAACCCTTCCATACGAACCCCTTGCTGTGTCACGCGAACCCGCCGGGGCGGCCTACTTCGCTGCGGATGTAGAGAACTTCTTCGCCATCATCCTCTGCTGCGCAATGGACAGGATGTTGTTGACCAGCCAGTACACCACGAGGCCCGAGGGGAAGCTCAGGAACATGGCGGTGAAGATCAGCGGCAGGAACATCATGATCTTCTGCTGGGTGGGGTCAGTGGCCGGGGGGCTCATTTTCTGCTGGATGAACATGGTCAGGCCCATGACGATGGGCGTGATGTAGAACGGGTCTTTAGCCGAAAGGTCAGCCAGCCAGATGATGTCAGTGCCGGGCAGATAGGAGATAAAAGGCGCGTGACGCAACTCGATGGACGTGAGCAGAGCCTGATACAGGCCAAAGAACACGGGCATCTGGATGAGAATGGGCACACAGCCGCTGGCCGGGTTGACCCCGTAGGTCTTATAGAGCGCCATGACTTCCTTGTTCATGAGCTCCTTGTTGTCCTTGTGCTTCTCGCGGATAGCCACCATGTGCGGCTGAAGCTTCTTCATCTTTTCCATGGAGGCGTAGCTCTTGGCCGTAAGGGGCCAGAACAGGGCCTTGATAAGAACCGTCAGCAAAATGATGGCCACGCCCCAGTTGTTCACGTACTTCTGGAAAAATTCAAGCAGCCACAGCAAGCCCTTGGCGATCACATGGAACATGCCGAGGTCAATACTCTTGGCAAGCTGGTCAGAAACAGCGGCAAGCTTGGCGCGTTCCTTGGGGCCAACCCAGTAAGAAACCGTAAGTTCGCGCTCCTGGCCGGGGCCGAGCATCACTTCAGGTTCTTCAACGGCAGCGCGGAACACGTTCTGCTGCATGCGGCCCTTGACGGTCACGTTGCTCGTGTCGCCGGGCAGCACCGCAGCAAGAAAATAGGTGCTCATGGTGCCAGCCCAGTAAATCTTGCCAGCAACCTGCGCACCTGTAGTTTCAAGCGTTTTGGGCGAAGATTCTTCGCCAAGGCTTCCATCGTTGTCCCAGGCAAGGCGCATGGCATCATAACGGTCGCCTGCGGCATTGCTGGCATCGGCGGCCACAGTGTAGCTGACTCGAACGCTGCGGGCCTGATCCGTGGTGTTCACCACACGGATTTTTTCGCGGATAAGATAGGTATCGGAGCTGAAGGTCATTTCGCGGATAACGCGCAGGCTGTCCACCTCGCCGTCAAAGCGCAGCACGCCCTGCTGACCGGCACCGATATTCAGGCCATTTTCATTGCCTTCCACAGACCACTGGCCTGTGCTCCACGAGGGCTGGCTGTTCACCACAAGGCCCAGCGGGGCAACTGCGGCGGTCTTGGGGTCAACAAGGTTGACCAGCGGGGAATCCACCGCAAGACCGGTCTGATACTGCTTGAGCTTGAAGGAACGCAGCGCGCCGCCGCCAGTGTGGAAAACGGCTTCATAAAGGGGGGAGTTGACCGTGAGGTCGCGGCCCGGGGCGGGCGTGAATACGGGCATGGCCTGTTGCGCGGTTGCGGCGACCTGCTGGGCCTGTTGCTGCTGTGCAGCCTGCTGCTGCTCCTGCTGTTGCTGGGCAACAATGGCCGGATCAGGCTTGCGGACCCAGCCCATGTACTCGGACACGTAACTCCAGCCCACAATAACGACGAGGCACAAAAGTATGGCGATGATCAGATTTTTTCCGTCTTGCATGAGGGCGTTCACTCCTGGGACAGTGGCGGGACGTCACGGGGACGTCTTGGTGGTGGAACAGGATCATAGCCTGAACCGCCCCAGGGGTGGCAGCGGGCAAGACGCTTGAGCGCAAGCCAGCCGCCCCGGAATATGCCGTGGGTCAAGATGGCCTCTGCGGCATAGGCGGAACAGGTGGGATAAAACCGACAGGCGGGGGGAAGCACTGGCGAGATGCAAAGCTGGTAAACGCGTATGGGTAATATGCACAGATTACGCAGCAAATGACTCATGGCAGCCCATCCAATGCCGGACGGCCCGGCTCTCGCCGAACCACGCGCCGCATCAGCGGCAAAAGCTCGGCGGCTACGCTGGCCAAATCCAGCGCAGCCTCTCCGGCATGCTTTTTAGCAACGGTAACGATGTCAGCTTCCTTGGGCAAATCGCTGCGGTGCAGACGATAAAATTCCCTCAGCAGCCTTTTGACGCGATTGCGCACAACAGCATTGCCTACCTTGCGGGAAACAGCCATGCCAGTGCGCGCAGCTAGACCGGGACTATTGCCCGACAGCACAAAAACAAGGAAATGCTCGGTATGCAGACGCCTGCCCCGCTCATAGCACGCTACGAATTCCGCTCTTCGGCGTATCCGCAGGTGCTGCGGCAAACCATTCTGATTCATGGGAATACCCATGTAGAACGGGGCAAGCCCGCCCCGCTAGGCGCTCAGAACCTTACGGCCCTTGGCGCGGCGACGACGGATGATGGCGCGCCCGCTGGGGGTGGCCATGCGGGTACGGAACCCGTGAGTGCGGGCCCTTCTGATTTTGCTCGGCTGATATGTTCTTTTCATGGCAGACTCCTTAAAAAATTTCCGGCAGGGCCTTGGGCCGACCACCGGAGCGATGCGGCACGCCGGGCCTGAGCGGTTTTGGGGCTACCCCCCCGGCTTTTAAGCGCGGAAGGGCGGCATTGCCCTAGCGTTAAAATATATGGAACAAGCTACATACACGCCAGCAAGGTCTCCGTCAAGCGCCAGATTCCCCATACGATGCGCGACTACAATGCCCTTGTTGCAATCATGCCGCAAGAGTAAACGCACCACGCTCAAAAAAAATCTGCTCGCAGCGCGTTCGCACTTTTTTTAGGCGGATACTTCAAACCGGCGCGGGCGGCTCGCGCGGCAAGCGGCGCGCGCAGTCATCGCGAGCCAGGATACCTGAAATTTCAGGGCGCTAGGGCCGGGCATTGGCCCTCGGCAGCACATCATCGGCTGAAAATGCCGGCGGTGCCGGCACATCTGGCATAGCCCCACTGCCTCCGCCGCCAATACTGCCCACAGACGATGCCGCTGCAGACGAATATGGCATGGGCGCAGAGCTTGGCGCTGGCGAAGCCTTGGCCGATTTGGCCGGGCCTGTGGCAGAAGCGCCAGACTTGGCCTGCGTTGGAGCAGGGCTGTTCATGGGCGGGATGGCACTGCTGCTGACAGGCGCCTGAAGGGATGTTTTGCCCACGCCATTGGGTGCCGGGGATGTGGCGGACTGCGGGGCGGCCTTTGAAACCTTGACCTTGCGCTTTGTCTGGCGCACTGGCGTTTTTTTGTCCGCCTGAGGAGTCAGGGCCAACTCCGGCACAGCCGCAGGATCCACAAACCGCGCCCCTTCCAGAGCAATCTGCCGGGGCGTTACCAGTGTGTTCCAATACAGCCGCCCGCCACCGCTGTGCAGCCACACATCGGTAAGATTGGTGGCCCCGGAGGCCGTGTGAGCAGGAACCTGAGGCGGCAGGGGGACAGCCTCCACGGCGGCCGCAACGGGAGCGCGGCAAAGGGAAAACGCCAAACAAGCAAGCAATAGCATACCAACTGACTTGCGCATAAAACTCACCTCTACAGCGCTTATCGGCCTTGAAGCAAAAATACTTTAGTCTGCCGGAAAAAAGAAGACCCCTGCTTGAGGAAGGATGCAGAACGCCTGAGCATCACCAGCCACCGGCTGGCATAGCCCGGCGTTGACAGGCAGCGCTGGCTTGGGCACATTCCCACTAACCGATTTACGTCCAGAAATTCCGTATGCTCCGCGCATGACAGCATCGATGCCATGCGTTTCCATTCAAGCAATTCAGGAGTCCGCATGTCCAGCAAGCCGGATTTAACAGCAGCCCCCGCAATGCCAGCCCCCTGCATAACACTTATAGGCATGGCCGGAGCGGGTAAGTCCACTGTGGGTTCAGCCCTGGCGCAGGAGCTGGGCTGGGCTTTTGTTGACAGCGACCACCTGATCGAAGCCGCCTACGGCGCACGCCTGCAAGACATTACCGACACATTGGGCAAGGCAGCCTTTCTGGATACCGAAGGCAAGGTAATCTGCGCCATCAAGGCCAACCGAACGGTCATAGCCACTGGCGGCAGCGTCATCTACCGCGATGCGGCCATGCGGCATCTGGCGGCGCTTGGGCCTGTCGTCTATATTGATGTGCCCTTTCATCTGATTGAAGAACGCATCGCCCGCAATCCTGAACGCGGCATTGCCATGAATCCCGGCGAGAAGCTCGAGGATATTTTTAACGAACGCAAGGCCCTGTACACATATTATGCAACCCTGCGCTGTCCCGCCGAGGGTAAAAATCCGGCCCAGTGCGCGCGCTGGATTCGCGATCACCTGCCCGAGGGTTTTCTGAAAGGCGATGCAGCCTGATCTGGCTCTTGCCGCACCCACCACAGGCAAGGGCAATTCACCCATTTTGTTCTGACAGTACTGCCAGGGCCAAAGCCCGGTCCATTCCGCATCTCAGGGCCAGCCTGCGGCTGAAGTTCTGTCTGCACGTTGGCACCGCCGTTTACCAGACGCTCAAGCATCAAATCAAAAAAACAAAAGCGGGGCCGAAACCCCGCTGAAATCTCTTCACGAACGGCGAATCACCGAGCGTGGAACATCCGCTCCGGCAGAACGCAGCACCAGGCAACGCGCAACCAGAGCGGCGTTACTACTTTTGCTAATACTGCCAGGTCGAACCGTCAAAACGGATCAGCTCGTTAATGTTGCGTGCCTTGACCTGTTCGCACGAAGCAGTAGACATAGCTTCCTGGCGGGTCTTGCCACGGCAATCCATTACCCTTTCCTGATACCGGATAAAGCCGACGTACTGACCAGTGGGGCTGGGGCGCAATTCAGTGGTCACGTTGGAAGAGTCCACATCAATGTAGGTTCCCACGTAATCCTTGCCGTCCTGGCGCACTTCCCTGGAAGACTTGGAAGGCATCACCGTGCGGGCAGCCTGGGCAGCCAGCTTGTGGCCCACCATGGTGAGTTCGGCGGCGGCCTGAGCTTCAGTCTTCGCGCCTTTTTTGGTGGCAACGGGCTTAACTTCAGCCGCTTTTTCGGCCTTGGTTTTACCCTTCTTGCCCTTAGCGTCCTTGGCAGGAGCTACAGGGGCCGGGGCCGGTTCAGGGGCTGCAGTCTGTTCCTGCGGCTGAGCGGGCTTTATTTCTTCATCAGTGGAAGAAGAGCCGCCAAACCAGGCGCAACCGCCAGTGGTCAACCCCAACGTGAGAATGAGTGCCAGAATCTTACGCATGTGCCATGCACCTCATAAAAAGCCGGGCGGCATACACCACCCGGCTTTTGCTTTAATTCGACTGACTCGAAGACGCTCCGAGATTACTCGAAGGACACTTCGGTGCGCCGGTTCATGGCGCGACCTTCGTCGGTCTTGTTGTCATACTTGAAGGACTTGCCGCGGCCAATGGCGGTCATGCGGCTGGAGGGGATGCCCTGCTTCACGAGGTAGTTCTTCACGGAGCTGGCGCGTTCCTGCGAAAGCTTCATGTTGTAAGCATCGGAACCCACAAAGTCGGTCCAGCCGGAGAGAACAACGCGCTTGTTGGGGTTGTTCTTGATCAGGGTGGCGGCTTCGTTCAGGATGCCCATGGCCTTGCCGTCAAGAGCATAGGAATTGAAAGCGAAGTGCACGCCGCGCAGCACGATGACGTCTTCGTCCTTGCAGAACACGGAAAGCACAAAGCGTTCAACAGCGGCATCGCTGGTGGCCAGTTCTTCACCACGCACCACAACGGCGTTGGAGTTCAGGGCGCCGATCTTTTTGATGGTGGCTTCACCATTGGGGGTGTCGGCCAGGGAGATCACATGCACAACCAGGTTACGCTGGCTGGCGTACATCTGGCTCACAACCTGCACGAGGTCGGTACCGCGGTTGTTGTCGCCGTCGGTCACGAGGATCAGGGCGGCGTCGCGCTTCATGCTGGAGATGAAGGGTTCATACGCCTGCAGGCCGTTGCCCATGCTGGTCATGCGGCCAAAAATATCAAAGTTGCTGCGCAGCTTCTTGAGGCCAGCGGCCATGGCGGCGCGATCCCAGGGACCCTGGGCAATGATGGCGCCGTTGGGCGAAAGGGTGTGCAAGCCACCATTGTAGCTCAGAGCGGGGATAGCGGCGTTAATGCGCGTAAGCACATTTTTGGCCACAACAATCTTGTCCTGCTTCAGCTTGTCGTTCTTCATCATCATGGAACCAGAATAGTCCACTACGAAGTCGAAGCTCTCAATTTTCTTGTTACAAGCCGGAGCGGCCGCAGCGGCCACGGCGTAGCTCAGAACAAGAGCGGCCGCAAGAGCAAGAAGACGAAACGATTTCATACTGCCTCCCAAACGTTGTTAGTGTCGTCGATTACCGTCAACAACAGTAAATCGCGGTGTGCCCGCCACGTTACCGGCTCACTCACAGCCATAGGCCTTGGAGACGGCAACTGCCTTTCACATACCCGCGTTTAGGAAAAACCGCAAGTTGTAAATAGGAAACACTCTTTCGCTTTTTCATCACAGTCCAACTGCAACGTACATCCGATTATTTCCCTTTGTCAGCAAAAATCCGGCGGCTGACCCCGCTCTGCCGCCAGCGCTGGACAGCCCGCCGGGGCTGAGGCATACTTTGTCAAGAACCAAGGATTTTCCATGCCTGCACTGACTTTTTCCAAATGGAGCCCCGGGGGCAACACCACCCTGCTTTTTCCCGACACTGGCCAGCGCCCGGCAGAACAGGCGCGTCTGGCGTCTCTGGCGCTGGATTCTTCCATGCTTGGGGGCGAACAGGCGGGATTTGTGAACCTGCCCCAGCACAAGCTGCGTATGGCGGGCGGTGAATTTTGCGTCAATGCCAGCCGCGCCGTAGGGGCCTTGCTGGCATACACTGCCCAATATCCAGGCCCGGGACAGGGTGTGCTGGACGGAATTGCCCCTCGCAACGAGCGAGCGCCCGAAGCTGCGAACACCACAGAACAACCTGCCCGCCTTGATGAAATCCATGTTTCCGGCTGGCAGACGCCTGTACGCCTGCATACCCGCGGCTCCGCCCCGCTCTGGCAGGTGGAGGCACTGCTGCGCCTCCCTGAGTATTCCATTACTACTATAGAGAAAGGCGCACATCTGGTGCGCCTGCCGGGCATCTGCCATCTGCTGCTTGGCGGGGCAACGCATCCCCTGCCTGATGACTGCCATGCCGTGGCCGCCCAGTTGCGACAGCAGCACGGCCTTGAGGCCGAGCCTGCCGCGGGCGTCATCTGGTGGCGTGAATGTCAAGGCCTGCTGGACATGCTGCCCCTTGTGCATGTGCGCGATGCCGGAACAACATTTCTTGAGAATGCCTGCGGTTCTGGGGCCTTGGCCCTGACCCTGTGCCTTGCGCGCGCGGGTACGCGCCGCTCTTTTTCCATCATGCAGCCCGGCGGCTCGGCCCTGGACGTGCGGCTGTTTGCCGAAGGCGGTCTTGATATGGCTGGCATAGACGGCCCGGTGTCGCTTGTGGCCCGTGGCAAGGTCTGGCTGCCTGATCCTGACGCCCGCCCCGGCTTGACCCAAAAGCTGGCATCCAGCCTGACATCTGGTTTGTCCCCCAATCTGAGCTGACGCATGGCCGGAAAGCTTCGGAAAGGGTTCACCACCGGCAGCGCCGCAACGGGGGCAGCGCTGGCCGCACTGCAACTGTTGCGCACGGGCACAGCGCCGGCTGCAGTCCCGGTGCCCCTGCCCCCTTTTGGGGGTGGTCAGGACAAGCACAATCAGTGCAAGGACAGCAATGGCCTGCCTGAGCCTCGGGGCTGGCTGCGCCTGAACATTGAAAGCTGCGCCACAGGCCCTGCGCCGGAACTGGACGCCGCATGGGCTGCCGCCGAAGCTGGCGCCGCAAGCGGGCTGGCCGATCCACCTCCACCGGACATCATTGCCATTGCCCACGCCAGCATAATCAAGGACGGCGGCGATGACCCTGACGCCACGTCTGGCGCTCGCATAACGGCCACGGTGGTGGAGAGCGCGCGGCCCCCCAAGCATCGCCCAGCAAACCAGGTCGAGGATGCGGCACGGCATACGCCCGCCCATAACGCCGGGTGGACATCCCCCGACACGGCAGTTGCATACCCCGACCACATCATTATAAAGGGAGGGCCGGGGGTGGGGCGCGTCACCTTGCCCGGTCTGCCTGTAGCCATTGGTCAGGCTGCGGTCAACCCGGTGCCGCGCCAACAGATAACCTACGCACTGCAAGCGCAGGAGCAGGAATACGCCGCTGCCCTCCAGTGCCGCACATGGCTGACGGTATTTGTCAGCGTACCTGATGGCGCGCAGCTGGCGCAC
This sequence comes from Desulfovibrio desulfuricans DSM 642, assembly GCF_000420465.1. Taxonomy (NCBI): domain Bacteria; kingdom Pseudomonadati; phylum Thermodesulfobacteriota; class Desulfovibrionia; order Desulfovibrionales; family Desulfovibrionaceae; genus Desulfovibrio; species Desulfovibrio desulfuricans. Next base: position 250,834 of record NZ_ATUZ01000011.1, on the reverse strand, counting down.
AAGACCTTCAACCCCAGATTGGGCATTGAAGGCGGCATTTCCATATTGGGAACCCAGGGCACGGTGCGTCCGTTCAGCCATGATGCGTGGAAGGCCACCATTGAGCAGGGGCTTGCCGTGGCCCGCGCCACAGGCTGCCAATGTGCGTGCCTGACCACGGGAAGGCGCTCGGAACGGCTGCTTATGGAGCGCTACCCCGAGCTGCCGGAGCGGTGCTTTGTACAGGTTGCGGATTTTGCGCAGTTCTCCCTGCAAGCTGTGGGGAGCATGCAGTTTGAGCGCATTATCTGGGGCTGTTTTTTTGGTAAACTGGTCAAGCTGGCCCAAGGGCATACATACACTCATGCCAAGGATTCCACGCTGGACATGCAGGCCCTTGCGCAGCTTGCCAGCGAGGCTGGCGCTGCCTGTGCGGATGCCATCACCCGGTGCGTAACAGCGGCTCACGCACTGGAACTGCTGCTGGCAGACAGCGCAGGAGCAAAGACTATCAGGCGGGTGGCGCAGCAGGCGGCACGCACCGCGCAACTTTTTGCAGGCCGCCCCGTGAGCTTGCACCTTTTTCACACTGACGGCAGGGAATTATTGGCGTTATGAAACATCAGGTCTCACTGCCCGGCTTTGCCGTGCCAACCCATACGCCCGACACCCAGACACGGGACGATGACGCAGCCAACGCCGTTCCGGCCGAGGCCCTTGCCGCTGGCCCACTGGAGACCCCCGGCGAGCATCCTGCAGGTCAGCCCCTTGCGCAGACCGCTGCCGAGACTGATGAGCAGGCTGCCGACTTGCCGGAATTTTCTGCTGACGGCTCGACAACTACCCAAAATATCTGCGCCTTTGCGGAGCCCGCCGCTACGTACAATGTCGCCGCCAACGCAGACACTGCACGCGTTGATGCCCCGATTACCGCTGATGAAGCACTGCCTTGCGATGACAATACGAATACCGGAACGGCAGATGCGGACGCATCAGACAGAGATGAACCCCTCCTTATGGATTCCGCACCCGCAAACGCCGATGACGCCCCAGCCACGCCCGCAGAGTTGCCAGCCGAATCCGCTGCAACAGCAGCTATAAACACCCTTGCCGCCAGTACCACACAGGCCGCACCTGAGGCCGAAAGCCCGCCTGCCATTACCGCACCCACCGCCGCTACGCCCGCCAGCCCCGCCGTTGCGGGCACATCCGAGCAGGATGACTGGCCGCCCATGTCGGAAATGTTGCAGTCATTCTTTGTTTTTGAACCAACGACTGTCGCGCCGGAACCCATCACGGTCATGGGCCTCGACTGCGCACGTCCGCGAGGTCTGGCAGGTCTGGCCGAAGCCCAGCGCCAGCTTGCGGAACAAGCCGATGCGATCTGCGCAGGACGCATGCTGCTGGAGGAATTTTCCGGCAGCAGTCTGGAATCCAGCAGCACCTCAACCTTGGCAGCAACGAGTGCCGCAGACGGGCATTCCACAGAAAGCCAGCCCGTACATGACCCGACAACCGGCAATCAGAGCGCTGCTCCCGCAGCAGGCCCCGCCCTCAAGGCACGGTTGCTGCCCCTGACCACGCCGCTGGAACCGCTGCTCACCCGACTCAGCCAGTTGCGGGCCGCAGGGGAGCGTGTGCTTGTGCTGGCAGACGGCGACCCACTGCTCTTTGGCATCGGCGCGACCCTTGTGCGCCGCATGGGGGCAGATGCCGTGCGCCTGCTGCCCGCTGTCAGTTCCCTGCAGCAGGCTTGCGCGCGCCTTTCCCTGCCGTGGCACAAGGTTATCTGCCTCTCCCTGCACGGGCGCGATGATTTGCGCCCCCTCAACGTGGCCTGCGGCAAGAACGCGCCGCTCTGCATCCTGACTGATGCACGCATGTCGCCCGATGTGCTCGCCCGCCACCTGCTCGACCGTGGGGTGGACTGGTTTGATGCCCATATTTTTGAGCGCATGGGCGCTGCCGATGAATGCGTCAGCCACCTGAGCATGGCCGATGCCGCCGGGCGCGAATTTGGCCCGGCCTGCACAATGGTGCTGATACCAATGGCTCCGGCCCGCCGCCCGCATCTTGGGCTTGACGCCGACCAACTTGCGGTTGACCGAGGCCTCATAAGCAAAAAGCCCGTGCGCGCCGCCGCTCTGGCGCTGCTGCGCATTGAAGCCGGGCATGTGGTGTGGGATCTCGGTTCCGGCTCGGGCGCTGTGGCTCTTGAAGCTTCCGTGCTGGCGCACGAGGGCCGCGTAATCGCGGTGGAACGCTCCGCCGGCCGCGCCATGGGCATTCAGGAAAACCGCCGCCGCTTTGGCGCGGCCAATGTGGAAGTACGCCTCGGGCAAGCCCCCGAATGCCTGCCCGGTCTGCCTGATCCGCAACGGGTATTCATCGGCGGCGGCCTCTCCGGCGATGACGGGGATGACATCTTGGGGCATGTATGCCTGCGCCTGCCTGTGGGGGGGCGCGTGGTGGTCAGTTGTGTGCTTCTGGACAGTTTCAGCCTGTGCCGCCGCTTTTTTGAAGACATGGGCTGGCCTGTGGAAATTCTGCAAATCAGCGCATCTGAAGGCAAAAGCCTTGGCGGCGATGTACACCTGGCGGCCATGAACCCCGTATTTTTACTTGCCGCCCAAAAACCCGCGCCTGCTCCCATTCAGTCCGGCGCACAGCCCGAAGGCAGGTAGCCGCATGGACAGCGCGCAGCAGACCGGGATTACGCCCGGCATCGTTACATTTGTGGGCGCAGGGCCGGGTGATCCAGACCTCATGACCATCAAGGGGCGCAAGGCCATTGAACAGGCCGCCCTCGTGCTCTATGCAGGTTCGCTGGTGCCGCGCGAGGTGGTGGCCTGTGCCGCGCCCAACGCCATGGTTGTGGATTCCGCCCCGCTGAATCTTGAGCAGTGCCATGCGCTGGTGCGGGCAACCGCACTGGCGGGCCGCTCCGTGGCCCGTGTGCATACGGGCGACCCATCCCTGTACGGTGCGTTGCGCGAGCAGGCCGCCTTGCTGGATGCGGACGGCATCCCCTGGCGTGTGGTGCCGGGCGTTACCGCCGCCTGTGCGGCTGCGGCTGCGGCGGGCATTACCTTTACCGTGCCGGAAGTAACCCAGAGCCTCATTATCAGCCGCCTTGAAGGCCGCACTCCGGTGCCGGCGCGTGAGCATCTGCACCTGCTGGCGCAGCATGGGGCCTCCATGGCCGTATACCTCTCCGCAGCGTCGGCTCAGGCTCTTCAGGACGAACTCTCGCGCAGCCTGCCGCCCGAAACACACATTTTTTGCGCCCACATGGTCAGCTGGCCCGAGGAACAACTGCACTGGACCACGCTGGGCGAACTGGCCCAGTGCATAACCCGCCACAACCTGACCCGGCAGACCGTTTTTCTTGTGCTGCCCGCAGAAAGCCGCGAGGGCGCGCCCTCCCGCCTTTACGCCGCCGACTTTTCGCACGGCTACCGCGCAGCCAAAAGCTGATTTCATTCCGACATACCACCATTAATATGGGATTCAGGCAGAGTGCTTTTACGCATCCCGCCTGAATCCCATATCTTTTTTGAACAAGCCATCCTGCTACGCAATAATAGCGTGACACGTTTGCAAAATAAGCCTGCATTGCTTTATTTACCACGCAACAAGCAGATTTTGTAGTGTTGAATGATTATATAAATATAATTTTAAATTGTATTTTTTTTCACAATGTGTATTAAATCATGTCAGCATGAACAAAAATCTACTATTCAATATGGATTTGCAATCCATATATCTATCTTATTGTCCTTCAGACAATCATGGTTTTAAAAAAAGGAGTGATTCATGAACAAACCGGACATTCAGGATTCGTACTCCCTATTCATCGACGGCCAGTGGAAGCAGGCCTCCGACGGCGGCACGTTTGAAACGTTCTGCCCCGCCAATGGCGAGCGCCTGGCAACCTGCGCCGAAGCCACCAAGGAAGACGTGGACGCAGCAGTGGCGGCTGCCAACAAGGCATGGGACAGCTGGAAAAAGATCGACCCCATTGAACGGGCCAATATGCTGCTGAAAATTGCAGACATTATTGATGCCAACAAAGAACACCTCGCCATGGTGGAAACCCTGGACAACGGCAAGCCCATCCGGGAAACCATGAATGTGGACGTTCCCTTTGCCGCCGACCACTTCCGCTACTTTGCCGGGGTGGTGCGCGCCGATGAAGGCACCGCCGTCATGCTGGACGAAAACACCATGTCCCTGGTGTTCCGCGAACCCATAGGCGTTGTGGGTCAGATTGTGCCGTGGAACTTCCCCTTCCTCATGGCTGCCTGGAAGCTGGCCCCCGTGCTTGCCGCCGGGTGCTGCACCGTGTTCAAGCCTTCCAATCACACTTCGCTTTCCGTGCTGGAGCTGGCGCGGCTTATTGCAGGCGTGCTGCCCAAGGGCGTGTTCAACGTCATCACCGGGCGCGGCTCCCGCTCCGGCCAGTTCATGCTCGAGCATCCAGGCTTCCGCAAGCTGGCCTTCACCGGTTCTACCGAAGTTGGCCGTCAGGTTGGCCTTGCAGCGGCAAAACGCCTCATCCCCTCCACCCTTGAGCTGGGAGGCAAATCGGCCAACATCTATTTTCCCGATTGTCAGTGGGATCTGGCCATGGACGGCCTGCAAATGGGCATTCTGTTCAACCAGGGGCAGGTATGCTGCGCCGGGTCGCGCGTGTTTGTGCATGAGGACATTTACGACCAGTTTGTGGCAGAAGCCGTGGAACGCTTCAACCGCGTCAAGGTCGGCCTGCCGTGGGATCCTGCAACCCAGATGGGCTCGCAGATTTACGAATCGCACCTCAAGGCCATTCAGCTTTGCATTGAGCAGGCCAAGACGGAGGGCGCCACCGTACTCTGCGGCGGCGAGCGCATCACGAATGGCGAGCTTGCCAAGGGCTGCTTCATGCGTCCGACCCTGCTCGGCAACGTCACCAACAGCATGCGTGTGGCTCAGGACGAAATCTTCGGCCCCGTGGCGGTCATCATCAAGTTCAGGACGGAAGAGGAAGTTGTGGCCATGGCCAACGACAGCCCCTACGGCCTGGGCGGCGCGGTCTGGACACGCGACATCAACAGGGCCATGCGCATAAGCCGCGCCATTGAAACAGGCCGCATGTGGGTGAATACCTACAACAGCATTCCGGCGGGCGCGCCCTTTGGCGGGCACAAGGAGTCGGGCATCGGGCGTGAAACGCACAAGATCATTCTTGAGCACTACACCCAGCAAAAAAACATCCTCATCAACCTCTCGGAAAAGCCCACGGGATTCTATCCCTAGCATCCGCACACATGCGGCGAACGCTCTGGGCGGTTGCCGATGTATCAGAACGGCCCCGGAAGGGGCCGTTTTCACTACGCAATGCGGAGGGTCAGCCGCTGCACGACAGCACGAGAGGCGGGCCATCGCTGACTGAAGATATTTCCGGCGCATAAAACGCGAGAGGCAGAGGCCCCACGCCCCCGCCTCTCTATGAGTGGAGAATTCGTCATGGATTGCGGACTGCCATGCCCCCTATCATGTCACGGAAAAGTGATGCTAGTGGTTTGTGTTCTGCAATGCCGCGTTAATGTTGCATTGAGAACGCATGGTCGTTCTGCATCCGGGCCGGAATTCAACGTAGAAGTCCGTCCGGTTTATTGTTCGGGCGCGTCAGGAACGCGCCGCACAAGAGCCAGGGCCAGCAAGGCCGGAGACATCCTGGGCAGCTGGGCAGGCCTGCGCAGCTGCCGCCGCACAAAACCCGCCATGTCCAAAGCCATATCCGCATCAGTCAAAGCCGAGCGGCATGCCTTTTTGTTTTCTTCCAGAACTGCAAGATACCGCTCAACCAGCCTCAGATCACGATTGTGTGATGGATCATCGGCCAATTCAGGCGGCGAGGCTCCCAAATGGAAAACGTCACCGATGTGTTGCGACATGACCATTCCTCCATGAATGGATCACTTGCTTCCTTGCAAAGGGGTTGGCCCTGTCCGCCTCCTTGTTTGGTTTTGTACCGTCTCCCCTTCCCCACTCGTCAAGGTTTTTATCGGAACATTAGGCCAGATCTTTAGGCTACGTCTAAAAAAAAGGCCCATTGCATGCCCGCAAACGCAAAGTAAAAACGGAGAACAAATTATATCAGTCATGTAAAAGAGATACGATAAAACTGTTACTTGCAAGTAATTTCGATCGCAGCTACCATGCAGCAACTCAGATGCCTGACGAGGAGAACCTATGCCAACACCTATATTGCACAAGGAAAGCCTGATCCCGGGCAAAACCAGCAAACTGGTGCTCCACGCGCCGCAAATCGCGCAAAAAGCGCGCCCCGGCCACTTCGTCATGCTGCGCATGAGCGAACAGGGCGAGCGCATTCCGCTGACCATTGCAGATACTGACCGGGAAAACGGCACCATTACCATAGTGTATCTGGTTATGGGCAAGAGTACCGCCATGCTTGAAGCACTCGGCGTTGGAGATGCCATTCTTGACGTCTGCGGCCCCCTGGGCCACCCCACCCATATTGAAAAACGCGGCACGGTCGTATGCGTGGGCGGCGGCACCGGTATTGCCGCCATGCACCACATCGCCAAGGGCCATGCCCGCATCGGCAACAAGGTCGTGGGCGTTATCGGCGCTCGCAGCAAAGACCTGCTGCTCTTTGAAAACGAGCTCAAATCATTTGTGGATGAACTGCTTGTTTCCACGGACGATGGCAGCTACGGGCACAAAGGCCTTGTTACCGAGCTTCTGCGCGACCGGCTTGAAAAAGACAAGGACGTGTTTGAAGTCGTGGCGGTCGGCCCCGTGCCCATGATGGCCGCCGTGGCGGAAACCACGCGCCCCTTTGGTGTCAAGACCACGGTCAGCCTCAACCCCATCATGGTTGACGGCATCGGCATGTGCGGCGCCTGCCGCGTCACCGTAGGCGGCAAAACCAAGTTCGCCTGTGTGGACGGCCCCGAATTTGACGGTCACGAAGTGGATTTTCCCGAACTGCGCCGCCGCCTGGCCGCTTACCGGGAGCAGGAAACCATTTCCATTGAAGAATACCGGAGAGTCAGCCATGGAGAATAGCAAACCCAAAAAGACCGTGGCTCCCCGTGTGGACATGCCCTGCCAGCCCGCAAAAGTGCGCCGAGCCAACTTTGAAGAAGTCGCCCTCGGCTACACCAAGGAAATGGCTCAGACCGAGGCCAGCCGCTGTCTCCAGTGCAAAAAACCCCTGTGCGTCTCGGGCTGCCCTGTTGAAGTGCCCATCCGCGACTTTATCCATCAGGTTGCCGAAGGCAACATGGACGCCGCCTACCGCATCATCAAGACCACCAACAGCCTCCCCGCCGTGTGCGGTCGCGTGTGCCCCCAGGAGCACCAGTGCGAAGGCAAGTGCGTACTCAAGGCCAAGGGTCAGCCCGTGGCCATTGGTCGCCTTGAACGCTTCGTGGCAGACACGTACATCGCCACCACAGCCTGTGAGCAGGTGACCGGCACCAATGCCTGCGCACTGCCCCTGGGAGCCAAAAAGGTGGCCTGCATCGGCTCCGGCCCTTCGTCCCTGACCTGTGCTGGCGTGTGCGCCACCGCAGGCATCAAGGTCGATGTGTTTGAAGCCCTGCACGAGCCCGGCGGCGTGCTTATTTACGGCATCCCCGCCTTCCGTCTGCCCAAGAATGTGGTGGCCACGGAAATCAACGGCCTGCGTCAGGCCGGTGTGGACTTCCACCTCAATTCCGTGGGTGGCCGTACCATTGATATTGACGACCTGCGCAAGGAATACGACGCCATTTTCATCGGCGTTGGCGCTGGTCTGCCCGTCTTTTTGGGCGTTCCCGGCGAAAATCTGGTGGGCGTGTTCTCCGCTAACGAATACCTCACCCGCGTCAACCTTGGCCGCGCCTACAACTTCCCCTCGCAGGACACTCCGGCCTACCCCGGCAAGCACGTTACCGTGTTCGGCGCGGGCAACGTGGCCATGGACGCGGCGCGCACAGCCCTGCGCATGGGCGCGGAAAGCGTGCATGTGGTCTATCGCCGCACAAGGGCTGAAATGCCCGCCCGTCTGGAAGAGCTGGAACATGCGGAGGAAGAAGGCGTGCAGTTTGCCATGCTTTCAGCCCCGCTGCGCTTCAACGGCGATGCGGAAATGCGCCTTCAGTCCGTAACCCTGCAGCGTATGGAACTGGGCGAACCCGATGCTTCTGGCCGCCGCAGGCCTGTGCCGGTGGAAGGCTCGGAATACGATCTGCCCACCGACCTTGCCATTGTGGCTCTGGGCACCCGTTCCAACCCCATCCTCCTCGAGGCTACCCCTGAGCTCAAACTGAACAAGTGGGGCTACATCGAGGCCGATGAGACCACTGGCGAAACCTCCATTCCCAACGTCTTTGCGGGCGGCGACATCGTCACCGGCGCGGCCACGGTCATTCTGGCCATGGGCGCAGGGCGCAAGGCCGGACAGGAAATAGTCAAAAGAATCGCAGGCTGATTGCAGCCCGGCATCTGATAAAAGGGGGGCCTCCGCTGGAGGCTCCCTTTTTTCGTAGCCCATCCATAAAAAAGACTGCAATTCCGCCTGCCCCTTGGCCCCGGCTTGCCAGACCTGCAGTTCGCGGTCATACTCACGTCAGAGTTCACACCAGCATCAGACCTGCCGCCCCCTGCGCCGCCATGGCAGGCCCTTTTATATCGGCAACATCCCCGTTCAGGGGCCGGAATGTCATTCTCCGGCGGGCCAAGGGCGCGGCCCAGGCATATTCAGGAAGATCAGCATGATTCTCGCAGACCTGCACACGCACACCAAGTATTCGCACGGCGGCAACACTCCGGCAGAAATGTACGCTGTCGCCCAGGCCAAAGGGCTTGAATACATGGGCTTTACCGAGCACTCGCCCCGGCCCGTGGGCTTTGACTACACACACGAATACCGCGAGCAACTGACCCGCCATCTGCCGGACTACGTGCGCGAGGTTTGCGCCCTCAAGGCCGCCAACCCCAATGGCCCCTGCCGCGTTTTGTTCGGCATGGAAATGGACTGGCTCGAAGGGCAGGAGGACTACACCCGCGCCTCCTGCGCCGCCTTTGACTTTGATTACCTGCTTGGGAGCGTGCATTTTATCGGCCACTGGGGCTTTGACGACGGCGCCGAGCCGTGGAAAGCCTTTTCGCAGGAAGAATGCGACAAGCAGTACCAGGCCTATTTTGAAGTCTGGGAGCGCATGATCCTCTCCGGCCTGTTCAACATTGCCGCGCACCCTGACCTCATCAAGATTTTCTCTGTAGAGCAGTTCCACATCTGGCTGGCAAAGCCGGAAAGCATGGCGCTGGTGCAACGCGGCCTTGCGACCCTGCAACGCATGGGTATGAGCATGGAGATATCCTCTGCGGGCCTGCGCAAGGCCTGCCGCGAGATTTACCCCGCGCCGCCCATCATGCTCATGGCCGCGCAAATGGGCCTGCCCGTGAGTTTCGCCTCAGATGCGCACGGCACCGATGACGTGGGCTACGGTTTTGCCCGGCTGGCCTCCTACGCGCGCGCCTTTGGCTTTGCCGAGTACACCATTTTTAATCGGGGCCAGCGGATTGTGCTGCCCCTGTAAAACGGCGCATGCCTTTGACACCACGGATCATGTATGTCCGAAATTATTGTATCCATCGATGACGTAAGTCTTTTCCTGCCCGGCGACGCCAGCCAGAAGCATGTGCTGCACAACATCAACTGGCATGTGCGGCGCGGAGCGCACTGCGCGCTCATTGGCCCCAACGGCTCGGGCAAGTCCACCCTGCTGCGGCTCATGCGCGGCGAGCTGTGGCCCGCCCACGGGCGCATCCAGTGGCACGGGCCTGACGGCCCGGAAGACTCCCCACTGGCGGGCAGGGGCATGACAAGCCTTGTTTCTCCTGCGCAGCAGGAAAACTATCAGCGGCAGGCCTGGGATCTCACGGGCCGCGACCTGCTGCTTACAGGCTTTGAAGATACTCCACTGGTCTATGCCGACAGCACAGCCTACAGACGCCAGGCAGTGGAAGACATGGCCGCGCGCCTTGATGCCGAAGGCCTGCTTGAGCGCACTGTGCCCACATTTTCGCAGGGGCAGCTGCGTTTGCTGCTGCTTGGCCGCGCCCTTCTGCGCGCGCCCACCCTGCTGCTGCTTGACGAGTGTGATGAAGGCCTTGACGAACGCTATCGCCAGATTTTTTTTGAGACCCTCGGTGAATACGCCAGCCGCTGCACGGTTGTGATGACGGCGCACCGCGCCGCCAATATTCCCGACTGGTGCGCAGGCCGCCGTTATGTGCGTCATGGCCGCCTGTTCACAGCGCCGCCTGCGTCTGAGGCCAGTGAAGAAGCGCCAAAGACAGTGCAGAACAACAATGCCTCTGGCGTCGCAGAGCACGTGCTCAACGGCGGTCACGCCATGCTTGATCTGGATAACGTTGCCGTATTCATTGATCGGCAGGAAGTGCTGCACGACATCAGCTGGTGCATGCATCAGGGCGAAAACTGGCGCATCACCGGGGCCAACGGCTCGGGCAAATCCACATTGCTGCGTTTGCTGGCAGGTGATGAATTTGTTGCCGCCGGGGGAAGATTTGACCGCTGGCTGCCCGGTCAGGGCGGGCAGGTAGATACCCTTGAAGCCCTGCGCAAGGGCGTGCGCCTTGTGTCAGATCTTTCGCAGGCTCTGTATGGCTATTCCCTCAATGCGCTTGATATGGTCTGCACGGGCTTTGACAACAGCATAGGCGTATACCGCCGTTTTTCTGATGCCGAACGGGCCGAGGCCGCAAGCCGCATGGCCCAGATGTTCCCCGATGAAAGCCCCGAGAGCCTGAAAAAGCTTGGGCGGCAATCCATCCGCCATCTGTCCACGGGTCAGTTGCGCCGCCTGTTTCTGGCGCGCGCCTTGGTGGGCGGGCCGGACATCCTGCTGCTGGATGAACCCTGTTCCGGCCTGGATGCGCCAAGCCGCGCCCAGTACCTGCATTTGCTGGATCAGCTTGCCTTGCAGGGCGTCCAGATGGTTTTTGTGTCCCACCATGATGAAGACGCCCCCCTGTGCATTAACAGGGAGGCGCATATGGAAGGCGGACGCCTGCGTGTCGTGCTGTAGGGCCTAATCCTTGCCCTTCCCAAGCTTGGAGCGCGCTACTTCAATAACAACGGGCAGCACGGAAACAATGATGATGCCGTAAACAATCAGGCTGAAGTTCTGCCGCGCCCATTCCAGATTGCCGAGAAAGTACCCGGCGGAAACCAGCCCGCCCACCCAGAGCACGCAGCCCGTGATGTTGAACAGAAAAAACGTGGGCGGATGCATCAGGGCAATGCCCGCCACAAAGGGCGCAAAGGTGCGCACAATGGGCACAAAGCGGGCCAGCACAATAGCCTTGCCGCCGTGCCGCTCGTAAAAATTGTGCGCCTTGAGCAGGTGGGACTTTTTGATAAGACGGTTCTCGCGCGAAAAAATGGCTGGCCCCACGTGCCGCCCGATAAAGTAATTCATCGCATCGCCCAGTATGCCTGCCGCCAGCAGTACGCCCATCACTTCGCCATAGCCCAAAAGCCCGGCCCCGGCCACCACGCCGGAGGCAAACAGCAGGGAATCACCCGGCAGGAAGGGGGTTACCACAAGGCCTGTTTCGCAAAAAACAATGACGAACAGTATGGCGTAAAGCCATAGCCCGTACTGATCGGCAAGCTCAAACAAATGCACGTCTATGTGCAGAATAAAACTGACAAAGCTGCTCAGTAGTTCCATAAAGGCTGATCTCCCTCATCGGGCGCGTTGGCGCGCCTTCGGTCTGCTCTTGTACCCCAAGGCCGCTTGTGGCACAACACAGCCATGCGCGTACTCACCACCATAGCTGTCCTAGCCCTGCTCCTGTTCGCTCCTGCCGCCAATGCTGCCGACACATATATGGTTGGTTTCAGGACGCTTGGCCAGTGGTCGCCGGAAACAGGCCTGCGCCTGGATGTGAATGTGTGGTATCCATCATCCCGCCCGCCGCGGGATCTCAACTATGCCCCATGGGAAATTTCCGCCTCCCGCGCTGGCAAGGCGGTGGACGGGCGTTTCCCTCTGCTTCTGCTCTCGCACGATACCGCGGGAACGCGTTTTTCGTACCATGATACCGCCGCGTGGCTGGCATCACTGGGTTTTGTGGTGGCTGCCCCCAATCACCCTGGCGACAACATGGACAACATGGACAACCTGCTGACCTGGCAGCAGCTTGAAAATCGTGCACATGAACTTTCTGGCAGCATTGACCTGCTCCTGCATGATCCGGAAGTGGAGCCCAGCATTGACGCCTCACGCATCGGCGTAATCGGCTTTGGCGTTGGCGGCGCGGCGGCTTTGCTGCTGGGCGGTGCGCTGCCCGACTGCGAGGGATGGGCCAGCTACTGCTCGCGCACTGCTCCAAGCGACATGTATTGCAATACATGGGCTCGCGGACGCATGGAATCGCTGTGCAAAAACCTGCCGCTCACACGCAGCCTCGCCGACACGCGCATCCGCGCCATAGCGGCAGTGGCGCCCGGTTTTGGCATGCTGTTTTCGCGCCAGTCATTCCACTGGTTCTACCCGCCTCTGCTGATCATGGCTGCACCCAATGACAGCCTGAACAACCCCGCCCTGCATGCGCGGCGCATATTTGAACTTATGGATAAAAAGCCTCGCTGGCTGAGCCTGCCGCAGGCCGACACGGGTGCGCTCATGGCGCCCTGCCCCGAATCGCTGGCCATGGAGTTGCCGGAACTGTGCCGCTCGGTCACGGAAGAAACACGGGGGGCAATCCACAGACGCATGACCGAATCCCTGGGCGATTTTTTTCTGCACTACCTTGGCAATGCCCAGAATCTGCCCCAGATTCCGCCGCCGCCCGACCTGACGCCGCAACAGCAAAAGGCAGCGCCAGAGCCAGCTACGCAGCCTGCGCAAAAATCCAAAAAGCGCCGCCCCGGCTAGGCTTGTAAAGGCATAGGACATGCGTCTTTTCAGCCGCCTTGACAATTGCCGCGCGGCTCACTAAATGGTGGGCATGGCGGTAGAATCATACCGTAACATGCAAATTTCCCTATCCGGAACAGGATAATATGCGGAACACAATTTATTTGTTCTGTTTTTTGCTGACTGCCCTAGTCCCCGCAACCGCCTGGAGCACAGACAGCCAGGGATTGCCAGAGCAGCAAGGCTGGGTGGTCATGCCAGCTGGCGCACGCCCTGCCTACTTTGGCATACACGGAGGCACCATGCCCGTCAGCCTGCTCGTATATGGCGACGGCTCTTCGCTTGTGACGTTTGTTGGCCGCACCGGCAACGACTTTATTGATATGCTGCGCAGGGCCGAAGTCTCCATGCCAAGTCTGCTCAACGCCACTTCCCATCGCTCAACGGCTGGAAAAAACGTCTCGCCTTCGGCCAATGCCACCGCAGTGCTCATGGCTGGTTCTTCTTCCAGCAGCCTTCCGGTATTCAATGTCAGCGGCGAAAGGCTTTCGCACATGGATGTTCCGCCTGGACAGCTTCAACCCTTTGGGCTTTCAGACAAGGCGCTGTCTATCGAAGGTGAAGTAACAGCCCCTCAGCGGCTGTCCACAGTGAAGCAGTATCGCCTGCTTTTTCAGCCGCAGTATCTGCAACCACGGCGCAACCAGCGCTAGTCTAATTGCAAAAAGCAACTTTTACTTTTAGCAAAAAATCAAAAAAACTTTTTTACTATTCAAACAGCGCATTGAGCAGACAGATTAAATAATTTTAGCTTCAAACGCCGCCTTTTAAAATTGTTTTTTACGAAAGCCCGCCCTGACAAGAGCGGGCTTTTTTTTCGCCTGCTTGATTTGAATATTTATAGAAGATAAACTATCTCCAAGCAGAACATTTTGTCTCAGGAGCCAAGCTATGCCGCTTTCAGATCATTTGGAACTTATGCAGCGCCTCTGTGCCAAAGCAGGACAGGGTCATGAGTGCCCCTTCGAAAAACACTTTCGTTCAGGCATCATGTCACTCAAGGAATTCAGCACGGATTATGATGCCATAGTTGATGAGCACAACCCCTTTTATCAGGAATTTACAAAATACCTGAACCAGGAGGCCCTGGAGACTGACGATCTGTTTTCGCTCTTTGAATGTCTGGTGATCTTTATCCGCATGCGCCAGATGGCACGCTCCGGGCTTGAGCTCAGCCTCAGGGAACAGAACGTGCTGGACTATTTTGAATCGTGCGGTGAGTGGGCGTCACGTGACGATACGCTCGTAAGCAACTGGTACTGGAAACAACTTCCAGATAAACAGCGTAGCCATTAGCGAAACAAGATTCCACAAAGAGTTATCCAGACATATCCACCAGACCGCCAGCCTGATCTATGAGTAAAGGCCGCCCAGCAATGCTGAGCGGCCTTTTCAACATATGTGCTGCGGCTATGCCGCCAGCATTCTAGAACACGCTAGGATTAAGCATCACCAGCACGGTGCAGATAATGCCCACGATGGTGCCGTAGAGCATGAAGGGCCAGAACGTGCGGCGCAGAACCTCGCCTTCGCGGCCCGACAGGCCCACAACCGCGCAGGCGGCCACGATATTGTGCACGCAGATCATGTTGCCCATGGCACCGCCAACGGCTTGAGCCGCCACGATGATCTGACGGGGCAGGTGCAGGGCCTGAGCCATGTTCCACTGGAATTCAGCAAACATAAGGTCAGAAACCGTGTTGGAGCCCGTGATAAAGGCACCAAGACCGCCCACAAAGGCAGCCAGAACAGGCCACACCGAACCAGCCACAGCGGCCACTGCCTGGGCCAAAGCCAAGGGCATGGAGGGCACATCAATGGGGTTTGTCGCTGAGCCACGGAAAATGGACACCAGCGCCACGGCAAAAATCAGGGCAATGGTTGGGGACTTCATCTTGCGCAGGCTTTCGCCCCAAGCTCGGGAAACCGCGGCCTTGGGCATCTTGTGCAAGGTGATGGTCATGAGCGACACCACGATAAAGAACGTGCCGGGCAGATACAGATAATCAATGGAAGCGTTTACGCCCTTGAATCCCAGGATATCAACAAAGTTCAGTTTGAAACTCAGCAGCCAAGCCTTGAGGCCAAGCGCAGGAATGCGCGAAAGCACCAGCAGGATGCAGATCAGCACGTAGGGCAACCATGCCTGGAGCTGGGTCATGCGCGCACGGAATTCTGTCTTGGTGCTGGGGGGCACGGAGCCTGTCCAGCTTTTGTCCCATTCTGTATGCGGGGCAAATTCCCACACCGTCTTGGGAACGCAAAATCCCTTTTTGGTACCCCACACCACAACGCCAAGGCCAAGCAGGCCCGCAAGCAGAGCGGGGAATTCAGGGCCAAGCAACCACGCACAGGCAAGGTACGGCACAAGGAAGCAAACACCCGCAAAAACGCAGTACTTCCACGCGGCAAAGCCAACAGACCAGGATTTTTCCTTGCCAAAAAAGCGGGTCATGAAGCCCAGCATGAAAATGGTGAGGATAATAGCCATGGGGGCATGCATAAAGGTTGCCCACTGGCCTACAGCCGCACCAAATCCGTCATAATTCTGGAAGGGCAAATTGGGGTTGGCGGCAACGGATTCCGCCACAAGATTTTTAAGAAAGCTGAAACCAACGATAACAGGCGTGCCCACTGCGCCAAAGGTAACTGGCACGGAGTTGAACACCAGGCAGACCACGGCTGCGGCCATGGCCGGAAAGCCCAGAGCAAGCAGCAGGGGCGCGGCAAGAGCGGCAGGAGTGCCAAAGCCGGCAGCGCCTTCAATAAAGGCTCCAAACATGAAGCCAATAATGATGGCTTGCAGACGGCGGTCACGGCTGACGCCCTGCATGCCGCACTGGATGGTTTCCATGCCGCCGCTTTCTTCAAGAGTATAAAGAATAAGAATTGCGCCAAATACAATAATCAGAACACCGATGGCAACGACAACGCCCTGGAGAGACAGAGCAAGCAGATAGGAGGGAGAAAGCTTCCAGCCCACAAGTCCGCAGATAACGCAGACCAGCCATGCCAGTGGCATGGCTCGGGTCGCTGGCCACCGCAGGCCAACCATAAAAATGAGTGCAACAAGGATGGGGATAATAGCTAAAAGAGCCAACATTCCAATAGACATAATGCCTCCGCATTTGTGAAGCAGTGAGCTGCTCCCATTCTCAGCACACACTGCCCAGTTTTACACCTCGCCGCCTGGCAGGATGATGTTAACGCAATGCTGCCGCATTGCTTTACGGGATTTCAGCCAGAGTTTTTCCGTCCCCAGACGCAAGAGGACAGACCAGGTTTCGGCCCTCCCCACAGAGGAGAACCGAAATCATCCCTCAACTTTCCTGCGGATGAAGAGCCTCAGCTCTCCACCCACAGGAAGATGTTTCGTTGGATTATTTTTTCAGATTTTCAGCCAGAAGTTCAGCAATATGGTCGACCTTTATCTTGAGGCCCTGCTTTTCAGCACCGCCACGGATCTGCATGACGCAGCCGGGGCAGTCCACCACCAGGCGGTCAGCGCCGGTGGCCTTCATGTTGGCGATTTTCTTGTCCAGCAGCTGGGCGGAGATTTCGGGGAACTTCACAGAGTAGCTGCCGCCAAAGCCGCAGCACACTTCTTCTTCCTCGCAGGGCACGTATTCAGCCGCATCGCCAATAAGCTCGCGGGGGGCCTTTTTGACGCCCAGGCCCCGGCACAGGTGGCACGAGGCATGGTAGGTGACCTTCTGCGCGGACTTGTTGAAGTCCTCGGCCTTGAGGCCCAGCACGTCATGCACGAAGGAGCTGAAGTCGATGATCTTGGCCGCAAAGGCCTGAGCTTCCACCGTGGAGAAATCCTGATCCAGGATTTCAGGGTAGTGGTGCTTGAGATGACCGGCGCAGCTGGCGCACAGCGTGATGATGTAGTCGTAGTTGCCGCCACGGAAGGCGGCGATGTTCTGCTTGGCCACATCCATGGAGGTTTTGCGCTGGCCCATCATTTCGAGGGGCAGGCCGCAGCAGGACTGTTCCATGGGGAAGTCCACGGCCACGTTCTTGGCGGCCAGAATCTTCACGCAGGCTTCCAGTTCTTCGGGGTAGATGAAGTCCTGGGCGCAACCGCTGAAGATAGCCACGCGGAAGGAGGGGTTCTGCACCTTGGGGGCCAATTCGGGCCAACGGTCGCGGAAGGACTTGTTGGCAATGGCGGGCAGAGCCTTGAAGTTGTGCTTGCCAAGGAAGACGGCAGGCAGATGGCGCTGGAACTGCGCCCCACGAGTGAAGGGCTTCTGGGCGAAGCTGGCGAACTTGAGCAGCTTGTGGAACAGCTTGCGGTTCTTCATCACAGCGGAAAGCAGGTTGGCTTCGATGGGCGCGCCCTGTTCCACGTTGAGGCGCGAGCGCACTTCGCGGATAAGACGCGGCAGGTCGATGCCGCCAGCGCACACATTGGCGCACGATTCGCAGCCCATGCAGTTCTGGCTGAGAATACGCGCACGATCCTTGCCGTGGAAGAAGTAGGTAAGGATCAGGCCGATGGCGCCAATGTAGATGTAGCCCATCTTGTGGCCACCCACGAGGCGGTACACGGGGCAGACGTTGGCGCAAGCGCCGCAGCGCACGCAGCGGAACACCTGCGAGAACAGGGGATCCTTGGCGATTTCGGTACGCCCATTATCAAGAAAGATAACGTGCAGAATCTTTTTGTCGTCGGCATTGGCCGCACAGGGGCCTGCGCCGCACATCCAGGTAACATAGGAGGTAAGGCGCTGGGCAGTGGCGTTGCGGGGCAGCACCTGAAGAGCAACCAGGGCGTCATCCAGCTTGGCAACGAGCTTGTCCAGACCGGCAATGGCAACATGCACGCGCGGCAGGGTCGTAACCATGCGGGCGTTGCCTTCGTTGGTCACGGTAGAGATCGCGCCGTTTTCGGCCACGGCAAAGTTACAGCCGCTCACGCCCATGTCGGCGGCGATGAACTTGCGGCGCAACTGGACGCGGGCCACCTTGACCAGACGCTGCACGTCAGAATCCTGCTTGACGCCGGTGGCCTTGGTGAAGTCGTCGGCCACCTGATAGCGCGAAAGGTGGATGGCGGGCATAACCATGTGCGAAGGACCTTCGTGGCGCAGCTGGATGATCCATTCGCCAAGGTCGGTTTCGTCCACGATCAGGCCGTTGCCTTCCAGCGCGGTGTTCAGGCCGATCTCTTCGGCGGTCATGGACTTGGACTTGACCACCTTCTTCACTTTGTTTTCTTTGGCGATACGGACGATCATGTCGTTGGCTTCGGCGGCGGTGGCGGCACGGTGCACGTGCACGCCGCGCTTTTCTGCTTCGGCCTTGAACTGAGCGTACAGTTCGTCCATGTGCTGACAGGCGTAGTCCTTGGCATCGGCGATCTGCTTGATCAGCGCTTTCTCGTCCACTTCCTTGAACACGGCTTCGCGGTTGGCGCGGTAGGCCACGGCAAAGGTATCAAGCGTGCGACGCAGAAATTCGTCGTTCAGGGCTTCGTCCAGTTCCTTATGATATCCCGATGAGCTCTTGAGGGCGTCATGCATGGGTTAGTCCTCCAGCAGAATGATATGCAGTTCCAGCGGCCCATGCACGCCCACGGCAGCCACGCGCTCAATGTCGGCGGTACGGCTGGGGCCAGTCACCAGGGTGGTGTACGTGGCAGTACCTTCGTTCATGCGCTCGCGCAGCAACTGGGCTATGGAGGGCAGATCGGGGTAGATGGTGGACTTGCGCAGCATCAGCACGGAAACTTCCGAGATCATGCCCGTAAGGCGCACGTCTTCGTTGTCGGTATTGAGCAGGCAGGTACCGCTGGCGGCAACGCCAAGCTCGGCGGTGGAGACGCCCACGTCAATACCGGCAAGATAGTTGCGCAGCCCTTCGCGGATGCACAGAAAACCTTTTTCTTCACAGGCAGCTGCCAGCGCGGCAAAGTCGGCGTCGCCAAGCTGCGGCGCTGCCACCACACGCTGTACGCGCGTGGGAACCTTATTGGGGCTAAGGGGGCCTTGTTCCGTGCCAGGTTCGTCAGCCAAAAGCTCTGCGGGAGCCTTGTTGGCGCAAACGTCCACAACATACTGCAAGGCGGCTGCCATGTTGGGCACTTCCTGCACTACGGCGTTAACAGCCGCAGCCTTGGCGGAAAAGGCTTCTACCAATTCCTGATGTGTCATAAACAACTCCTTTTTCAAAACACGCCGGGTTCTTGAACCATGCAGCTTCGCCGCGAAAAGTAGTGTGCAGAGGGCCGGATTCACCCGCTGCCATTGTTTGCGCTCATATTCCTGCGAACGGCGTAACACGCCCATAGCTTCCGAAACACCCCCCCGCGGATCTTCTTCAGATGGGCATTCTGGCAGAATAACCGCCGGGTTGATAAACGCGGCGGAGGAACCACAGTCCCCCGCCGCGCTCACATGTTACTTCAGGCTTTCAGCGTACAACTCCACAGTGTGCTTGACGCGCACGGAGTCATGGTTGTGCGAAAGCACGTCCTCAAGCTGCATCATGCAGGCAGGGCAACCGGCGGCCACAATCTTGGCTCCGGAAGCTACCACATTGTTGCGCTTGCGCTGGCCGATCTTGCGCGAATAGTCGTAGTGGAAGAGGTTGAACGATCCGCCGCAGCCGCAGCAGCGGTCAGCTTCGGCCATTTCCGTGATTTTGTAGGCCGGGTTGGCCGCAACAACGGAACGGGGCTGGCTGACAACGCCAAGCGACTTCTTGAGGTGGCAAGAATCGTGGTAGGTCACGCTGACGGCATTTTCCTGAGCCTGCTCGGCGGGCTGCACCTTGAGCACATCCACCAGGAAGGCATTGATGTCCATGGCCTTGGCGGCCAGTTCTTCAATCTTGTGCTTTTCGGCAGAACCCAGACGGTGCGCGTAGCGGGGCCACAGTTCCTTGACCGTGGAGGTGCAGGAACCGCAGGGGCTGAGGATATAGTCGAAGTCGCCGTTTTTGAGGGCTTCCACGTTCACGCGCATCTGCTCCACCATACCCTTGGCATCACCGGACGAAAGCGCCGGAATGCCACAGCAGGTGAAATTTTTGGGCATGAACACGGCCACGTTGTGATAACGCAGCACCTTCAGGCAGGCTTCTGCCATATCGGTGTACATCTTGTCGCCCACGCAGCCGGGGAAGAACGCCACCTTGAGCCCGCCAGCGCGGCGGGGTTCGTCAAGCGCGCCGTAGCGGGCGTGCAGAGGCGTTTTTGCCAGGGGGTGGATGTGGCGGTCGCCCAGCATGAAGTTGAGCAGAGGCGCGCACACGGTGCCCTGCGCGTCGTTGCTTGAGCCAAAGATAAGGCCCTGCATGGGCGCGCCAACGCGCATGGCGAAGTTGAAGAGGCCAGGCTTGGTCAGAAGCGAACGGAAGATCATCTTCTTGACCGGGTGCAGGCCGATGAACTCGTTTACGATTTCACGGGCTTCCATGAAGACGTCCATAATCTGGACGCCGGGCGGGCAGGACGCCTGACAGGAACCGCACAAAAGGCAGCGGCCCAGTTTTTCGGCCACAGCCGCAGGGTCATGAATCATCTCATGGGCCAGGTTGTCAATAAGGGCCAGCTTGCCGCGAGCCACGTCAGCTTCCATACCGGTGGCGCCGAACATGGGGCACACGGCCTGGCACATGCCGCATTTCATGCAGGCAGTGATCCTGTCGTCCAGGGCCATAAGGCGCTGGGCCAGTTCGTGCATAGTACTCATGAAACGCTCCTGGAGCGGTTGAATTTTTGCTCTTGCCCGGTAGCGCCCGCACAAGGCGGGCAGCCTCCGGAAAAGACGGGGGCCAAAAGACCCCGCCTCTGCAATGCCGGAGCGAACTGCCTAGATGCCCACCAGCTTGGTGGAGTTAAGCAGTCCCTTGGGGTCAAGAGCCCGGCGCAGCCGCTGCGAGAACAGAATGGTGCCGCGTGAGGTTTCCTTTTCCATCCACTTGGACTTGGCGGTGCCGATGCCGTGTTCGCCGGAGAGCGTACCCTTCAGCTTGATAGCCGTATCGAACATTTCGTCGATGGCTTCTTCCACGCGCTTGAATTCGTCGGCGTCGCGCTTGTCGCACAAGAAGGTGGGATGCAGGTTGCCATCGCCAGCGTGACCAAAGGTGCCCACTTCAAGGCGGTACTTGGCCGCAATGTCGTTGACGGCCTTGACCATGGCGGGGATCTGCGAACGCGGCACGGTGGCGTCTTCAAGCACGGTGGTGGGCCGGGCGCGGGCCAGCACAGGCAGGGCCATGCGGCGGGCTTCCCACAGCTTGAACTTTTCGGCGGCGTCCTTGGGCACGTGCACGGCAGTGGCATGGTTGGCCTTCAGCACCTTTTCAACGGCTTCGGCATCGTCAGCAACCTGAGCGGGGTGGCCGTCCACTTCGATGAGCAGGATGGCGCCCGCTTCGCGCGGCAGACCAGCCTTGGTGAAGTCGTCCACGCGCACGATGGTGTTGTTGTCGAGGAATTCGAGAGTACAGGGCACAACGTGGGCGGCAATGATGCCCGCCACAGCGTCAGCGGCGTCCTGCACGTCAGAGAACACGGCCATCAGGGCCTTGGAGGCCTTGGGCGGCGGCACGAGCTTGAGAATGGCTTCAGAAATAATGCCCAGCGTGCCTTCAGACTGCACCATCATGCCGGCGAGGTTGTAGCCGGTAACGCACTTGACCGTGCGCGAACCGGATTTGACCACTTCGCCCGTGGCGTCGAAAAATTCGATGCCCATGAGGTAATCCTTGGTAACGCCGTACTTGAGGCCGCGCAGGCCACCAGCGTTTTCAGCAATGTTGCCCGCGAGGGTGGACACTGCCTGGGAACCCGGATCGGGGGGGTAGAAAAGATTTTTCTTGGCAACGGTAGCCGCAAATTCAGCAGTAATGACGCCCGGTTCCACCACAGCGTAGAGGTCGTCAGAATTGATTTCAATGATGCGGTTAAGGCCGGTGGTCAGAATAACCACAGTTTCAGACTTGTCCGGGATGGTGCCGCCGGAAAGGTTGGTTCCCGCGCCACGCACGGTCATGGGGATACCATTGTCATACAGTTTTTTTACACACTGGCCGAGCTGCTCCTTGGTAGTGGGGCGCACCACCAAAGAAGGCATGACCGGCGGCAACACCGCAGAATCATACGAATAGCTCATGCGGTCGGCTTCGGAACTGAACACGTTTTCCTTGCCGATCATGTCTTCAAAATCCTTAATCAACGCCTGGCTTGCCATAAGGCCTCCTTAAAAGTCCGTCATGAACGTCTTTATGGTAAGGCACAGACCTCGCGCCCCTTGCGCGGGCCTGACTGATTTGGATTCCCATACGGTTGTTTGAACAGCCGGTCAACTTTTTTACGAGAATGAAGACGTATAGCGTTGTTTGACAAGTTTGCAAAGGGCACAAGCCAAAAAACTTTGGTATCACAGTCTGACATTATCGCCAAAAGTTTCCCCACTGTCGTTACCCCCATACCGGGACAATGCGATCTGCATCATTGCAATTCAAATCGTTTTAAACAGTTAAGCATTATTCACGGTATTGTGAAGACGCAGAGCCCACAATGTTCCCAGCCCTCTGGCTGGAAGGAACACATAAAAAAAAATCTGCGGCTGCCATGAAAAAAATATTCCATGTTCAGCAACGGCATCACAAAACTCTACCAGGGAGGAAAAATGAAAAGGACGGTCCATTGTCAGGCAGATGTGCTGGAATCAGGCGATTGTGAGGATGTGGCGGCGCAGAGCGCGCCGCCACAAAAAAATTAACGCTGCCAATAGCTGCCGTCAACCGCAGATATCAGCGGATAGGCCCGGTCGGGCCAACTCTGTTAGCTTGCCTGGGGCTTCTTTGCAGCGGCCTGCTTCCAGAAGAAAAAATGCCCCAGGGCCATGCCGCCATGCCCAACGGCATAGGCCATCAAAAGCCATACAAAGATGCTGTGCAGGCTTGCCGCGGTGTGCGACACATCACCCATCTGCCACGAGCGGAACCACCACAGGCCCGTGAGCAAGGCCATGCTCAAGGCGCCCATGCCGAGGCCCTGCACAACACAGGCAAGCCCCTTGGGGCGCGGCGCGATAATAAGCTTGCCGCTGCGTACGGCCGCAACGTCCCTGGCAAGTTGGTCCATGTCGCCCCACAGATAGGGAAAATAGTGACGCGGCCCACGCATGCCAAGCCCGCATGCCACAAGGCCAAATCCCAGCACGCACAGCACAAGGCCCAGAATCATGTGGACGGCGCCAAGGCCAAAAAGTTGCGTCAGCACCTGCACCATTATCAGGCAGACCACCATGGCGTGCAAAAAACGCAACACCGGAGGCTGGAAAAATCCGAGAAACTTCCACAGCAAACCCAACTGGGTTTTCAGCACTTCACCCAAGCCCATAGCGTCGCTCCCTGTTTTGCAACTTTTCAAGAACGGCGGCGCAACCGCGCGCCTGTGGCTTCAATCCCTGCAAAAAACAAGCGCCGCCCCAAGGGGCGGCGCAACAGGTCTAATGGAGGCACGAGCATGAAAGCATGTGCGCCATCTTTTCTTTCTTGGTACGCAGATAGTTTTCATTCTCCGGGCAGGCTTCCATTTCAATGGGCACCCGCTCCACAATCTCTATGCCGTAACCGGAAAGCCCCACAATCTTTTTGGGGTTATTGGTCAGCAAGCGGATCTTGTGGATGCCCAGATCAACCAGCATCTGCGCGCCGGTGCCGTAGTCGCGCAAATCCGGGGGGAAGCCCAGCTTGCGGTTGGCTTCGACCGTATCGTAGCCTTCATCCTGCAAGGCATAGGCCTTGATCTTGTTGGCAAGGCCGATGCCGCGCCCTTCCTGACGCATGTAGAGCAGCGCGCCGCGTCCTTCTTTTTCGATCTGGCGCAGGGCAGCGCCCAGCTGGCCGCCGCAGTCGCAGCGCAGCGATCCAAGGGCATCGCCCGTGAGGCATTCGCTGTGAATACGGGTCAGCACCGGTTCCGGCGTGGAAAGATCGCCCTTTACAAGGGCCAGATGCGTGCCGGGTTCATTTTCGCTTTCATAGGCGATGACAGAAAACTCGCCAAAACGCGTGGGCAGATGAGCCTGCGCCACACGGCGCACCGAAACCTGACCCCGGTCAAGGCGGTAACGGATGAGATCCTTGACCGCGGCAATCTTGAGGCCGTGTTCTTCGGCAAAAATCTCAAGGTCGGGCATGCGCGCCATGGTGCCGTCGTCGCGCATGATTTCGCAAATGACAGACGCAGGCTTGAGCCCGGCCAGACGGGAAAGGTCAACTCCGCCTTCGGTCTGCCCGGCGCGCGAAAGCACACCGCCAGCCTTGGCTCGCAGGGGGAAGATATGGCCGGGGGTGACGATGTCGTCAGGCCGCACATTGTCTGCCACGGCAGCCAGAATGGTCGTGGCGCGGTCGGCTGCGGAAATGCCCGTGGTCACGCCCTCGCGGGCTTCAATGGAGATGGTGAAGTTGGTGCCAAAGCGCGAGCCGTTGCGCTGGGTCATCAGGGGCAGTTGCAAGCGGTCAATGATTTCGGGAGCCATAGGCAGGCAGATGAGCCCCCTGCCGAACTTGGCCATAAAATTGATGGCTTCCGGAGTCACATGCTCGGCTGCCATGGTGAGGTCGCCTTCGTTTTCGCGGCCTTCGTCATCTACCAGAATAATCATTTTGCCCTGCCGGATGTCGGCAATGGCCTCTTCAATGCTGCACAATGGCATGTTGCTTCCTTCATTGCCCGCCGGGGGGCGTGATTTTTTTTACTTTCATCAAAGGTTAGGTACGGAGGCCTGTTCTGTCAACCGCAGGCGGGTCAAACACACAGCGCCTTTCTGCCCGCAAAATGTTTAGTGCCGCCCCCGCAGAGGCAAATCGCCCGCGCTTTGGGCTAACTGCCCGAAACAGGCTTGAGGCCCACTTCTGCCAGCAGGTCCTTGACCGACCTGCCGAACAAAAAGGGCAGCATGGCGCGAGGAACGCCAGCGCGCTCCACGCAAAGCTCGCGAAAAGCCGCATCCATGCGGGCGGATTCGCCCAGTTCCGCCACGGCGGCTTCCCGCTCGCTGCCCTCCAGCGGGTCGTGCTCCGCATAGCGCTCCACCGTCAGGCCTTGCCCCTGCTGCGGAAAAAATCCCAGCCTGTCGGCCAGCTCAAGCACCGCCCGCACAGAGACCTGTTCTTCATGCGCGCTCACAAGGTCAGGCAGCAATGCCCTGCTGGCCGCGCTCAGCGTGGAAAATCCGGGGATCCCGTCGGCCAGCGCGTTCAGAGCCGCATAACGCCCAAGGTGCGAGGCCTTGGCAAGCAGCATTTCCAGCGGCCCGGTGTCCATGCAGAAAAGGGCAGTGCATTGCGCAGGGCGCTGTTCATAGATGCCGCAGCCCGCGCCTTCACGATAATAGCGGCAGCGCCATGGGTGCACCCTGCCGCCGGGCCCGGCAATCTTGATACGTTCCCCTTCCAGTGGCCGCAATGCCTTGCGCGAGTCATCCCGCGCCCACTCCCCGGCGCGCAGGCACACCAGAGCTTCAAGGGTCAATGTGCCGGAAACCAGCAAGGCCGCGTCACTCAGCATCAGGGTCGGCCCGCCCAGCAGGCAGCAGGTGCCGCAGCGCCTGCACACAGGTGCACCGCCGGAATCCGCGGGCATGGATGAAAAGGGGGAATTCTGCATACTCATAGGTTCTCCAGGGCCGGATCAGTGCGAAGGAGGAAAGGCTTGCCCTTTCTCCGCATGTTCCTGCCGGTTCTGCTTGAAACGCCCGCCCCAGAGGCGTCCCAGCCTGCGGGAGAGTTTTTCCATATAATAGTAGTACACTGGCGTGATGTAGAGCGTGACCAGTTGCGAAAAGCACAGCCCGCCCACCACAGCCAGACCAAGCGCCCGGCGGGCATCTGCCCCCGCACCAATGCCCACGGCAATGGGCAGCGCGCCCATGAGCGCGGCCACGGTGGTCATCATGATAGGCCGAAAGCGCACATGACAGCCCTGGGTAATGGCCGCCAGAGGGTCAAGGGACGGATCCTTCTTCTGCGCTTCCAGTGCGAAATCGAGCATCATGATGGCGTTTTTCTTCACGATGCCAAGCAGCATGATGATGCCCACAAAACCGTACAGATCAAGCTCCATGCCGAACAGCCACAGGGTCGCCAGCGCGCCAAAGCCCGCCGACGGCAAGCCGGAAAGAATGGTGAACGGGTGGATGAAGCTCTCATACAAAATGCCCAGCACAAGATAAATGACCACAATGGCCAGCACAAGCAGCCAGCCCATACCCTTGAGCGAACTCTGAAAGGCCTGCGCAGTGCCCTGCGATTCGGCGGTCACCGTATCGGGCAGCAGCGGGCGCGCCGCAGCCTCCACCGCGCCCACTCCCTGACTGAGCGAAATACCGGGGCGCAGGTTGTACGAGATGGTCACGGAGGGGAACTGCCCGTTGTGGTTGACCGCGATGGGGCCAACCCCGGTGGAAAGCTTGGCCAGGGTATCCAGCGGCACAAGATCGCCGCCCTTGGAGCGCACATAGAGCCGCGAAAGGGCCGAGCGGTCTTTCTGGAAGGGCTTTTGCAATTCCACAAAGACTGAATAGTCGTCCGTAGGCGCGTAAATTGTCGAAACCTCGCGCGAACCGTAGGCCGATTGCAGGGCCAGTTCTATCTGCTGCGGGGTCACGCCTAGCGCTGCGGCGCGGTTGCGATCAATGGTCACGCGCAGTTCAGGATTCTTGAGTTGCAGATCGCTGTTGACGTCCTGCAATTCCGGCAACTTGCGCAGGGCATCCTCAATGCGTTGGGCGCTTTCAAAAAGCGAGCCCATATCCGGCCCAAACAGAGTGTATTGATACAGGGCCTTGGACGCGCGGCCGCCAATGCTGATGGTTGGCGGCACACGCACAAATACGCGCATGGAAGGCGAGGTATTGAGATCCTTGCGCAGCTTCTGGGCCACGGCCTCAATGCCGGGGCGTTTGTCGTGCTCCGCCAGCCGCATGAGCAGAATGCCGTTGTTCATGCTCTGGCTGCCGCCCACAATGCCCACAATCGAGTTGTAGGCCGCCACATGGGCGGAGGACTCCAGCATGGGGTCAAGGCTGTGCTGCGCCCGTACCATGCCCTCAAAGGACACGCCCTGCTCCGCCTCGGTGCTGGCCTGCAACAGGCCCATGTCTTCCGTGGGCAAAAAGCCCTTGGGAATAACCATGCCCAACCATACCGTCAGGCCCAGCAGGCCCATCGAAGCCAGCAGGGTAATGCGCCGATGGCGCAGCGCCACATCCAGCGAACGGGCGTACAGGTCGGCCAGTCTGTCAAAACATCGTTCGAGCGCGCCGTACATCCCGCTCACGGCAGGCTTGTGCCCGGCCATGTTCCGCCCCTGCGCCTTCAAAAAATAGGCGCAGAGCATGGGCGTGAGCGTGAGTGAAACCACGCCGGAACTCAGGATCGCGGCAATGATGACCACCGCGAATTCACGGAACAGCCGCCCCACAATCCCGCCCATGAACAGCACGGGAATGAACACCGCCGCCAGCGAGAGCGTCATGGAAACAATGGTGAAGCCGATCTCCGCCGAGCCGTCAAAGGCCGCAGCCTGCGGGTCTTTGCCCATTTCCTGATGGCGCACGATGTTTTCAAGCATGACGATGGCATCGTCCACCACAAAGCCCACGGCAAGGGTCAGGGCCATGAGCGAAAGGTTGTCCAGGCTGTAGCCCAGCACAGACATGACGGCAAAGGTCGAAATAACCGACATGGGCAGGGCAAGGCTGGGAATGATGGTGGCGGGCAGATTGCGCAAAAAGATAAAGATGACCAGCACCACCAGAAATACCGTGAGTACCAGTGTGAACTTTACGTCCGCCACCGATTCGCGGATGGATTCGGAGCGGTCGTAAAAAACCTCCACCTTGGCGGAGGGCGGCAACTGCTTTTCCAGCGCGGGCAGCAGGGCGCGGATGGAATTCACCACCTGCACGGTATTGGTGCCGGGCTGGCGCTCCACGGCCAGCATGATGCTGGGCGCGCCGCCGTTGCTCCAGGTGAGCTGCTTGTCCTGCTTGAAGCTGTCCACCACTTCGCCCAGATCGCGCAGGCGCACAGGCGCGCCGTTGCGGTAGGCCACCACCGCGTCGCTGAAGGCGCGGGCGTTCATAAGCTGGCCCGAAGATTTGATGGAATCAGCCCGGTGCGACCCTTCCAGCGAGCCTGTGGGCAGCATGCTGTTGGCTGCGGCAACAGCCTCTGCCACCTCGTCAATGCCCAGGCCGCGCGTAGCCAGTTCGTCCGGATTCAGCTGCACGCGCACGGCGTACTGCTTCTGCCCGTAAATGACCACCTGGGCCACGCCGTCCACCATGGAAAGGCGCTGGCCTATGAGGGTGTCCGCGTATTCATTGAGCACATAGAGCGGCAAGGTGGCAGACGATACGCGCAATTGCAGGATGGGCAGATCCGCGGGGTTCACCTTGCGGAAGCTCGGCGGCACGGTCATGTTGGAGGGCAAACGGCGCTGGGCAAGGCCGATGGCCGATTGCACGTCCAGAGCCGCGGCATCGATATTGCGGTCAAGGGCAAACTGGATGGTGATGCGTGTGCGGCCCGTGGAATTGACCGATGAAATGGAATCGATGCCCGCAATGGTGAAAAATTCTTTTTCCAGCGGCGTAGCCACGGAGGAGGCCATGGTTTCCGGATCGGCCCCGGCCAGCTCGGCCTGCACCTGAATGGTAGGAAAATCCACCGTGGGCAACTGGTTTACGGGCAGATTGCGATACCCCGACACGCCAAAAAACAGCATGCCCAGCATTATCAGCACTGTGGCCACAGGGCGGCGGATAAAAAGCGCGGCGATATTCATGCGGCCCCCTCGGGGAATGCAATGGACGGCACACTTGCCTTGCGGCAAAAGGGGCTGCCCGGATCAAGTCTGACCATATAAAACAATCAACGTCTGGGGCACTCGCCTTGTACCGGTCAAAACCCGCCCAAGCCTGCTTTGGACAAATCCATTCCGATCAATTCAAAAAATACTGCTCCAGTTCGCGCAGCAGCAGAAACAGGCCCAGCAAGCAGCATACGCCGCCAATGAGGGTGCGCAGCATGCCCGTTGGCGTGCGTTTTGCCAGAACCACGCCGCATGCAAAACCAGCGATTTCAAAAATGCATACTATCGGCAACAGGGCAAAATCCACATGCCCGTCAGCTATATTGCCCACGGTGCCAAACAGGGCTGTAACAACCTGATACGGCATGGCAAGGCCCACAGCCGTCATGGGGGCAACCCCGGCGGCTATCATCCAGGGTATGGTTAGCACCGGGCCGCCAGCGCCGGTCATGCCCGCCAGAAAGCCCGTGCTCGCCCCGATGAAAAAAAATCCCGCCCTGCTCTGCCAAAAAACGCTGCCGCCAGCCCTGGGGGGCCGCAATACGCAAAAGCCCGCAAACAGGATGATGCCCGCAAGCAAAATCACCAGCGGCTTTGCGTTGATGCTGGCGTTGAGCACGGCCCCCGGCAGGGCCGCGAGGCCGCCGATCATAAAGGGCGTGGCCCGCGACCAGTCCACATGGCCCAAACGGCGGTACATGACGGTTCCCACCAGTGCGATGGGCAAAAAGGACGCCAAGGCCGTCCCCATGGCCTCATGCGGCTCAAGCCCGCTCAGCAGGATCAGCCCCGGAGGAACAAGAATACCGCCTACGCCCGTAAGCCCAACCAGAATACCCACCAGCAGGCATACAGCACCCAGCACTATTAACAACATATCTTCCTCAAAAATTAGGCAGACTGACCACCATGAAGCACAGCCAGAGCGTCAGTCCCCCACACAAGGCGCTATAGCGCAAGAGTTCGCAAAGCGCCAGCAAGCGCTTGCGATCCCAGGGCGCGGCCTCGCCCTGTTCCGGCCCGAGCCAGGGTTTTGGCGTCAGCGTGCCAAAGTACACGGACGGCCCGCCCATGCGCGCGCCGCACAGCCATGCGCAGACTGTCATGGACCAGCCGGAATTGGGGCTTGGCATGCCCGTGGCCTGTCGGGCTACAACCCGGAAACCGGGCCAGCGGCCTTGCCAATGGCGTACAGGCCGCATCTTGCCGGGCAAAAAACGCAGATGATGCTCACAGATGGCCGCGCATCTGTCCGCAAGGCAGGCCGCGCAGACCGACAAACGGGCAGGAAGGCAGGCCAGCGCATCATCGCCGCGCGCCCCGGCCCAGCCCAGCCAGCGCCACTTTTCTGTCACGTAGCCCCACATGGAATCAGTGGTGCTCACGGCCTTGTAGCACCACATGGCCACGGGCCCGCCCACGAGCAGCCAGAAAAAAGGAGCCATAAAGGCGTCCGTGAGATTTTCAGACAGCGTATCGGCCAGGGTTTTGCGCATGAGGGGGCGATCCATGCTGGATGTATCCCTGCTGACCAGCCACGAAAGCGCTTCGCGCGCTTGCGGCTCGTCATACTGTTCGACCCGGCGCAGCACCTCCTGCCCGGTGCGCAGCAGGCTGCCCAGGGCAAGCCCGGCCCAGGCCAGATACAGGGCCAGCAGCGGCCCAAGCACCGGCAAGGAAACCAGCCCCCATGCCGCAACACCTGTCAGCCCCACAAGCACTGCCAGCGCAACAGCCCCGGCAAAACGCCCGCGCTGGCGTTCGACATCCGGCCCGTTCTTGCGCATAAAGCGCCGCGCCGGGGCTTCCAGCCAGTCCAGCAGCTTGCCCACCGCGCAAACAGGGTGCCGCCACGGCAGGTCAGGATCGCCCAGCCAGAGATCAAAAATCAGGGCCAGAGGGGCAAGCCACCAGCATTCCCACACGGAATAGGGGAATAGCTGCGCCAGACTCACGCCCAATCCTCCATGAGACCGGTACGGGCCAGGGCCATGTACAGCACAATGCCCGCCGATGTGGAAAGATTGAGGCTGCGCACGCGGCCCTCCAGCATGGGAATACGGATGCGGTGGGGCGAAAGAGCCAGGATTTCCTGCGGCAGACCGCGCGTTTCCGGCCCGAACACGAGGCAATCCTCCGGCTCAAAGGCAAACTGGTGCGCCGGGGCGCTGACCTGCCCTTTCTTGGCCGAGGTCAGCACAAGGCGCGCGCCCTGCTGCCCCTGCGCCGCAAAGGCGGCCCAATCGGGCCAGACGCGCAGCCGCACGTTGGGCCAGTAATCCAGCCCCGCGCGCTTGAGGTAGCGGTCTTCCAGCTTGAAGCCCAGAGGCTCAATGAGGTTCAGGGTGGTATCCGTGGCGGCGCACAGCCGGGCGATGTTGCCTGTATTGGGGGGAATTTCCGGCTCAAAAAGAACTATCTGCATGGTGTAGCTGACTGGTGGTAATAATGTGAATGGCACAGACTGGGAGTGCCAGCCATATTGCCAAGGTAAACAGACCTATGCCTCCTCCGCGAGGGGCAGGCGCATGCCAACGCGGCTGGTCAGGCCGCAGCGCTTTTCTTCTTCAAGAATATCCTTGAGGAACTGGGGCATGCCCGCATCATCCAGCGCCGTGAAGCCCAACCGGGCGTAAAATGGCGCGTTCCAGGGCACGTGGGTAAACGTTGTCAGATAGAGGGCGGGCGTTTTGCGCTGCCGCAAGTCCTCCGCAACCTGCCCGAGGAGCGCTGCACCTATGCCTTTGCGCATGTGGTCGGGGTGCACGTCAATCTGGGCCAGCAGGGCGGCATGCTCTATCAGCCGCACGTAGACATAACCCACAGGATTGCCCTCATGGTCAAGGGCCGCCCAGAGAAGACCGTTTTGAACAGCTTCATGCAGTTTGTCCACAGGCGTGAAGTCGGAACGGATGCGATCCGGTATGGAACCTGGAGGAAAAATCCCCGCAGCGGCAACTTCGATAGCCGCCAGCAGGGGCACATGACCTGCCGTGGCCGTCTCTATGGTGTATCCCTGAGGACTTTTCATATCAATCCGCCGTGATTTTCAGAGTGCTTTCCGGCAAGCGAAGGTTTGCAGTTTTTCTTGAAAATCTGCCCCCACAGGCCATTCTTCCGCATCAAGAACTGCTACTACAGGCAATTTCACCGAGCGCAGCATTTCTTGATATTCTTCGGGCCGGTAGGCCTGCATGAACGAGGCATACTGCTGCACCTGCGCAGTGGCGGCGTCCACAATGAAATATTTTGAAAGAGCGCTGGAATCATCCACATTCCACCTGTTCTCCTGCAAGCACAGGTGCGGTGTTTCGGAAAACAGCCCCCCTTGGTGGCGTTGCCATGTGGCGGGGGCGGAACCGACAGCATGGACGGCTTCAAAGGTATGCGCTTCCAGAACAAACAACCCATCATCACACAACATGCCAGCACAGTTGCGCAATATGGCAGCGGCTTCCTGACGGATAAACACGTTGAACTCGCCAAATGTCATGATAATGCAGTCAAATTTTT
This sequence comes from Desulfovibrio desulfuricans DSM 642, assembly GCF_000420465.1. NCBI lineage: Bacteria > Pseudomonadati > Thermodesulfobacteriota > Desulfovibrionia > Desulfovibrionales > Desulfovibrionaceae > Desulfovibrio > Desulfovibrio desulfuricans. The sequence goes on along the minus strand of NZ_ATUZ01000011.1, from coordinate 218,476 downwards.
GCCCGGATGTATACGAACGGACGTCACACAGGGCGTATTCTAGTGCCAGCCCTGAATCCTCAGCCTGCTTTCGAGCATAGGCAATGGAGGCTGGAGAAAAATCCACGCCAGTGCAGTGATGCCCCAATGCCGCCAGATTTTGCGTGTAGAGGCCCGGCCCGCAACCCAAATCCAGAATGCGGGAGGTGCATTGCAATTGCCCGGCAATCCATGCTGTTTGCCTTGATACAATAGCATTCCGCCTGCTGGCCCAGTCGTGTTTCTGGTCCAGATGGTTTGCAAGCATTCTCTGGCTGAACCCCGGCTCGTTCCAGGGGATTTTAGCACCCCTCGGTGCTCCGGCATCTTGTTCGCTGTATACAACAAATTCAGTAAGATTCATAAGTCTTCTCAGGTAACAGGTCTAACTCAACCTGGCGATAAATCCCGTGTCGTTGCCTGCAAAGCGCGTGTTTCATGAGATTTTCGCTCTTCAGGACCGTCAGTTCTTCAGAGTCTGCCCGCCCGGAATGCCTTTAGTCTCCGCCAACATCTTGAATATCCTTGTGTCTTCGTGAGCGGGCGCGCCGTGCGATGGATTTTGTTCTCCGGCAAGGAAAAATATTGCCCGTGGAGGGAGTGTACATCGTGGTACTCGACCGACACCGGGCAATATCTTGACGCAGCCGGAGGGCAAAAGACGCGCACGGCGCGCACGCTCACCTAGCCTACCTTGGCGGAGAGGCCGGGAACTACTTGACACACAACCCGAATATCCTTGCTCCCAAAACCTGCGTCATCCAGCGTGGCAAATATGTCGGCCTCGGTCACTTCCACCCGCGCGCCGCTGATGCCAACCGCCTCCAGCCTTTCGCGCAGCAGGGCGCTGGCCCGCTGGCGGGCTTCGCTCAGGCTGTAGCCCTTGCCGATACGCTCGGTCAGCTCCAGCGCCGGGATTGTCAGAACGCAACGCCCGGTATCGGCGTAGAGTTCGAGCGCGTCTGTGGGCAGGGTCAGGGCCGCGCCCACGGCATTGGCAACATCCGCGTGTGGCGGCGTTTCCACGGGCATGTTCAGCGCTGTGGACATACGTCGGGCAACGCAGGCCGCAGGGCCGCCCACCAGCCACACATGCTGCGGGCGCGCCTCGCGCACAGCCTTGAGGGCCGCCAGAGTGTAAATGGGACGGGCATTGATGCCATCAGTCAGGGCACGGGCAGCGGCAGCCACCTGCGCAAGGGCATCGTCTGCGGCCATCTGGGCCAGAGATTCCGGGGACAGGCTGTGTTCTGCGGCCAGGGCGGCAATGCCCGCCATGGATGCGGCTACATCGCCCGCCACGGCATCCCCGCCATTGACACCCTCAGCACCAGCCCGGTCAGCAGCGGCGTTCAGCACGTTCAGGGCATCCAACAGGGTGGGCCGGGAACCGCCAAAGGCCATGGCCGGGCCTTCACGCAAGGGGCCGACCTGTACCGGACGCGCAGCGCCATGCGCGGCATCCACCGTAAGCAGCGAATCGCCGCCCACGCCGATGGAAACCGAAGCCAGAGCGCGCACAAGGGTGCGCCGCCCCTTGAGCAGCATGCCGTCCCTGTCCACCACTGGGGAGCCGTCCACAAAGAGCGCCATGTCTGTTGTTGTGCCGCCCATGTCGAGCAGCAGTGAGCAGCCCTGCCGCATGGCCTTGCTGCCGCCGCACAGGGCGAGCACGCCCATGACGCTGGCCGCAGGGCCGGAAAGTATGGACTGCACAGGCTCCCGGCGCGAAAGCGTCAGAGGCACCGCACCGCCGTCCGCCTTGAGCAGACGCACGGAGGCTGTAATGCCAGCTTCGGCAAGGGCAGCCTCCACGGCATCCAGAAATTCATTGTGCAGGCGCTGCACGGCGGCATTGAAATAGGCGGTTGCCATGCGCCGGGGAAAGTTGAGCCGCCCTGAAAGTCTGTGCCCCACAGTTATGGACATCTGCGGCGCAGCCGACCGCACGGCCTCGCTCATGGCCAGTTCGTGCGCGGCATTGCGCGGCGAGAATTTGCCCACGCAGGCCACGGCGGCAACCCCCGCCGCCTTCCATTCCCTGACAGCGGCAGGCAAGGAGGCAGTGCGCAGGGGGCTGACCTCCACGCCCCGGTGGTCCAGCCCGCCGGGGACTACGCAGACATGCACGCCCATTGCAAAACGATGCGGATCAAGCCCCGGCCCGGCGGAAAGGGCCAGCCCCACAGGGTCGACGCGATCCTGCACCAAGGCGTTGACGGCAAGGGTCGCCCCAAGAGTCACGCGTGAAATAGCGCCAAAATCGCAGCCAGGGGCCGCCTTTGCCAGGGCGGCAAGCACCTCTCGCACAGACGCGGGCAGATTGTCATGACGGGTGCGCGCCTTGGCGCTGGCCACCAGCCGGGCGGAGGGCAAAGCTTCGGCACCAAGCCCCTCTGCGCCAATTTCGCCCGGAGCCAGTTCTTCTGCGGCGGCATCGCAGGCAAGCAGCACGGCATCGGTGTGCGTGCCCCCGGCGTCAATGCCCAGCACATATGTTTCGCTCATAATTCCGGCCTCATAATACTTGTTTACTGGCCCTGAACATACGGCATCGCCATGCGCAGGGCCAGCCCTTATTATTGGGCAGTTTTCAGACGGCCTCACCCGCCCTGCCCCACCGCGCATCCCCCTTGCCTGTTCCATGCGCCCGCAATTGTGGATATTCTTTCTCCCACTGGCGCAATTGCTTGCCATATGCGGTCATTTTCAGTAGATTTTTGCTCTTGCGGCAACCGCCGGGACTGCCCCGGCGCGCCCGCGTCTTATACAGCAGGCTACTGCGGAGGAAAGCCATGCAGAACGCAAAGTTTATCTGGTTTGACGGAAAAATGCTCCCTTCTGAACAAGCACAGGTTCATGTGCTGACCCACGCCTTGCATTACGGCAGCGCCGTATTTGAAGGCATTCGCGCATACGCCTGCGCCGACGGCACTTCTGCCGTATTCCGTCTGGAAGACCACTGCAAGCGCCTAATTAACTCCGCTAAGATTATGCGCCTGGAAGTACCCTTCACGGCTGAACAGCTCGTAGCCGCCTGTATTGAGACCCTCAAGGCCAACAAACTGCCCGAAGGTTACGTGCGCCCCCTTTCTTTCGTGGGTCATGGCGAAATGGGCGTCTACCCCGGCAACAACCCGGTGCAGACCATCATCGCCGCCTGGGCGTGGGGCGCGTACCTTGGCGCAGAAGCTCTTGAAAAGGGCATCCGCGTCAAGACCAGCAGCTTTGCCCGCAGCCATGTGAATACCAGCATGTCCAAGGCCAAGGCCGCCGGCAACTACATCAACTCCATCCTTGCCAAGGTGGAAGCCAAGGAAGACGGCTATGACGAAGCCGTGATGCTCGACACCAACGGCTATGTTTCCGAAGCCACGGGCGAGAACATCTTTATCGTGCGCGACGGCGTGATCAAAACCACGCCCTGGACGTCGATTCTGGGCGGCCTTACGCGCGATTCCGTCATGAAGCTTGCCAGAGACCTCGGCTACACCGTGGAAGAACAGCAGTTCACCCGCGATGAATTCTACATCGCTGATGAAGCGTTCTTTACCGGCACCGCGGCAGAAATCACCCCCATCCGCGAGCTTGACCACCGCCAGATCGGCGTTGGGCACGCTGGCCCGGTGACCAAGCACCTGCAAAAAGAATACTTTGCCATCGTTAAGGGCGAAAATCCCAAGTACGAAGGCTGGCTGCACCGCTTTACCATTTAGTGCAGACAAACGGCGGGCCGCAATGCCGCCGCTTACAAGATATGCATCCGGCAGTTCCGCCCTCGCGGGGCTGCCGGATGCCAAAGAGTTAACAAGTCCGGCTCTCACCGTAATTCGGCGCAGCGCGGACACAACAGGTAACAGCCTTTCCTGCGGGTTCGCGCACAGCGCAATCCGGGACTGCCCGACAGCCCGTTGGTCATCTTTCAAAGGCAACGAGCGCCATGAAACATCTTTCCCTCGCCGCACGATACAGGCCGCAAAACTTCGCCCAGGTAGCAGGACAGGACATGGTCAAGGCCGTCCTTTCCCGTGCTGCGGCAGAAGACAGGCCCGCAGCCGCCTACCTTTTGAGCGGCACTCGCGGCGTGGGCAAAACCACCATTGCCCGTATTTTTGCCAAGGCGCTCAACTGCCAGCACGCTCCGGGGCCGGAACCCTGCAACCAGTGCGAGCAGTGCCGCAAGATCACCCAGGGCGTTCACGTTGACGTGACCGAAATCGACGGCGCTTCCAACAACAGTGTGGAAGACGCCCGCTCCCTGCGCGAAACCATCGGCTACGCGCCCATGGAAGGCCGCTACAAGATTTTCATCATTGACGAAGCCCACATGCTCACCCGCAACGCCTTCAACGCGTTGCTGAAAACGCTGGAGGAGCCGCCGGAGCGCGTGGTTTTTATCTTTGCCACCACCGAGGCGCACAAGTTCCCCATCACCATTGTGAGCCGCTGCCAGCATTTTGTGTTTCGCCACCTGAGCGAAGACGCGCTCTTTGCCCACCTCACCGCTGTGCTGCGCAAGGAAAACGCGGCATTTGAAGAGGGGGCCGTGCGGCTTATTGCTCGCAGGGCTGCGGGCAGCGTGCGCGACAGCATGTCGCTGCTCGATCAGACCCTCGCCCTTGGCGGCGAGGAACTCACCGTTGCAGCCACCCGGCAGGTGCTCGGCCTCGCAGGGCAGGAACTGTTTGCAGAGCTGTTTACCGCCCTGCAAGGGCAGGATTGCGCCGCCGTGGCAAACCTGTGCGGGCAGATATTGCAGCAAGGCGTGGATATTGGCTTTTTCATGCGTGAGCTTGCAGGCAATCTGCGCAACCTCTTTTTGCTGCGCCAGAGCGGTCAGGCCATTGTGCCGAGCCTGCGCCTCCCCGCAGACGAAGCCGCCCTCTGGCAGGGAATTGCCCCGCAATTTTCTGCCGCGCATCTGCACGCGGCATGGCAGATGGCCCTTGACGCGCAGCGCGGCATAGTGCAAAGCCCGGAACCAGCAGCAGCGCTTGAACTGCTTTTGCTCAACCTTGCCCTGCTGCCGCAGTTGCTGCCCGTTGGGCAGGCCACGCCCGGCCCCGGCGGTCAGGCTGGCGGAGCTGGTCAGTCATCAGTGCAGGCCCCAAGTCAGGCAGCCGCACAGGGAAGCCAACAGCAGGCTCAAGCCGTGCCCCCCTCTGCGCAACGAATGGAAAGCAGTGCGGGAATGCCGACCAGAAACGCGCAGGTGGCGCAATCCCGCCCCAGGGATGCCGCCACCGGGCAGCACGCCGCCAATGATGCGGACGATGCGGAACCAGACGAGCCTGACGCGGCCCAGAGCGTTGCTGCCCCTACGCACCGCCCCTGGCGGCCCGGTGCGGAAACAGGAGCAGCGCAACCAGACCGGAACAGACCTGCTCATGGCGGGCCTGACCAGGGTTGCTCAAGCCAGAGCAGCTCAAATCTGGGCAACTCAAGTCTGGGCAACTCTCTGGGTAGTCCAGGCCAGAAGGCCCCCCGTCAGGAAGATTCTTGCCCCCGAAATTTCGGGCAAGAGGATTCTGGACAAAATGGAGCTGGCCCCAGATATTCTGACCAGCCGGACTCCGGCGCAAGCGTTGCTGCCGGGCAAGGCTTCAACCAGGGCGGCGCGGGCACACCAGGCCAGGGCAAGCAGGAAGGTCAGGCTGCCTGCAACTGGACGGCATTTTGTGATTTTTGCTCTTCATGGCAAGGTGCCGGGCGCGACATGCCGCGCCAGCATTTGCTGCGCAGCGTGAGCGCCACATGGGCTGACGGAATTTTACGCCTCGCCCCCAAGGCTGAAACCCAGTTGTTCCAGCTTGAACGCGGACGCGAGGAGTTGACAGCAGCTCTGGCCGCCTACGGCGCAGGGCAGACGCAGCTGGAACTCGTGGCGCCCCGGCCCCATCGCCCCGAGGCGGAACTGATTGAAGAATTCAGCCAGAGGCCCGAGTTGCAGCCCTGCCTTGAAGTGCTGAACGCACGGGTCAAAGGGTGCCGCCCGGTGGATCAGGACAACCGCTGAGCCCGCTGACAACTGAAAAAACTTTCCGCGTCCGCCCGGCCCACGCCGCCGGAACCGGAAGCATGCAACAGACGCAAGGAGAAACACATGCGGAACATGAACGACATTCTGCGCCAGGCGCAGGTTATGCAGAGCAAGATCGCCAAGCTTCAGCAGGAACTGGGCGAGCACAGCTACGAAGCCAGCAGCGGCGGCGGCATGGTCAAGGCCGAAGTCTCCGGCAAGCAGGAGCTGCGCAAGCTGATCATTGACCCCAAGGCCCTTGAAGGCAACGATGTTGAAATGCTCCAGGATCTTATTCTGGCTGCTGTTAATGAAGCCGGTCGCATCGCCCGCGAAACCATGGAGCGCGAAATGAGCTCCATCTCCGGCGGCATCAAGCTGCCCGGTCTTTTCTAGAGCCATGCACGATCGGATTCCCGAACCGCTCAAGGCCCTGGTAGAGCAGCTTTCGCGTCTGCCGGGCCTTGGCCCCAAATCCGCCATGCGGGCCGCCATGGCCCTGCTCAAATGGCCGGAAGCCGAAACACGGCGTCTTGGGCGCGGCATCCACGACCTGCGCGACAATCTGCACCTCTGCTCGCGCTGCGGCGGGCTTTCTTCCACTGACCCCTGCGCGGTCTGTTCCGATACGGAGCGCGCCCGCGATACGCTCTGCCTTGTCACGGAATGGGACAGCATGCTCACACTGGACGAAGGCGGCTTTTATCACGGCCAGTATTTGATTCTGGGCGGCCTGCTTGCCCCCCTTGAACGCATGGATTCCGACAGCCTCGACATGGACAGGCTGGTGAAGCGTCTGGGCGAAGGCGAGGTGCATGAGCTTATTCTTGCTCTGGGTGCGACGCTTGAGGCAGAAAATACAGCTTCCTTCATTCGGCAGATGGTGCGCAGGCAGTTCCCTGCCGTGCGCGTTTCGCGTCTTGCACAGGGTATCCCCCTTGGGGCCGAAGTAAAATTCATGGACAAAGAAACCTTGCGACAATCCCTGCAATTCCGGCAGGATCTCTCCTGACATCCGCATATCCAACTCAGCGACTCGTCTTTTTTTTCACTCCGCTATAAATCTTTCGATGATTCTGCCGTAAGAAGGGCAACACGGAGATTGTCTGCGTTGCCCTGCAATGCGCTTGTGATTTGTGCACATTTGCACAATCTCCTTGTTTTTCTGCCTCCCGGCATATACTATTGAATACATAATATATGCTATATGTTTTGCCAAAGACATATGCATCGTAAAAACTTTCAGAAATCTCAGTGGGATGGTTTCTGTTTGCGCGTTGCATTGCTTTGCACTGGCCAACTGACAGCGCCCGGGCCAAATGGCGTTTGCCAGCAAATCAAAGGCGCAGGATGAGGTCCCATTCCATGAACATGACTTTGGCTTATCGCATTATTTTTGTTTTTGTTGCGGGTCTCGTACTGGCCTGTATGGCCATGCTCATCGGGTTTACCATGGTTCTGGGCGATGCCCTGTCCGGCGCTGCCACCCTGAAAGCCCTGCTGATTGGCGGCGGCCTTACACTCCTGCTAGCCGTTGCCGGCTCCTTATTTATCTGCAACCGGCTCTGCCCCATCCGCAAAATTGTGCTCTACGCCAAGGCCATTGCCGCTGGCGATGAAAAAGCAAAGCTGGACATAGACCGTTCCGACTGTCTGGGGCACATGGCCACGGCCCTGCAAGAAATGGTAGCCAAGCTCGAAGGCCAGGCTCACTGGTACGAGAGCATACTCAATACCCTACCCCTCTCCATTTCGGTAACAGATAACGACATGGTCTGGACCTTCTGCAACAAGGTCGCGCTTGAGAGCATGAATAAATCCTGTCAGGGCGATGTGGTGGGCAAACATTGCTCGGAAAAGCAGGGCAACATCTGCAACACGCCGCAGTGCGGCATTGAACAACTGCGCCTGGGCAACAAGCAGGTCATCAATGAGATGCCCAATGGCAAAACCATGCAGATCATGCTCGACTTTTTGCAGGACCGGCGCGGCAACGTGGTGGGCCATGTGGAAATTGGCGAGGACATCACCGCACGTATTGCCCTTGAGAAGAAGGCCGAACAAGCCGCGCACAAGGCCCGCATGGAGACTGTGAACCAGCTTGAGGGCGTTGTGGAAACATTGCAGCATGCCGCCAACACTCTCGACAAATCACTCAACGATGTGCGCGACAAGTCCGGCACGGTGGCCGACCGCATGGCCGAAACCGCCACTGCCATGGACGAGATGAACTCCACCGTGCTTGAAGTGGCCCACAATGCAGATGGCGCTGCCGATGCGGCCAATTCCGTACAGGGACACGCCCAGGAAGGCGCGGACATTGTGCTGCGCACCATCAAGAATATGCAGGAAGTGCAAGGCAAGGCCTCTGGTCTCAAGGGCGAGATGAGCACGCTGGACAAACAGGCAAGGGACATTGGCGCAGTGCTGACGCTTATCCGCGACATTGCCGACCAGACCAACCTGCTTGCCCTTAACGCCGCCATTGAAGCCGCCCGCGCTGGCGATGCAGGCCGCGGCTTTGCCGTGGTGGCGGACGAGGTGCGCAAACTGGCCGAAAAAACCATGAGCGCCACCAGCGAGGTGGAAAAAGCCATTGCCGCCATTCAGGAAGGCACCAGCAAAAGCGCCACCACGGTGGATACCACCGTCAATTCCATTGAAGAGGTGAGCCACATGGCGCAGGAATCGGGGCACTCGCTTGACCTTATCTCAAATCTTGCTGGCGATTCCAGCAGCCGGGTTTCCGCCATTGCCGCGGCAGCCACCCAGCAGTCGGCAGCTTCGGAAGAAATCAACCGCAATATTGCCGAGGTCAACACGCTGAGCGCCCGCATTGCAGAGGCCACCAATGCCGCCGCCGGTCAGGTACGCGACCTTGCCGCTCAGGTCAACATTGTGACTGGCATCCTTGACGACATCCGCAAAAGCGACGCCAGCCAGAGTAAACCCAATATATAAGGATGCGCTGCCTCATGGCGGCACAAGCAACAAACAGCGCCGAAACCCAGGTTTCGGCGCTGTTTCATTTTATGCTTGATGCCTGCCCCGCAAGGTTATCAGGCACAGCTGTCAGGTGTTAGACAAAAAGGCTAGGGATGATCCTTGAACTTGTTCATTGTTCCCTTTGCGCCGCTATGGCAGGGGGTGCAATCCATGGTTCCCTTGGCCCAGTTGGCCTCATTTCCCTTGGTTTGATGACATTCGCCGCAATATGACACTGACTTCTGCAAAGGGAATATCCCTTTGTAATCTTTGCCAGCATCAATTTTGGCGTTGAGAATTTCTGCAGTTTTTGCAGCCACATCAGCCGTCAGCCTGCCGCAACGCTCGCTGCGTTGCTTGCTTTCGGCTTCAATTTTATTGACGTAACACCACTTGGAAACAGAGATGTGACACAGAACCGAATCCGATTCACTCTGCGGCAGGCTCCCCTTGAAACCCAGTGCCTTTTCACCGGGATCAAACACGGGGAGCTTTGCGGTTTCGTACCAGCGGAACAGATCATTGGCCATCGGCCGCACTTCCTTTCTGCCCCAGAACAGGGAAAAGGTTGATACGCCGCCATAAAGAGCCCCGCAAATTGTGCCCCAATCCGAAATGCCGCCCTTGTTGGCCTCGAGCATTGCAAAGGGAAACTGGTTGTACGGCGCGCCGTATTTTTCTGCCATTAGGCCAATGATGGCATAAAACGCGCCATAACCACAGCCGTAGTCTTTGTGCCAGTAGCCAAGGTAGGCCACTTCTGCGCACTCCTTGGGATCAAGCTTGTGCGGTTTCCAGCCATGATCTCCACCGACCTGCTCAAAACGGCCACCCGGCTGCGTCTGCCCCGCAGCAAGGCTGTTGCCGACGACAGACGTCATCCCGCCCGCAAGCACAAGCCCGCCCAGCCCTGTCAATAGTGTTCTTCTGCCAAATTCCATAGGTCTCCTCCTGATGTTATTTGACATACCAGAGAAAGGGTATGTGAAAAAAAACGCCATAGCTCTTTTAACCCTCCCGTCAATGAGGGCGCAGGGCACAAAAGGAATTTTTTGTTTTTTTTCCACAACAAGACTAGACGATACCGGAGAAGGACTTACATATTGTTCGCGCCCAACCAATGGCGCTGATTTTCCCGCGCTCGCCGCCGTTTGCGCACTCCCTGAGGCCCCTCGGAGGTGGTAGCGCGAAGCGTACAGAGAAGTTTTCCTGAGGAGGATTCAGATATGTCCAAGATCATAGGCATCGACCTGGGTACCACTAACTCCTGCGTCTACGTCATGGAGGGCAAGGACCCCAAGTGCATCACCAATCCCGAAGGTGGCCGTACCACTCCTTCCGTGGTCGCCTTTACAGATAAGGAACGTCTGGTGGGCGATATTGCCAAGCGCCAGGCTGTTACCAACCCCAAGCGCACGGTTTTCGCCATCAAGCGCCTCATGGGCCGTAAATTTGAAAGCCCCGAAGTTGGCCGCTGGAAAGAGCATTCGCCCTACGCCATCGTCAAGGCCGCCAATGAAGATGCAGGCGTGGAAGTTGATGGTCGCACCTACAGCGCGCCTGAAGTTTCGGCCATGATTCTGGCCAAACTGAAGGCCGATGCGGAAGCCTACCTTGGCGAAACCGTTACAGAAGCGGTCATCACCGTGCCCGCCTACTTTAACGATGCCCAGCGCCAGGCCACCAAGGACGCAGGGCGCATCGCCGGTCTTGACGTCAAGCGTATCATCAACGAGCCCACTGCGGCCTCGCTGGCGTACGGAGCTGACAAAAAGGCCAACGAAAAGATCGCCGTGTTCGACCTCGGCGGCGGCACCTTTGATATTTCCATCCTTGAAGTTGGCGACAACGTCGTGGAAGTGCGCGCCACCAATGGCGACACCTTCCTCGGCGGCGAAGACTTTGACCAGCGCGTCATCAACTTCCTGGTGGAAGAGTTCAAGCGCGAAAACGGCATTGACCTTGCCAAGGACAGCATGGCCCTCCAGCGCCTGAAAGAAGCCGCTGAAAAGGCCAAGAAAGACCTTTCCACCTCCATGGAGGCCGAGGTCAATCTGCCCTTTATCACTGCCGACCAGAACGGCCCCAAGCACATGCTCATCAAGATTGGCCGCGCCAAGCTTGAATCGCTGGTCAGCGACCTTGTTGACCGCACCATTGAGCCCTGCAAAAAGGCCCTGGCCGATGCTGGCATGAGCGCCTCGCAGATTGACGAAGTCATTCTTGTGGGCGGCATGACCCGTATGCCTCTGGTGCAGAGCGTGGTGGGCAAGTTCTTTGGCAAGGAACCCAACCGCTCCGTGAACCCGGACGAAGTTGTGGCCATGGGCGCTGCCATTCAGGGCGGCATCCTCACCGGCGACGTCAAGGACGTGCTGCTGCTCGACGTGACCCCGCTTTCCCTTGGTATTGAAACCATGGGCGGCGTGTTCACCAAGCTGATCGACCGCAACACCACCATCCCGACGCGTAAAAGCCAGGTGTTCACCACGGCGTCCGACAACCAGCCCTCGGTGTCCATCCACGTGCTTCAGGGCGAGCGCCCCATGGCGCCCGACAACATGACCCTGGCCCGTTTTGACCTGGCTGGCATTCCCCCGGCGCCCCGTGGCGTGCCGCAGATCGAGGTGTCTTTTGACATCGACGCCAACGGCATCGTGAACGTGTCCGCCAAGGATATGGGCACTGGCAAGGAACAGTCCATCAAGATCACGGCTTCTTCCGGCCTGTCGGAAGACGACATCCAGCGTCTGGTGCGCGAGGCTGAAACCCACGCCACGGACGACAAGAAGAAGCAGGAACTGATTGAAGCGCGCAACCACGCCGACAGCCTGATCTATGGCACGGAGAAATCCCTGACCGATCTTGGCGACAAGGCCGATGCCGCGCTCAAGAGCGATATTGACGGCAAAATCGCCGCCCTGCGCAAGCTTATGGAAGGCGAAGACGCCGCAGCCATCAAGGCTGCCACCGACGACCTCGCCAAGACCTCGCACAAGCTTGCCGAACAGCTCTATCAGCAGCAGGCCCAGCAGACTGGCGGCCAGCCCGGCGCAGAGGCCGGAGCCGCAGGCGCAGGCCAGCAGCATGGCAATGCTGGCGAGGATGTTGTGGACGCAGACTACACTGAAGTGAAGAAATAAGGGCAAGGGCAGCTCGGCGGCACACGCCCCGAACTTGCAACCACGCCTACCCTGTACTAAAAAGGTCTGGTTCCCTGAACCAGACCTTTTTTTGCGGCCCGCGTACGATGGGCCTGCCGGTACTACAACCAGGATACCGTCATGAATTTTTGCCGCTCTTTCGCCGCGCTGGCCCGCAACGTTTCGCTGCTGGCGCTTCTTGGCTGTCTTGCCGCGTGTCAGATGCCCTTTGGCCTTGGTCAAAGAGCGCCCCAGCCCAAACCCCAACCGGTTGCCCCCGCGGCCGTTACCGGCCCCTGCGTGGTGCTGGCCCTGCCGTCTTCCGGCACGTATGCCCCCATTGCGAGCAAGGTGCGCCACGGCGCGCAGATGGCCCAGAGCGAGCTTGCCGCCAGCGGCGTCAAGATGCGCCTTGAAACGGTCAATACCGAAGCCGCCGACTGGTTGCAGCGCCTGGACGCTCTGCCCCCGGCCTGCGCTGTTGTGGGCGGCCCCCTGCAGGCGCGCAACTACGCTCAGGCCCGCGGGCACGGTCAGCTCGAAAAAAGAGCCTTCTTCACCTTTGTGCCTTCGCTTGAGCAGGGCGATGAAGGAGCGCGCGCATGGCGCTTTTTCCCCAGCCCGCAAGACCAGATCGACACGCTCATCAACTTTGCCAGCACTGGCCTGAACATCCGCACCTACGGAGCCTTCTATCCAACCGATGCCTACGGTGTGCGTATGACCGGCCTCATGGAACAGAGCCTTGCCAGCCACAACATGCTGCTGCAAAAGGCCTCGTATAACCCTGCCGACTCCACCTCGTGGAGCAATGCAGTGGCTCCGCTCATCAATGCCCAGACGCCGCAGGGCAGCAAAACCCCTGTGCCACAGACCTCCTTTGAAGCCCTGTTCCTGCCGGATTCGTGGAAGAGCATGGAAATGCTGACCACAAGCCTGCTCTATAACGGCGAGGACCGGCTGGTGCTTCTGGGAACCACGCTTTGGGAGCAAAGCCTCTCCGGCAAAACGGTTGCCAATGCCGACAAGTTCGCTCTGGCGGTCTTTCCCGGTGCATGGAACCAGCCGCAGGCCCCCCGTACCCTTCAGGCACCCGGCACGGACTTCTGGAACGCCTTGGGCTACGACTTTGTGCGCTTTGCCGTGTCCATGGGGCTTGATTCGCGCCTGACAACGCCGCAGGTTACGGCCCGCGCGCAGCGCGCCTCCAAGATGATCTGGGGCATGGCCCCCATTTCGTGGGACAACGCGGGCGTTGCCCACCAAAAGCTCTTCTTGTTCGGCGTTTCGCCCACTGGCATGACACCCGTGGATGTGGAAACCTTCCAGCAAACCCGCGCTCGCGTATTGCAGCAGGCGGCTCTGCGCATGCAGGGCCTGCCGCCCGTGGACGCCACCGGCGCACCCCTTGCGGCTCCTGCCGCAGGCGCAGAAGCCGCCCCGGCAGTACAGACTGGTCAGACGCCGCCGTCCGCGCCTATCATGAGCAACACGCCGCGCCCCTCGTATAAACTCAGCCTGCCCGCTGCGCGCTGATCGCGCCCGCAGGCATTGCCTTTAAAGGACTACACATGGCAGACAACAAAACCATCAGTCTGGAAGAAGTGGCCCACATGGCTACACTTTCCCGGTTGAGCGTCAGCGAGGAAGAACAGACCCTGTTTGCCCGCCAGATGGGCGATATTCTGGCCTATATGGACGTGCTCGCGCGCGTGGACACCAAGGATGTGGAGCCGCTGTACAGCCCGGCCCAGCATCCTGGCCCCCTGCGGGACGACGTGTCGGCCCGGCGGCGTGAACGCAGCGACGTGCTCGCCAACGCGCCCGAGGCCGATGGCGAATATTTCATCGTGCCCCGCATCGTATAGAGCAGTTTCAGAGTACTAGTGCTCTGACCCGGCCAGTGCAACAGCCCGGCGCAGTCACCCGCGCCGGAGCCCCCGCACACAAACGCACAGCATTGCGCAAACCGCAGTGCAGAACATATTTGAGAACGCCATGACCGAAATTTGTTCCCTCTCGCTCACACAAGCGGCTCAGGCCCTGCAAAAAAAGGAACTGAGCGCAGTTGACGCCGTTACGGCCTGCCTTGCGCGCATGGACGCCACAGAACCGCGCATAGCGGCCATGCTGACCGTGGACAGGGAAGGGGCGCTTGCCGCTGCCGCCGCCCTGGACAAGGAAGGCCCCAATCCGGCCAAGCCCCTGTGGGGTGTGCCGGTAACGGTCAAGGACGCCCTCTCCACCAAGGGGCTGCGCACAACTGCCGGTTCGCGCATTCTCGAAAATTACACTCCCTTTTATGACGCCTTTGCCGTGCAGCAACTGCGCGAGGCCGGGGCCGTTATTCTGGGCAAGAACAACATGGACGAGTTCGCCATGGGTTCCACCACGGAAAACTCCTCCTACCAGACCACCCGCAACCCGCGCGATGTAAACCGCGTTCCCGGCGGCTCCAGCGGCGGCTCGGCCGCTTCCGTCACTGCCGGGCAATGCTTTGCTTCTCTGGGTACGGATACCGGCGGCTCCATCCGTCAGCCCGCCTCCCTGTGCGGCTGCGTGGGCCTCAAGCCCACCTACGGCCGCGTGTCGCGCTACGGCGTCATCGCCTACGGCTCGTCACTGGATCAGGTTGGCCCGCTGACCCGCAGCGTGGAAGACTGCGCCCGCGTGCTCGGCGTTATCGCAGGGCATGACCAGCGTGACGGCACCTGCGCCCCGCGCCCGGTGGACGACTATGTGGCCGCACTGAACAGCAAGCCCCTCAAGGGCACACGGCTGGGCATACCCAAGGAATTTTTTGGTGAAGGTCTGGCCCCTGAAGTGCGCGCCGTATGCCAGAACGCCATGAGCATTGCTCAGGCCCAGGGTGCGGAACTGGTGGAAGTGAGCCTGCCGCATACCGATGCGGCCATCGCCACCTACTATATCATCGCCATGGCCGAGGCCAGTTCCAACCTGGCCCGCTTTGACGGCGTTCGCTATGGCCGCCGCGCTGCGGATATAAAGAATCTTGAAGACCTGTACGTGCGCTCGCGCACCGAGGGCTTCGGGCAGGAAGTCAAGCGCCGCATCATGCTGGGAGCCTATGTGCTTTCCTCCGGCTATTACGATGCGTATTACCGCAAGGCCGCGCAGGTGCGCCGCCTCATCCGCGATGAATACCTCGCAGCCCTTGATAAATGCGACGCCCTGTGGGCTCCGGTTTCGCCCGTTCCTGCGTGGAATGTGGGCAGTCTGACCGCCGATCCGCTCCAGATGTACCTCATGGATGCCTACACTCTTTCGCTCAATCTGGCGGGTTTGCCGGGGCTTTCCATGCCCGTGGGTGTTGGCGCCGAGAGCGGGTTGCCCGTGGGCATGCAGCTGTTTGGCAAGGCCTTTGCCGAGGGCGAGTTGCTTTCTCTTGGGCATGCCCTGGAGCAGGTATTGCCGGGGGTTGGAACGGCGAAGTTGTAGATTTGGGTTGCAGTTTCTTTCTGAATAAAGCAGGGGGCAGGCCGAGAGGCTTGCTCCCTTTTTGTTGGTTTTGAGTGCGGCGCGCGGTGCGATTTGGCCTGCACAACGAAAGTGATTGGTTTCTTCTGCCCTGCGGGCACGGCGTTTCGCCCTCCGGCGAAGTTGGGACGCCTACGCGGCGCGCGGCAAGGCGGGGCCGGTTATGGGGCTACGCCCCCTTCTCGGCCCCCCTTGCATCCCCCCCGAAGCACCCCTAAGAAGGGTTTTCCCAACTCCTTGGCGTGGCGAGGGCAACGCGGCTATAGCTGCGGGAGCTTCCTTCCCTCGCTGCGCTCGCTCAGGTGATCTCCCTCCGCGCCGCGTTAATGCCAGAGTCCGCTTTCACTTTGAATGTGAATCCATTTCAGCCAACTACCATTGGTTTAGCTGCTCGTTTCGGGAATAGCTTCGTACTCTTTTCCCGTAGCTTCTGGGTTTTCAGTCACCACAAAACCAGAACTAATCATGATATCAAGCGAAAACATGCTCCATATCACCAAGTTACTTATAACTGTGCCAACTACCGCTTAGCCATGACCAGACCTTGACATTGCGAGTCAGGGAAGTATGTCCTCCATCAGAAGCAGGTCGTGGAGTCGCCTTCCTTAAACTCGCCGGAGCGAACGCGGAGGCGATGGCTGGTGTTGAGTGAATTTGCAAAATGCGCATTTTTCTGGACTGACAAGGAAAAATCCTGTTTTTGAGCGCAGCGTACTCATGTACGTGAGCATCAAAAACAGGATTTTAACGCAGTCAGGCCAAAAAAGTCGGGTTTGCGTAAATACGCTTGACAGGCTCACCCAAACCCCAATCAAAAATTCTTCTCTACTTTCGGCCCTTCACACCAAAACGGATGCAATCCGTGGGGCAACTCCCCGCGCAATCGCCGCAATTGGTGCAATTCTCCTCGCCCGGCCTCGTCCGCATAACGCAAACCCGCCTGCACTTGTCGCAATCATTGCACTGCTCCGTTCTATAAAAACGGAACGGAGCAAACTTGCGCGCAACCTCCAGCGCCGCGCCAAAAGGGCAGACAAACCGGCACCAGCACATCAGCACAACCAGCCCCAACGCCAGCCCGCCCAAGGTGACAAGCAGACGCAAATCCCACATGGGGAAAGCATGCTTCCACGTAAGCCATGCAGAAGGCCAAAATTCCCCCACACGGATGGGCACGTCCACGCGCGGCTGCCCCAGAACAAACCAGGCTGTCAGCCCCGCCGCCAGCACCAGATATCGCGCCCAGCGAAAATTCGCCACGCCCGCAGGGTTGGGGCCAAAACGAAAAGGATTGAGCGCAAGCGCCCGGCTCACAAGCTGCCCAGGGCACAGCCAGCCGCAAAAAGCCTTGCCAAACAGGACCGCCACCGCCAGCCATATGCCCCAGAATCCCCAGAACATGCGTGCGGCCTGACCGGGACAGGTAATGACCGGGCAATTCTGGCAACTCACAAAGGGCACAACAAAGGGGCAGCGAAACACGCCAAACAAGGCCCACTCGCCCAAAAACAGCGTGGAGGCAAACAGTACCGCGCGGTTACACCACTGGAGCGCCCTCAAGCGCAGGCAGGGGCGGGCGACAATTTCATGCAACATCCTTTACCCCCAGCTTTTCCACAAGTTCCATGCCCTTGGGCGAAATGGCAGGGATGAAGCCCGCAGTTTCAAAAAAAGCCTGCCCCTGCGCACTGGTAATCCAGTCCATATAGGCTGAGGCCTTTGCCGGATCAGTCGCGTTTGCCATCATGCCCACGGTAAAGGTCAACGGCCCGGCGGGGAAAAACCGTTCGGGAATTTCCACCAGATCCAGCCGATCGGCAAAACGCGCCATGCGGGTGATGCGCCGCTCCACAATCATGGCATCAGCCTTGCCATCGGCAACGCTTTCCACAGAACGCTGCACACAGCTGCCCTGTTCGGGCACGTTGGCAAGCACCTTGGGGGTTATGTCCGCAGCCTTGAGAATGCCCATAACCGCCTGCCCGCCGGGGGCAGAGGCATCCCGCGCCATGGAAACCCGCACGCCGGGACGGGTCAGGTCTTCAATATCGTTGATTTTTGCGGGATTGCCCTTGGGGACTGCAATGACGTAGCTGGTAAAACACAAAGGCCTAAAATTGAGCATCTTGCCAGCCTTGCGCAGATTCTGGGCCAGAGCCAGGACACGCCCGGCAAAGACCTCCGTCTGCCCGCCGCCAGTCAGCAGGGATTTGCCCAAGGCCGCGGCAAAGGCCCCGGTGTAGATAATCTTGACGCCCGATTGCTGCTGATAGGCCTCATGCGCAGGCATCATGGCCTCGGCAAGCCCGCCGCACGACCACACCTGCACGGTGCCGCCCTCCGCCGCATTGGCGGTTTGCGGCGTCAGCATGGCAGCGCCCGCTGCCCCCAGCGCCAGCGATTTGAGAAAATCACGCCGTCCTTTTCCGGTAGTTTCCATATGCCTCTCCACAAAGAATAGTGATCTCGCAAAAGCGCAAAGCGCGCCATCAAACGCTCAAAAATAAAAAACGGTTCCGCATTCTGGATGCGAAACCTGGATTGTGAGGGGGAGCGCCTGAGCTTAATTGATCGGGAGAGGGGGAATCAGCGGAAAGCCCGACCAGCGGCACGTAGCGAGACAACCTGCCCCACAGAGTCCGCACGTCAGGTCATGCCCGCGCCCATGACTGCAAACATGCCGACAGTCAACATCGGCAGCCGCAAAAATGCCGCGAAAATTTCAGACAGATTACGGCAAAAAACGCCGCGCACGCCAGCACGCCGGGGCATGTGGTGCGCGAAGCTAGAAGGCCTGCCAGAAATTTTGTGCTGCTTGCGCATGGTGCCGCATTTTCCCCATTGCTTGCGCCCGCCAACGCAAACCGTTTATGGATGTGCGCGCCGAAACGATGCTGCAAAAACGAACAATCGGAAATGGTCGGGCCTACTCCAGAATATAGCGCATGGGGTCAACCGGCACACCGTTAAGGCGCACTTCGTAGTGCAGGTGCGGCCCGGTGGTGCGGCCACTCATGCCCACATAGCCCACGATTTCGCCGCGCTTGACCCACTGCCCTTCCTGCACGGCGCAACGCTGCATGTGCCCGTATTTGGTGACAATACCGCTGCCATGGTTGATTTCAACACTGAAGCCATACGCGCCATCGCGCCCCGAGAGCGTCACCATACCCTGAGCTGGAGCCATGATGGGCGTGCCTATGCGGTTGGTGATGTCCAGGCCCTTGTGGAACTGCCCCCGCCCGCCAAAGGGTGCCGAGCGCCAGCCAAAACTGGAAGAAACAAAACCCACCACAGGCCAGATGGTCGGCATGGAAGAAAGGGCATCGCGGTTTTCACGCAGGGCCAGCAGCAAGTCCTGCTGGCGCACTTCTTCAAGCCGCACGGATTCAGAGAGTCGGGTAAGGAACTCGAGCATCTTGCGGGCGGCAAGTTCCTGTCGGTGCAAGGGCAGATATGTACGCGAAAAATCCCCCGGCCTGTCGCCGATGGAACCGGCCTCCGTGGGATCTTTCTCCATATTCATCATGATGCGCAGCTTGGAGTCAAAGCTCTGCACCCGCTCCAGATCACGCCCCACAACTGAGATGCGCTCAACCAGATTCACAAGCTGGCGGCGCTGTTCTTCAATGGTTTTGTCTGCATTTCGCAGGTCGTCGCCCAGATGCCGGGTTTCAAGCCAACTGCGCAGCAGCCAGACATTGCAGGCCACAAGGGCCAGCACCAGCACGCAGGCAATAAAGCCAAACCAGCCGCGCATACGCAGGTTGCGGCTGCCGCTACGACCTTCAGTGAAGATGACTATGTGATATTTGCCGAACAGCATTGGGCTAACACTCTAGAGCCGGGATACGGCCCGTGTCAATCCGCAACGCCGTCACGCTCGTCCGCGTCCGGCAGGGACTGCTCATCGCCCAAGGCCTCAGCCGCACTGTTCTTTTCGAGCTGCCAGCGGGTCAGACCATTAAAAATGCACCGGCGCGAATCTTTGGATACCCTATACAGGTGTTCCAGCGTTTCCCCCATTGAGCTGCGGGCGGTATTACCCGCCGAGGGGCAGGCATTGGCCCAGATGGGCAGCTCCCACTGCTTGGCGGCCTTGAGGATAAACTTTTTCTCCACAAGCAGCAGCGGGCGTATCAATTGCAGCCCGCCTCCAAAAAAGGACTCATTCATGCTCATGCCGTCCACGCGCCCATTGCGGCTCAGATTCATGAAGAACGTCTGCACCAGGTCGTCCGCATTGTGCCCAAGCGCGAGGTGGGTCACGCCATACTGGGCGCACAGCTCAAACAGGCGCTTGCGCCGCAGCCACGAGCAGCGGAAACAGGCCGACCTGCGCAGATTTTTTTCTGAATGCGCGTCCGGGCCGTAGGTTGTCATTTCAATGTGGCCGGGTATGCCCCGCTTGGCCAGCCAGGGCAAAAGAGCCGCGTGGCTCTGCTCGTCAAAGCCGGGGTTGAGGTGGATAGCCATGATTTCAAAGTGAAAAGGTACGATTCCTTGACGAATTTTAAGGCTTTGCAGCAGCACAAAGCTGTCCACGCCGCCAGAAACGGCAACAGCCACCCTGCATCCAGGCCACAGCATGCCTGTTTTCTGCATGGCCTTGCCCGCGCTTTTAACACAGGTTTCCTGCGCGAATGATCTTTTTTCTCTGCTCATAATTTTCCCGTAAACGTGTTGCCGACAAACCCGTCAAATTTCTGTATGTCTGTTGTTCCGCTCTGGCTGCCGCTTCAGCAGCCCTATTGACAGCACAGCGGACGACATATATCAATTCTTATTTCAGCAGGGGAATCCTGCGCCAAGGCGTTTGCACACGCCCGGCCTTTACAAATGGTCGGGCGGTATTATTTATCAACCGGGGTGCCCGTGGCGGCCCGGAATGCGGCGTTTCAGCCGCGCACTTACGGAGGCAGCATGGCCCGAATTACCGTGGAAGATTGTCAGCAGCGCGTGGACAACCGTTTTCTGCTGGTGCAGATGGCTATCAAGCGTGTGCATCAGTACCGCGAAGGCTATGAACCGCTGGTAGAATCTCGCAACAAAGAGGCCGTAACCGCCCTGCGCGAAATTGCCGCTGGAAAGGTTCTGCCTGATGACGACAGCCTTTACAACCCCCTGCCCGGCCATAACGCGGCCGCCGCAGAGGAATAGCCCTTTGGGGACAAATTGTCCGCGCGGCGGCTTCCCCAGGGGAGCCGCCGCGTTTATGTACAACCTTTAGCACAGGCGCACAAGCCGCACAGTGACCGGAACTACGATGGAGCTCGATTACTACGAAGTGCTGGGCGTAAGCCGCAGCGCCGAAGATGACGAAATAAAACGGGCCTACCGTAAGCTGGCCTTGAAGTATCACCCGGACCACAACCCCGACAATGCCGAGGCCGAACAAAAGTTCAAGGAAGCCGCCGAAGCGTATGACGTGCTGCGCGACCCTGAAAAACGCGCGCGCTATGATCGTTTTGGGCGCGCTGGCGTTCAGGGCGGCACGGGTGGTTTTGGCAGCAACGATGATATTTTTGCGCATTTCAGCGATATCTTCGGCGATCTTTTTGGCTTTTCTACCGCTGCGCGCGGCCCCAGGCCCATGGCCGGGGCTGATTTGCGCTACAACCTGACCATCTCCTTTGCCCAGGCCGCCAAGGGCGACGAAATCAGCATCTCCCTGCCCAAGCACGTTACCTGCTCCGAATGCAATGGCAGCGGCGCGGCCCCCGGCAGCAAGGCGGAAACATGCCGCCAGTGCGGCGGCAGCGGTCAGGTGCGCCGCTCGCAAGGATTTTTCCAGATATCCATGCCCTGCCCCTCCTGTCAGGGTACGGGACGCGTCATCACCAAACCCTGCCCCAAGTGCAAGGGCGAGGGCATCACCACAGACACCCGCGAACTTGTGGTGCGTGTGCCTGCCGGTGTGGACAGCGGCACCCGCCTGCGCGTTCGCGGCGAAGGTGAACCCGGTGTCCACGGCGGCCCGGCTGGTGATCTCTATGTTGTGCTCACCGTTGAGCAGGACAAGCGCTGGCAGCGTCAGGGACAAGACCTTATTTACGCCCTCGAGATCAGCTTTGTGCAGGCGGCCCTGGGCCATCGGGCGGAAGTTCCCGGCCTTGACGGCAATCTGCCGCTGGAAATCCCCAAGGGTATTCAGAGCGGCACCCTGCTGCGCGTTTCCGGAGAGGGCATGCCCTACCCCGGACGCCGCTCGCGCGGCGATCTGCTGGTAGAGGTGAAAGTGCTTACGCCCACCCGCCTTTCTGCCAAGCAGGAAGAACTGCTGCGCGAATTTGAGGCAGCGGCGGAAAAAAGCCCGCTGGAAAAGGTCAAAAAGGCCGCAAAAAAAATCAGCAAGGCCATGGGCATCGACTAAACGTTCCACTCAGTAGCATGAGCGTAAAAAAGCCGGGTTTAACACCCGGCTTTTTGCGTTTTCAGCCATGGAGGCACCAATAAGGCTTCCAGTTGCTTTTTTTTGCTGACGGGAGCCTGTCAGGCACCTATGAGTACAAGTCAAACACACAAACATTGATACATATTTAACCTGAAAACTTCCGCATGATACATTTTTGTACCAATAGAGTTTCAATTAAAAAATAACTAGCTGAAATTAAACATATTTTTATTAAAATTCCCTGGCACGCTCCCTGCAATCTTCTTATGCAAACAAGCCATACTTATTTCTTCGGGAGGATTGCTATGAAGGGTTCGCGCGACATTGGGCGGCTATTGGCGCTTTGCAGCATGGCCGGACTGTGCTTCATGCTGCCGGAATCGGCGCATGCAGCTGAGGAAGCAGCGGTCGAGTACATGCCTCAGGCGTATGGAAATACCCTGTGGACACTGCTGGGGGGCATTCTGGTCATGTTCATGCAGGCTGGCTTTGCGCTGGTCGAATGCGGACTCACCAGAGCCAAGAATGCTGGCAACATCATTATGAAGAATGTGCTGGACTTTGCCATGGGGGCGCCGCTGTTTTTTGCGGTAGGTTTTGGGCTCATGTTTGGCAGCTCCAGCGGCGGCCTGATCGGCAGTTCTCTGTTTTTTCTTGGCAGTGGCGATGCATCAACCCCTGACGGCATGTGGAATCTGACATTCTGGTTCTTTCAGGCCATGTTTTGCGCCACTTCTGCCACAATTGTATCCGGTTCCATTGCGGAACGCACAAAATTCAGCTCGTATCTGTTGTGCAGCGCCCTTGTATCGGCGGTTATCTATCCCATCAGCGGGCACTGGGCCTGGAATTCCCTGTTGAGCGGCAATGCCGGGGGCTGGCTGGGCAATATGGGTTTTATTGATTTTGCAGGTTCTTCTGTTGTTCACTCTGTGGGCGGCTGGATCGCCCTTGCCGGAGCCATCGTGGTTGGCCCGCGCCTTGGTAAGTACGACAAAAATGGAGTGGCCCGCGCCATACCCGGCCACAACCTGCCGATGGCAGCCACGGGCGTGTTCATTTTGTGGTTCGCTTGGTTTGGTTTCAACTGCGGCTCCACCACTATTGCTGACGGCACCATTGGCTATATCGCGGTAAATACCTGCCTTGCGGCCTGCACCGGCACACTGGGCGCCATGTTTACCATCTGGGCCAAAACAGGCAAGCCTGATCCTTCCATGACGCTTAACGGCTGCCTTGGCGGACTTGTGGCCATCACGGCAGGCTGCTTTGAGGTGTCCCCCGTTGGTTCGCTTATCATAGGCTTTCTGGCTGGCATCCTCGTGGTTTGCTCTGTGCTGTTTATCGACCAGAAGCTCAAGATTGACGATCCTGTCGGCGCTGTGTCCGTACACGGTGTGTGCGGTGCGTTCGGCACGCTCATGGTCGGTTTGTTTGCCGCGCCCGGCTACGGCACAACAACGGGCCTGCTTTATGGCGGTGACGTGAGCGTGCTCCTGGTGCAGGCCCTTGGCGTCGCGGTATTCTTCGCCTGGGCTTTTGGCATGGGATTCATCATGTTCAAGCTCATTTCGGTTGTCTTCGGTATGCGCGTCAGCCCCGAAGAAGAGATGAAAGGACTTGATATCACCGAACATAAGGCCGACGCCTATAGCGGCTTCCAGATTTTTTCCAACGAATAGCTCTAGCAAGCCCGCAAGCGGAGGATACCTATCATGAAGCTGATTATCGCATATACCCGCCCTGAAAGCCTCCAGCAGGTAAAACAGGAGCTGTATCAACGTAATATCTACGCCATGTCCATCACCAACATTCTTGGTGCAGGGCGGCAGAAAGGTTATGTAGAGATGTACCGAGGCATTGCTACCGAGGTAAATTTGCTCAAAAAAATTCGACTGGAGCTTGCTGTTCCTGATGAAACAGTAAAAACGGCAATTGAAGCCATTATGACCGGAGCCCGCACTGGCAAAGAAGGTGATGGCGTGGTTTTTGTTCTTGATGTTGCTGAAAATTACCGCATCAGGACAGGAGAAAGCATGTAGGCGTGCATGCGGACACATGGGGGCATCTTCCTGGTTGGAAGGTGCCTCCATGCTTCCAAAACAAAACTGCCGCCACAAATGCAAAAAGCCGGGTTTTACACCCGGCTTTTTGCATTTGTGGCGGCTAGCCCGATCCTCTAAGCAGCGGTTCCCCAGCCGGAAACAATAATGCCCATACCCACCAGAGCCACCGCACCGCCCAAGATATCTGTGCTGGCCAGCGGTACACCGTCTACCATGCGCAGCCACAAAAGGGCTGTAACCACATATACGCAGCCATAGGCGGCGTATACTCTGCCACTGGCTGCGGGGTGCAGGGTCAGCAACCATGCAAACACCGCAAGGCTCAGGCAGGCGGGCACCAGCAGCCAGGCAGAACCGCCTTTGCGCAGCCACAACCAGGGAAGGTAGCACCCCGTTATCTCCGCCAGAGCCGTTGCCACAAAAAGCGCGAACGTCTTGATCATCAGTGTACTATCCCTGTAGTGGTCGCGCAGCGGAATGCACCGCAGTGCGATTTTGAACACTTCGTTTAATACCAATATTCCGGCAGTCACCGTACATCTGGCAAGTACCTTCTGCAACGCAAAATAGCAAATACCTGCGACCGATGTTTGCACAACACACAACAGTCAGGGCTGCCCCGCACGCTCATGCAAGGCTGGGGCTTTTGGGGAGAAGGGGATAACCTTGTTTTTTGCGAAAAGAAAATATTTTGGCCCGGCGGCATCTGTGGTATGCCGCCGGGCCAACATTGTCCTGTTTACCGCTCCGCCAGGCGAGGAGAAAACGGCACGGACGCAGAGGCAGGCAAAATTGTTCCGTTAAGGGGTACGGGTTCGCAGAAGGGGTCTGCGGATTTTGCCGAGGGTTGCCATCTGTAATTTTTACAGCCTGTTATGAGGCCGATCAATTAACGTTTTCAAAACAAACTGGGTATTTCCTAGACTGTTTGTGCGCTCAATCTAGCACCTTGTCTAACAGCATGCAAGTTATTAATTTCACCACCGCTGTTTTTTCCACTAACAATTTCAGCGCAGCAGTGCAACACCAAACTCTTTAAATACAAAATGTTACAATTTATTTCGCATGGCAGCAGGCAAAACCTGTGAACAAAGCACCAGCGCGCCCAGCCGAGTTCCACAAAAAAACCCGGCTGTTTCACAACAGCCGGGTCAACGTGGCATAAAAAAGAACGCGTTATTCCGTGGGTGTGGCCTTGGCGCAGCAACATTCCTGAGGGTTGGCACCATCAGCAGGCGTAGTTTCTGCATCCTGTGCTTCTTCCACAGGTTTGAGCGAGTGCAGGTTCACCTGCTGCAATCCTTCGCCGCACTGCGGCACCTGCAAACCCACGCGGGCCTCGTAGTTGATGACAATGGGGCCGGTGAGATTAAGCGCGGCCTGCTCGGGCGCGCCCGCAGGAATGGAAACCGTCACCAGCACGGCTGCCTGCTCAAGGCCCTCGATATGGAGCAATTGCCTTTCGGCATCTCCCACCTGGGGTGCGTAGGATTTGTCAAAAAAACTGTATGGATCGGCCACCAGCAGGCCCACTACCGGGGTATTCACGCTCTGCAAAATAAGCAAGGGCGCTTCAGGCCGGATCTGAAGCAGGATAAAATCCCGTTCGTTTTCAAACCCGGCCAGCCCACGGGGAAAGTGCACAACCTTATCCGTATCGATACAACGGCGTCCAAGACGGGTGTCGATTTCTATTTCTTTGTTTCGTGCCATAGTTCAGCAGCCACCATGAGGTCGTTATTACTGGTTTCAAGGGCGCGCCGGTTTTCCTCAACAACCCGCTTGTACACTTCTTCACGGTATATCGTGGTGTCATCGGGTACTTCCAGGCCCAGTTTGACCTGTTTACCCTGCATGCCCAGGATAGTTATGCGTATATTCTCGCCCAGATATAGGCTTTCTCCTGGGCGTCGCGTCAATATGAGCATAGGTGCTTCCGTTAATTATATCGTTGCATGAACCGCTCCCGGGCAGCGTTTATGTCTGCCCGGCATCGGGCGGCAAAATCCGCCGCTACTCGGCATCAGAGATAACTGGCCAGGCTCATCTGCATTATCTTTGAAGAAGACTGAAGCACTGTCTGATACGTCAACTGTTGCCGGGTCAGCTTTGTCAGCAACTCGGTCAGGTCTATATCTTCAGTATAGCTCAATCGTTCCTGCTGGTCTAGCTTTTGAAAGCTGAGCATATCGCTGGCAGTTGACACCCGGTTTTCAAGCCCGCCAATGCGGGCTGTCTGGGTGAGCACATTCTGCTGCACAGTGGCAATTTTTGCGAGCGTCTGCTGGCAGCCTTCCTGATTGTTATTTTCGCAATAGCTGACGAATTCTCCCACCATGTCAAACAGGTTTGTCGAACCCGGCAGGGCTGGCTTGCCTTCGTAGTATCCGCCAAAGATATCCTTGCCGACGTTGTTTACCGAAATATACGAACCCTTCATTATTTCAAGGTTCAGATCGGCGCGGTCAGGGTGCACAAGAATCTGCGTGCCGGCGTTTACGGTGTTGCCAGCTACCGTTGTGGCATCCATATCCACATATCCGCTTGGCACGAGCAGTCGAAGCTTGTTTGAACCATCAGTGGTGGCCGTTGCCGCTACCCAGGTTGATCCGCTGTCTGTGCTGTACGAATAGTTGACCGTGCTGCCCGTCAAGGAAAGGTTGGCGTTGTTGTCCATACGCAACAGCACGTTGCCGCCAAAAGATCCGGAGGCGGATGTCGTCAGATTGGCGGGCCCGCCCATAACAGTCATTGTCGGCGGCGGATCATTGTCGTCACCCTGATAGACGGCCGTAGGACGGATGTACACCAGCGTGCCGTTTTTTGATCCTGCCCCGGCGCTTATATCAGCTGCGGTAACTGCCATATCATTCTTCATGGTGACGGTTACACCGTTGGCAGTCAGTGTTCTGCCAGCCGTAGTGCCAGTGCTCCAGGTTGTGCCGCCATCATTTGACCAGCGAAAAGTCTGCGCCCCGCCATCAAGCGTCCCGGTGCTGGTAAACTGGATCATCATGGATTTGCTGGACGCGCCCTGAATCGTGTAGCCTCCGGCCTGAATGGCCGTGTCCCAGTTGGTATCGGCGCTGGTCAGGGCCAAGCCTTCCTCAAAGGCGTTGCGGTCATAGCGCTGACCGGCAAAAATGCTGTTGCCCTCATACTGGGTGTTGGAAAGGTTGAGCATCTGGCCAAATATCTGCCGGGCCTGATCCGCGATCTGTTTGCGGTTCTCTGCCGAATAGGTACCGGTAGCGGCTTGTTCAGCCAGGGCCTTAAGGCTTGTCAGAGAGTTGCTGAGCTGAGTGCCGAGCACGTTGTCGGCCAGCGACAGCCAGCCCTTGGCCGTATCCACATTGCTCTGATACTGCGTGGTGGCGCTGATGTCGTTGCGGGTCACCAGCACGCGGTATGTGCCAGCAGGATCATCCGATGGCCTGTTGATCTTTTTTTGCGAAGAGCCTTGCTCGTTGCTTTCCATGTAGGCAGCCAGGCTTTTCTGCATCTGGCTCGTCATTTTGTCATACATGGTGTTTTGCGTAACGCGTATAGCCATGTCAGGCTCCTATTGCTTAAGCCCAAGGAGGGTTTGCAGCATCTGGTCGGCGGTGGTTATCAATTTTGCCGCTGCCGTGTAGGAGTGCTGGTATTTGATCAGGTTGGCCATTTCTTCGTCAAGGTTGACGCCAGAAGCAGAGCTTACCTGCTCGGAAAGGTCGCTGGTGAGGGCCTTGTGGTATTCCGAATTTGTTTTGGCAAAGCGGGTATCCGCACCCACTGTCGTAACCAGGCTAGCATAGTACTGACCGATGGTCTGGTTACTGGTGGTCTTCCACGCGGTTGAAATGGTCACGTTGGTGCTGGCCAGTTTGCCGATAGCTGTGGCCGTGGCATTATCGCCCTTGTTGATCTGCTGCTGGCCGTTGACCTGCCCGGCGGCAATGTAGTTCTCATTGTCGTGCAACTGTTTGCTTGTGGCTATGTTGCTGGCAGTGGTGCCGGTAAAAAACGTATTCACGCCAAGGGCGGCCATCATGCCCGTGCTGTCGGTGCCCAGCGCGAATTGCAGGTTACTGCCCGCTGCAGTGTTGAGTACAAGCTTGCCGTCCTGGATGGTGGCCGTAAGCTCGCCGGGGAATGAAGAATTAATGGCGGAAACAACATCATTCAGCGAGTGCTTGCTGGGATCAAAGTTCGGCGTTCCGGGTGTAATGGCGCTGAAGTCAAGCTGACCCGACGAAACATAGTCGCCCGAAGTTTTGTTGTAAAAATAAAAATTGACGTTGCCGGCCTGGAGCCTGCTGGACTCCGGCAGCACGGCCTGAGCCGATCCCAGAGGTACCGTTGTGTTGGAAACGCCCTGTTGCCCCTGTGCAAAATCGAACTGAGAGGTGCCAGCACCCTGGCTGTGGATGCGGTTCACTTCCCAGATAAGCGACTTGGCGGTGGCATCCAGTTCATCCATATACCGGCCGCAGTTGTCATCACGAATATTGAAGTAGGTGGTCAGCTTGCCGCCAGACACACGACCGGCGGTGTCCGTTCCGTCAAAGCCCACCTGGGGCGTCACGTTTTGCGGGCCGCGCGTGGGTTCAATCCAGTAAAGCCCGGTCTTGGGTATTATGTCGAACTTGTCGCCAACGGTAAAATTACTGGTAGAATCGAAGGATATCTTCAGATTCTTCACCTGAACGGGATCGGTGGATGCGCCTGTGGAGCTTATTTCGTAGTGCTGTTCATTGCCGTTCTCATCACGCAGCCAGGTTTTACCGCCGTCCAGCGAAACGCGGAACGTGGGGTTGCCAGCAGTACCCGCAGGGCCAGCATTACCCCCGGAAACGATATCTATCGTATATTCGTGGCTGTCGGAGCCGTCATACTGGATACTGCCAGTATAAGGCGAACCAACGGAAAGCCGATTTTCCGCGCGCGGTTCACGAATCTCTAAATCATTGGTGTTGACACCCTGCACCAGAGGCTGCCCGGTGGTGAGCGCCACCGTAAAATTGCCGCCCCCAGAATCCATGGTCTTCACATCGACATAGGTTGCCATTTCACGCACCAGCTGGTCGCGCTGGTCAAGCAGATCATTGGGATTGCTTACCCCATCGACGGTCGTGGCATTGATCTGCTTGTTAAGAGAAGCAATGCTCTTGGCAAGCTCGTTGACGCGGCTAACACTCTGATTGATGGAAACGTCCATCTGGCTTTGCAGCGCCTTGACCGATGCAGAAGTATTGCCAAGCATGTCGCAAAGGTTGTCGGCATATGAAAGCAGATCTTCGCGCGAGGCGGTGTCGCCAGGGCGCTGCGCAAGCTTCTGCCATGCCGTAAAAAATGCGTTCATGGAAGAGCTTATGCCCGCCCGATTGGATTCGTTGAAAAGACTTTCCAACGTCCCCATGATGTTTTCCTGCTCTCCCCAGCGGGCAGAATTGGTGGACTGACGCACGTAGGAGCTTTCAAGAAACGAGTTGAAATATCGCAATACCTGCTGCGCATTGACCCCAAGCCCTTCGCCGCCAGGCTTGGCGACAAGGGTGCCCGCGTCGCGCTGATCCACATAGCGCCGGGTGTAGCCTTCGGTGTCGGCATTGGCGATATTGCCGCCAGTAACCGATATCCAGGCTTGCGCGGCGTTGAGGGCGGTTTTGCCCACATTCATAAGACCGCTGAGCATGACTACAGCCTCCCGGAGATCAACGCGGCCTGCGTCTGCCGCTGGGCATTCATGCCCCCACGGCGACCATAGGTTTCCGCCTTTGGCGGCATGGCCTGACTTGTGAGCGCCTGAAGCGTGCGGCTGCTCTGATCAAGCAGAGCCAGAGAAAGGTTGGTATTACGCGAGGCCTGGCGAGCAACAGACTGCTCAGTCGTATCTATCCGTTGCAGGATTTCCCGCAGCGCAACACCCATGTCGTCTGGCAGCGCAGCGGCGTATTCCATGGCCCGTATGCCGCCCAGACCTCTGATGACAGAAGTTTTTTCCACGGCCAGCTGACGGATCAGCTCCTGTATGGAGAACTCAAGAGACACCACGGCATCAGTATCGCGATCGAGAAGGCACGTGTATTCTTCTTCAAGAAGGTCGCGCAGCAGACAAAGAGCCTTGTCCTGACGCGAAAGCGATTCGTAAATGGCGTTGTGCATGTGAACCTCCCGAGGGCCATTGATTTCAGCCGTAGTCAGGATATTGCCCGACAGTAAAAGGCAGAAACTGCCGCCCCGGCACAATTAAAGCAAAATTCGTGCCTGAAAATACTTCCGGCGCAGGCTTGCAGAGCGGTTGAACAAGAGATTGATCATGGGGATCTGCCAAGCGCCGCAGAAGCGTGCGGCAGCGTCAGCTCAGCCCCCGCCGGAGCAATCTAGCAATAAATAGTAGTTAGGGTTTGCCGTACACGTCCGTAGCTGTCAGCGGCGGAATACCCGAGGCTGCCGCCCCCTTTGCTACTCCGCCCTGGCCGCCCTGACGCACGAATATCTGCCCGCCCGTCAGCGGCACAGGGCTGGTCACGCCTTGCGCAGATGCGGGCGAAGCCACCGGGGCAACACCGGGGTTCACAGGCTGATTGGGGGCCTGGACGCCGGGGCTTGCAGGCTGGCTTGCTGCCAGAACTGCGGGCTGACCCGCCGGGCCCATGGGCAGGGTGCTTACCTGAGCTGCGGGCTGTGCGCCTTGGGCAGGAGCCTGTTGCTGCATGCCTGCGCCCTGCGCCTGCTGGGCATGGTAGGCGGCAATACCGGCACCCGCATTGCTGTTGGGGCCTGCGCCGTCAACATTGAGCGTACGGATCAATCCCTGCTTGCCGCCTCGCCCTGACGGCGGGATATTGGTGGTATAGCGAACTTTTTGCGGCTGCGGAGGCTGCACCTGACCAGGTTGAGCGTTTGAGCCTGGCTGCATATTCTGCCCTTGCATGGCCTGTCCCTGCATAGCCTGCTGGTGCATGGCCGCCTGCATGGCTGACTGCATGCCTCCAGCGGAATTCAGGGACTGGGCATCCAGCACATTTCCCGTAAGCGGCGGAATACTCATGCCGGACATATCCATCTGCACACCGCCCTGACCCCAATTCTGCCCGTCCGCCTGGCTGCTCACGGGGCCGCCAGCCTGCGCGGCTCTGCTCTGCGGCTGGGCAAGGCCCAACATCTGCTGCATGGGCGGGCGCACCGCATTGGGCCCCAGCTTGCTGCCCGCTTCAAACTGCGCCTTGCGGGCAAGGTTGAGGCCGGAATTCATGTTGCCGACAACATTGGTGGAATGCACCACCCTGTGCCGTTCCGGCTGGGCCGAGGCCTGCATGGCCTGCTGGGCGAGACGCGCTGCTTCTTCTGGATCCTGCCCTTCGGACACGGCGTGAGCCCCGGTAAGCGTACGTGCCGCGGCGGATCCGTTTTCCGCATGTCCGGCGTCCTGCATGGGGGCAACACCGCCGTACACGGATGCAGCCGCGCCTGATGTTCCAGCCTTGTCCTTTGCAGCGTCCCTGTCGCTCTCGTTGTGCGGGCTATCCGCATCCGGCGCAGGTGGAAGCATGGGTGCCGCCGCAGGCGTAAAAGGCCGCTGAATGGCGGAAGCATCCGTTGCCGTGGCGCGGCTTGCGGATGTCAGACTGCGCGAAAGCTGGGCGTACATCATGTCGGCCAGACCAATGCCGCCAGCCGATGTCATTTTTTTGGCCAGTTCCTGATCGTACATGCCCTGCCAGAACTGTTCTTCCTTGCCGTGCAGCAAGGTGGACTTGGGCAGGGTTTTGCGCATTTCTTCCCACATTTTCTGGATAAAGATGGACTCGAAGCCCTCGCAGGATTCGCGCAGCTTCTTTTCCTTTTGCGCAGGATCAATATTTTTCCCGCCCAGGTTGCCAATGCCCGCCAGGCGCGACTGAACTTCCTTGCGGGCAACTTCGCCCGCTCCGGCATCAGGAGGAATGAGAGCGGTTGACATGGGCGTGGTCATTTAAATTACCTCCAGATCCGCATGCAAGGAGCCCGAGGCCTGCATTGTCCGTAAAATGGATATGAGGTCGCGGGGGGTTGCGCCAATGGCATTGAGGCCGTCCACCAGTTCCTGAAGGGTCGCGCCTTCCACCATCATAAGATGTCGGTTTTCTTCGCGCACGTTGGTTTCCGTCTGCGGCGTTACCACTGTCTGCCCTTGCGAGAAGGGGCCGGGCTGCGAAACCTGTTCGCTTTCCTGCACAGTGATTTGCAGGTTGCCGTGGGCTACGGCAGCGCGGGAAATGCGCACATCGCGCCCAAGCACTACCGTGCCTGTCTTTTCGTCCACCACCACCTTGGCGGAGGTGTCGGGGCTGACATCCAGATTTTCCACCGAGGCCATAAGCGGCACAAGGTTGTTGCGGTACTGGGGCGGCACGTCCATGGTCACGCTGGTGGCGTCCACAGCACGGGCATAACGCCCGCCCATGGCCCCATTGAGGCGTTCCGCAATCTGCTGCGCTGTAGAGAAATCGCCCACGCGCAGATTGAGCGTGAGCTTGTCCTGCTGGTTGAACTCAAAGGGAATGCCCCGCTCCACAATGCCGCCGCCGGGGATGATACCCACGGTGGCGATATTCTTTGTGGTGCTGGCGGCTTTGCCCGAGGCCGAAAAGCCGCCCACGGTCAACGCGCCCTGAGCCAGGGTGTATATCTTGCCGTCCACGCCCTTGAGGGCCGTTTGCAGCAGCACCCCGCCCATGAGGGAGGAAGCGTCGCCCACGGAGGACACCGTCACGTCCAGCTTGGTGCCGGGCTTGGCGGACACCGGCATGCGCGCCGTTACCATGACCGAGGCCACGTTTTTGATTTTAAGTGCGGAGGCGTCCACGCCCACGCCCATTCTGTCCATCATGTTTTTCATGGAACTGAGCGTAAAGACGGAGTCCTTCTTGTCGCCGGTTCCGGCCAGACCTACCACCAGCCCGTAACCGATGAGCTGGTTGTCGCGCACGCCCGAAAACGTGGCTATGTCCTTGATGCGCACGGCATGCGCTGGCAAGGCCCAGCACACAAGCAGGGCAGCGGTGGTTATCCAGAAGGCAGGATGGCGCAGTATTGTCAATTTCATGGCGCAGACTCCTTGCCGGAATACCGGCACACAGGGAATTGCAGAAACCATGCCGAACATGCTGACGCACTGCTGACCGCACCGGGCGGCCTGCCCCTGAGCGCCAGCCCACACGTTTTCCACCCCATACCCTGCCATGAAACAGTTTTCCGCCTGCCCCTCCGCCCAACAAAAAAGAGCGGTCAGGGGTTCTGCTCCCTGACCGCTCTTTTCGAGTATTTATTGGGCGATTACTTGCGACTGCTGCCCAGGCAGGTCAACATTGAAAAGGGTTGTCTGCTCTGCGCGGATTCAAAAAATCCGCGTCATGGGCATGCCTACCTGAACAGACCCGGCTCCTCACGCACAAGATTGGCGGCAATAAGCTTGCTGTCAGGCTTGTAGGTGCCGTTGGAGACCTGAGTACGCAATGCTTCCACCTTTTCGGCGCGCACATCGGGCGTATTCTGGGCTGTACGCCGGGCTTCCGTCAGCAGCTGGGCTTCCTGCGATACGCTGACGGTATCCCCTTGCGAGCCTTCAGAAGGCGTGCCGCTGGCTCTGCCCTTCAGTCTGGCCTCGCCGCTCTTTTCAAGGTTGGCCGTGTTGCTGTAGGGATCGAGAAACGTATTGATCTTTCCCTGAATTTCCATAGTTCTCTCCGCTTGCTCAACCTGCTGCCGACCTAAATGGCAGGCGGTTCGTCAAGCATGCTTTCGTCAACTTTTTTTCGTGTGACGCGCCACAGGGCGTTACGGGTCGCACGCAGTTTTTCATCCGATAAAGGTTCCAGGCCTTCCGGCCCCTGCCCCACTATTCGTAGTCTACCGCCTGGCGGATAGGTAAACTGCACTTCCTGCCCCACTTCACGGCCAAGTTCCTGGCGGATTTCCTCCACCACAGGGTTGTCGCTTCCGGTATAGAGCAGGGTTTCGTAGAGTTCGCGGGCGACCTTCTCAACCATCAGGCGACGGCTGGCAGAAGGATCAGGGTCGCTGGGGTCATCGCCTTCGGCAACTCTGCGCCTCATTCTGAGCCTTGCAAGACGCCGGGCTGCCAGCAGCTGCTGTTCATACCCCTGTAGCATCATGCGCAGTTGCGCGGAGGTTGCGTCGGCCATGGCGTTATCCGTCCTTCAACCTTTTTCGGCAGAAGCGATAAAAACTTTAGACTTGCCCCGAGGCATTTTTCTCTGCGGGCCTGCCGCATTTTTTGCCAAAAGGCGCGGCATGGCAGCCCGCGAAGTCTCAGGCGATCAGTGGGTGATATAAAGGGCGATCAACGGCGGTTGCGGGCCAGTGCGCAGCCCACAGCCAACAGGTTGAGCACGCCAAAGATTATCAGGTCAACGCGCATGGCTCCCATGAAGGCATCAATATTATGCGTTCCAGCTGGCTCGCTGCCAAGAAAAAGCCCAAGGGTCAGCGTTATGAGCGCCATATTGAATAACTGGCCGCCCGTACGCACAGCACCCGTGAGTCCTGCGGCCTGCCCCACCCGGTCGCGCCCCGCACTCTCAAGAATAATGGTGGTATTGGGCAGCGCAAACAGGCTGATGCCAACGCCAAGCAGGCATTGGGCCAGAACCAGCACGTACATGGGTGAATCCACCCGCAAAAGCCCGCACACAACAAGGCCCAGCCCGCACAGGGCAATACCTGCCGCGCTGACCTTGCCCGGTTCAAACCTGCCGCACAACCGCGCGGCAACAGGGGTGGTCATGACCTGCATTACAGACTGGAGCGCAAGAAAAAGCCCGGCCTGCTGCACGGTCATACCGCGCCCGAACTGGAGATACAGACTGAAAAAAAACACGATGCCGAAAAACGAACTGTAGTTGATGAAGGCAGCCAATGACGACAGGGCAAAGACCCTGTTGCGGGCAAGCAACCGCAGATCAAGCAAGGGATAGTCGCTCCGGAGTTCCTTGATGCAGAAAGCAGCCATCAGCCCCACAAAGGCCACCAGCAGGCCGCCAGCCAGAGCCGGAGCATCGGCCAGCTCGGACGAGCCAAAAGTCAGGGCCGTCATGGCTCCCGCATAAATGCAGCAGCCCTTCCAGTCAAAGGGCTTGCCCTTGGCCATGCGCCATTCAAGTTTGACGCGGTATTTCATCAGCAGCAGCACACCCACGGACGCCAGAGCGCTGCCCCAGAACAGCCATTGCCAGCCAAGCCACCCGGCCACAAAGCCCGCAACAGGCGGCCCGCAGGCAATGCCTGCGTATACTGACGACCCGCTGTAGCCAAGATAGGAGGCGCGCCGCCCCTCAGGAGCCGCCGAGGCCAGCAGGGCCAGACCGCAGGCGTTGAACATGGCCCCGCCCACACCCTGCACAAAACGCAGCAGCAGAAACAGCGGCACCGAATTGACAAACCCCAGCAAGGCACCGGCCAGAGCAAACAGGGCGATGCCCCACAAAAATATGCGCCGGTAACCCCATATGTCGCCCATGCTGCCGCTGGCCAGCTGAAACACAGCCAGCCCCATGGAATAAAAGGCCCCCATGAGGCCCAGTTCGCGCGCGCTGGCATGGAGGCTTTGCCCCAGCGGCGGCAGCACGGCGTTCACACCGGCCATCATGAACGGCATAAAAAACAGGGAGGTACACACGGCCACAAGCAGCCAGCCGTGTCCTTTTTCAATGGATGAACTCATGGCGGCAGAGTAGCCTCGAGCATGCGGGGTGGTCAATATGCCCCGCATGCCCGGTCAATTTGCGCTGTTCATACCCAGAGCGCGCGTTCTGAATCTTTGAAAACGCACACCCTCAAAGGCAACAGGTCTAGAGCGTGCCCACGGCCTCGGCCAGCCGCAGGCACATATCGGCCTTGTTCAATGTATACAGGTGGATACCCGGTGCACCGGCATCAAGCAGACTGCGTATCTGCCGCACGGCGTAATCAAGGCCCACCTGCCGCACGGCTTCCGCCCCGCCTTCATTATTGGCCTTCTCAAGGGCAAGGTAGAGCTTGCCCGGAATATTGGCCCCGCACAGAGAGAGCACCCGCCGTAGCGAGTCAAAACTCTGAATGGGCAGGATACCGGGGATGACCGGCGTGGTAATACCCTGCCCGCGCAAATGGCTCACCAGGTCTTCATATTCGCGGGCGTCAAAAAACAGCTGGGTCAGGGCAAAATCCGCCCCGGCGCGCATTTTTTCAGCCGTGCAGCGCCTGTCGTCCGCAAAGGTGGGCGATTCGGGATGCGGGGCAGGATAGGCAGCTACACCTATGCCCAGGTCAGGCTGCTGCTCGCGTGCAAAGGCCACCAGGTCAGAGGCGTGGCGAAAGTGGGCTTTGTTCCAGTCCCACGGCTTGTCGGCGGGCGCGTCGCCGCGTAGAGCCAGCACATTGTTGACGCCAGACGCCTGCAAATCGTGCAAAAATGCGGCGATGGACTGAGGCTCCGCGCCCACGCATGTGAGATGTGCCATGGCAGTAATGCCCCGCCGCGCCAACTCTGCCGTGACGGCAAGGGTATTCTGCTGCCGCGCGCCACCCGCACCGTAGGTTACTGACGCAAACAGGGGGTTGAGTGCGCGCAGGCGATCCACCGTGGCATAAAAATCAGGCAACTGGGCCATGTCAGAGGGAGGAAAAAACTCCAAAGAGTAAAAAGGGGCCGAAAGTTCCCTGATCATTTTGCCGATATGCATGGAAAGACTCCTTGGCGCGATATGCCCGCAGCCCGATAAATTACTGCGGCGTGATTGTTTATGTTTATATCAAGATAAATTGATATGTCAATAAAAATGTGCCATCGCACCTTGCCAAATGGTAAAAGCGGTCGTAATGCAGGTTACGGACAATAAAAATAGACGGCAAGACATGAATACCCGGCAGTTTTTCTTTATAGCAACGGACGCAATCCGGCCCGCATGGCGGGTAATCCGCAGTCTGCCGACAACATGGCTGGCTGCCCTGATTGTCTGTTGCACCATAGCCATGCCCCGGCCCGGCCTTGCCGCGCCAGACCAGCAGGGCAATCAGCCCCCCGGCGCGGTATTGCTCGCCGAGGGCCACACTTCTGCGCTGCCTGCCGCCCCGGCATTGCCTGCCGCCCCCCCCCACGCCATGCAGCCCGCTGACGCCGCTGCCGCCAAAGCCGGCGTGGACGCCCAGGGCCGGGCCGACTGGCGGGAGCTTGAACCGGGCCTCCTGTTTGGCGAATTTCAGCTCAACGAGGGCGATGCCCGCCTCACCGTCCTGCGCATTGACCCTGCATCATTTGACTTTACGCTCTGCTCCCGTTCTCAGGATGGCGGCCCCTCCCGCCAGCTGAACCAGTGGGGCGAACAGTACAACCTTGTTGCGGCCATCAATGCCAGCATGTACCTGCCCGACGCTTCCACCAGCACAGGATACATGCGCCAGGGTTCGCATGTGAACAACGGGCGCGTGGTGCAGCGGTTTGGCGCTTTTTTTGTGGCCGGGCCGGATGAACCGACCCTGCCCAAGGCAGCCATTCTTGACCGCGATAACCCCCTGTGGCGGCAACAGATGGATCATTATGATCTTGTGATTCAAAACTACCGCATGATCAATGCCGACAGGCGCATCCTCTGGTCGCCCGGCGGCCCGCACTACTCCATTTCAGCAGTGGCGCAGGACGGAGACGGACAGATTCTCTTCATGCACTGCCGCCAGCCCGTGGAAGCCTATTCCTTTGCGCAGCAGGTCTTGCATCTGCCCCTCAACGTGCGCACCGTCATGTATGTGGAAGGCGGGGGCCAGGCTGGCCTGCTGGTTCGTTCCGCAGCGCTTACCCGCGAACTTGTGGGCCTGAGCCCCAGCGGCCTGCTGGTGACTGGCGACCTACGGGCAGTGCTGCCCAATGTGCTTGGCGCGCGCCGCAAAAATGTTGAAGGAGATTCCGGCGGCAACGCTGGCGGCACTCCCGGCGGCGTGGACGCAAGGCCCGCAGCAAATGCGGATCAAACCCAGCCCGCAACCGACACGCCTGCGCAACCGGCACAGACGAGTCCTCCCGGGCAAGCTCCCTCGGGCGCTGCGCCCGACATGGCCGTACCCGCCACGCCAGAAGCCGCCCCTGACGCTGAGGCTGCTCCGGCAAACGCAACTCCGCCTGCGCAAGCCCAGGGCGCAGCAACAAGCGCCCCGGCCGCGCCTGAAACACCCAAGGCCTCCCCGGCAGAAACGGCTCCCGCTGCCGCGCCGCTCACAGAACCGGGAACGTCCCTCGCTCTTCCTGCAACCAGCTCGGAGGGCGCAAGCTTGCCCAAGGGCGCAAGCAAGTAGTTTTTTGGCTAGCTTCGGCTCCTGAAAATTGGCTTTTCATGCGCTTCCCGCAGGTCCACACCTTTTGTTTATTTGTTGATAATAATTATCAATGCTAAAAAAAAGACTTTACATCAGAGGCCACTTCTTTCACAATATTTCTTGGTAAGGAGCTGAACGCGCCGATTGCGGCATGCTCAGCCGCCTCCCCCAAGGTAACCTGTCAAAACAAGTGAGGGACTCATGCCCACGCAACTCGAAGTGTATAAGTGTACCCACTGCGGCAATATCGTTGAAGTTCTCCACGGCGGCGGCGCAGACATCGTCTGCTGTGGCGATCCCATGAAGCTGATGGTCGAAGGCGCAACCGACGGCGCGCTTGAAAAGCACGTGCCTGTTATCGAAAAAGTTGATGGCGGCTACATGGTCAAGGTCGGCAGCGTTGCCCACCCCATGGAAGAAAAGCACTACATTGAATGGATCGAGCTGCTGGCCGACGGCAGGAGCTACACCAAGTTCCTGAAGCCCGGCGATGCGCCCGAAGCCTTCTTTGCCATTGACGCTGCCAAGGTTACCGCCCGCGAATACTGCAATCTGCACGGTCACTGGAAGGCGGAAAACTAGTTTTTTTCTGATGCAGGAACCGAGCGGTTCCCATTTGTTACACTGGCATC
The DNA here is from genome assembly GCF_000420465.1 of Desulfovibrio desulfuricans DSM 642. NCBI lineage: Bacteria > Pseudomonadati > Thermodesulfobacteriota > Desulfovibrionia > Desulfovibrionales > Desulfovibrionaceae > Desulfovibrio > Desulfovibrio desulfuricans. The sequence goes on along the minus strand of NZ_ATUZ01000011.1, from coordinate 179,387 downwards.
AAGCCACAATTATATATTCAGGAGACATGCCATGCAAAAGTATGTTTGCGGCGTTTGCGGCTACGAATACGACCCCGCTGAAAACGACAACGTGCCTTTTGAAGATTTGCCCGATGACTGGACCTGCCCCGTTTGCGGCGTGGGTAAAGACCAGTTCACCCCTGCCTAATTTTTTCCTTTCCCCGTTCTTTCCCCCGCTTTGCCTTGCCCTAAGGCAGGGCGGGGATTTTTATAGAAGGGGATTCCCCAACACTGCGGAGACACATCATGCAGCCAGTAGAAATAAAAAAAGATATTTTCTGGGTCGGCTTTGTCGACTACGACCACAGGGATTTTCACGGTTATTCCCGCTCGCCTGACGGTTCCACCTACAACGCATACCTGATCAAGGACGAAAAAAACGTCCTGCTTGATACCGTTGCCTCGGGCTGCGAGGGCACCCTGTTATGCCGCATGGCCCAGGTGCTTGAGCCGGAAAAGATCGACTACATCATCTGCAACCACATGGAACTGGATCACGCTGGCGCGCTGGAAGCCATCATTGAGCGCTGCAAGCCGGAAAAGATCTTTGTGTCGCAGACCGGCCTCAAGTCGATGGCTGGCTATTTTGACTGCAAAGACTGGCCCGTGCAGGCCGTGAAAAGTGGCGACAGCATCAACATCGGCAAGCGCACCATAGTGTTTCAGGAAACCCGCATGCTGCATTGGCCCGACAGCATGGTTTCTTACATTCCCGAAGACAAGCTGCTGGTCAGCAACGACATTTTTGGTCAGAACATCGCCAGTTCCGCACGCTTTGTTGACGAATTCGGTGATGACGGCGAATACACGCGCCGCGTCAAGGAATACTACTTCAACATTGTGTTGCCCTACTCCCCCATGGTTCTCAAGACCCTGCCCGTGGTTGAAAAGCTCGATATTGACATGATCGCCCCTGACCACGGCCTCATTCTGAGGGGTGAAAAGGCCGTGCGCGGCATCATCGACATGTACCGCGCCATGGCCGAGCAGAAGCCCCAGCAGCGCGCACTCATTTTTTACGACACCATGTGGGAATCTACGGAAACAATGGCCTACGCCATTTGCAGCGGCCTGGAAGAAAACAACGTTCCTACGCGCATCATGAGCGTGAAGCAGAACCACCACAGCGCCGTTATGACCGAACTGGCAGACTGCGGCGCGGTCATTGCCGGTTCGCCCACCCACAACAATACCGTGCTGCCCCTCATGGCCGCCCAGCTTACCTATATGAAGGGTCTGCGCCCCCTGAACCGCATTGGCGCCGCGTTTGGCTCCTACGGCTGGTCGGGCGAAGGTCCCAAGTTCCTGCACGAGCAGCTTGCCTCCATGAATATGGAAATGCCCGCTGAACCAGTGAAGTGCACCTGGCGGCCTGATCACGAGGCCCTCAAGGCCTGCCACCAGATGGGCGTCACCATTGCCGAGGCTCTCAAAAAGAAATGCCGGGGCTAAGCCCAGACTGCCCCTGACTGAAAACAGCAGCGCCCGCATATGCGGGCGCTGCTGTTTTTTATGATGTGCACACCTGTAGCGGCGTGTTGTGCAATCAGGCGGCCACAAGCCCTGCCTGCGGCACGCTCCAATCAGGCCATACTACTCCGCTAGCCCAGCCTTTGCGGCAAAAGGATCCCATGAAGGGTCGCGGTGGGGTTCGTATTCCGTCACGAGAGCAAGCCAGTCACTCATGGTCTGTCCGTACTGGCGGGCTATAACTGCCAGGGTCATATCCATACCGGCAGAAACTCCCGATGATGTCACAACCGAACCGTCATCCACCCAGCGGGCCTTGGGCACCCAGTTAACCTTCGGGCCGGGGGCGATGGATGCCTTAAAGGCCATCTTGTTTGTGGTGGCGGGCCTGCCGTCCAGAATGCCCGCAGCGGCAAGCAGTGACGCGCCGTTGCACACAGACATGACAAGATTGGCGCTCTTGGCTTTTTCCCGCAGCCAGCCCAGAGTTGCCGTATTCTGAAGTTGCTGCGCAACATTGCCGCCTGGCACAAGCAGGTAATCCAGCTCTGGGGCATCTGCGTAGCTATAATCAGCCATGGTTTTGGGCCCCTGGTTGGACGGCACGGCTCCCTTCACAGCTGCAACGGTAACCAGCCTCACATCCACACGCTTTGACGCATCCTCCCAAAAACGGGCCGGGGCGTGCCTGATGCTGCCCCACATTTCCATGGGGCCGTAGGCATCCAGCATTTCAAATCCGGGGAACAGCAACACGCCCAACGTTATCTGCCGGGCCCCTGGCGCGGGGTTTACATCGTACATGTTGTCAGTCTCCACCTGTGCGGATGTTTGCCCGGCTTGCGCCTGTACACCAATGGGCCAGACCGCCGCAAGCAGCGCCAGCAAAAGAGCCAGGGGTTGCAGACTGCGCTGAATATTCTGGTGCATACACGTCTCCTTGTTTGCCGGGTAATGAAACACCCCGGCGTTGAAGTTATGCACCCATCCTAGGGCATGGCAGAGACTGGCAACAATGACAATAAATCTGATCTTTCTGCCAATGCTGGCAGCATGCATGCCCATGCGGAAAAGGAGGATATAACGCGCACCAAAAGACGGGAGCGCAGACAAAACAAAAAGCCCTCCGAAGCGGAAGGCTTTTATCATAACCGGGCGGCGTGCAGAGCGCACGCCCATTGTCAGCGGGGGAGTACCCCGCGGCTAATTGCGCACATCGTCATCATTGTCGGCAGGACGCGCAGCAGGCCGCTGTCCCTTCTGGGAGTCGCGCTGCTGCATGTCGCGCGGGGGACGGCGGTCATCGCGCTGGCGGCCCATCTCGTCGCCGCGGGGGCTGCGGCGGTCGCCCTTGTCGCTGTCGTAGCGGGGCTTGCCCATTTTTTCGCCCTGTTCGCTGCGGTTGTCGTGGCGTCCGTCCAAGCGCCCATTGGGGTGGTTCTTGCTGTCCTTGCGGTCAGAATGACGCCCGCCACGATCAGCGTCCTGACGCCCGTCACGGTCGCCCTTCTGTTTGTACCCTTGCGGGGCATCTCCATTCTGGGCCGCCTGCACTGCAGGGGTGCCCACAAGGAGCAGGCCCACGGCAAGGGCGCTCAGCGCCAACGGTTTCAACACATATTTCATACGCATAAAGTTCCTCCTTGGGTGGGCATTTCGCCCATTGCCTCCTTACGCCAGCTCGAGCCTGTGCGCAAGATGGCAGCCATGCTATGGAACTTTATGTTAAAAAGCCGTTAGTGCGCCAACCAGCAGGATACAGGAAGCAGACCGTGTGCCCCAAAGGACCCATCAGTTTTTGGCGCGCGCATTGCGCAGGGCCGGGACGCCCACGCCGGTTTGCCGGGCTGCGGCCTTGAGCGCGTCTGCCTCGGGGCGCACATACGTTTGCCCTTCAATAGAATACTCCTTGGCGGCAAGAGATTGCCCCGCCATGTCCACTGAAACAGCGCAACGCGGCGCAACCACGCGATCAAGCGTCTGTTCGCGCAGGCCCAGCGTATGGGTGTGGCGCAGCACGGCATTTTCCACACAATCTCTCTGCCCGGGCAGGCACAGCACACGCAGCAATCCGGCCGGGCGGTTCTTCTTGCCCACACCCGGCAGCCACAGCACGTCAAGAACCTCCGCCATGGAGGAGAGCGCTTCCAGCGTCATACCCAGGTCTTCGCCGTTAAGGTGATCAATATGGCTCTCGAACTGCATGACCTTTTCACGCCCGCCAAGCACATGGTCAGCGCTGCCTGCGCCGTCTTCCACAAGCCACGCCCGCAGGCCCGTGGGCGCGGGGCGGGAGCCGTAGCCAGTGCCAAGCGCAACGGCAACACCCTCCGGGCCGGAAACGAACTGGTCTACCAGCGCATGCACCAGGGCTGCGCCCGTGGGCGTAACAAGCTCCTCGCGCGCATCTGTGGCAAAAACCGGCTTACCGCGCATAAGGTAAGCCGTTGCGGGCGCTGGCAGCGGGATGCGCCCGTGGGCGCACTCCACACTGCCGGTAAACCACGGCAGCGGCGAGGCGCATATCCGGCTCACGCCCAAGGCCTCCACGGCATATGCCGCGCCCAGAATATCCACGAGGGTATCGATGGCCCCCACCTCGTGAAAGTGCACCTCAGCCGGGGCAATCTGGTGCGCGTGCGCTTCGGCTTCAGTCAGGGCGTTCAGGGCTGCCAGCGCGCGGCTGCGCACGCCGGGCGAGACTTCAACCCTTTCAAATATGGCGGCGATATCCGCCGGATGCCGCAGGGGCTGCCCCTCGGCATTCCAGCTCACGGCAACCATCTGACCCGGCCCGCCGGGCCGTGTTTCGCCTCTGGCGTCAATGCGGCAATCCACCCCAGCGCGGGCCAGCGCAGCTGCCAGCGGGACATAATCCACCCCAAGGTGCGCAAGGGCCGCAAGGGTCATATCCCCGCTGATGCCGCCAGAGCAATCAAGATATAAAAACATATCGGCCCCTTCCAATTTTGTCTGCGCGCGCAAACTGAGCACGCGCACTTGTGCAGCCTCGGCACATTGGTGTATAAAAGGATCGTGCGGGTCGCTGCGACCACGCCGTTATAACCTGAAACATATCCCCCCGGAGGGAAGCATGCCTGTACAGAATTGGATGACCACCGATGTTGTCAGCGTTGGCCCCGATACATCGCTGCTCAAAGTGGGCAAGCTCATGAAGGATCACCACATCCGCCGCATCCCGGTTGTTGATGATAACGGTCAGGTCGTTGGCATTATCTCTGACCGCGACGTGCGCGACGCCTCCCCCTCCAAGGCCACCACGCTCGACATGTACGAAATGCACTATCTGCTGGCCGAGCTGAAGGCCAAAAACATTATGACGGCCAAGCCCATCACCGTCAAACCGACCGACACTGTCGAGCAGGCAGCCCTGATCATGCTGGACAACAAGGTTGGCGGCCTGCCTGTAGTGGACGACAGCGGCAAGCTTGTGGGCATCATTTCTGACCATGATGTTTTCAAGGCTCTGGTCGACATCACCGGCGCACGCCTGGGCGGCTTGCAGTTTGCCATAGAATTGCCCGATCAGCCCGGCACGGCGCGCCCCCTGTTTGACATGCTGCGCGCGCATAATGCCCGTTTGCTCTCGGTGCTGACCGTCTCTAATGACGATGGCAACCGCCACCTGTTCATCCGTGTGCGCGACCTTGAAAATGCCAAGGCCGAGCAGGAGCTTATGGACGGAGTAGGCAAGCTCGGGAAAGTGCTCTATTGCCAGCACTAAATCCCTACAATTAAATCATATTTATCCTATCGCATCTGAATTACTCAACAAAAGCCGCAACAAAAAATGTGGGGCAAGAGCAAAAAAGATGCACAGGACTTGCCATCAAAAATTATTTGTGTCATAAGGACTCTCGTTGTGATTGCGGTATGCTTTCGCGCCCAACGGAGGAATTCGGCCGGAAATATCCGGTTGTGCAACGCCTGGGCGTCCGCCCCGGCGAGGTTGAGCAATAGCTGTCCAAGGAGGACACACGCATGGCTGAGATCACCTATAAAGGTAAAAGCTTTGAAGTTGACGAAGACGGTTTCCTTCTGCGTTTTGACGACTGGTGCCCCGAATGGATGGACTATGTGAAGGAATCCGAAGGCATCTCTGAGATCAACGCTGATCACCAGAAGATCCTTGACTTCCTGCAGGACTACTACAAGAAGAACGGCATTGCCCCCATGGTCCGTATTCTTTCCAAGAACACCGGCTACAAGCTGAAGGAAGTGTACGAACTCTTCCCCTCCGGCCCCGGCAAAGGCGCCTGCAAGATGGCCGGCCTGCCCAAGCCCACTGGCTGCGTGTAGTCCAGCCGCAACATTTTGGAAAAAAGCGGAAGGGAAACCTTCCGCTTTTTTTTGCCCATACCGCCCTGCACGGGCATGCGCCGCCCATACCGTGCGGCGCGCCCGCCGGGGCTTGCCTTTCTGGCAACATTTCATATCTTCTCATCAGCCCGCGCTACGCTTCCCTCCCTTTACGCCGGGCCAAAAAAACGGTATCGCCCTGCCATGAAAATTCGTCTGTCCCTGAAAAAATGCGCCCTCTGGTTTATGGGCATCGTTGTAGTCTGCGGCCTTCTGGGCAGCGGCGCGGTGGTCATGCTTTTTTACTGGGCCTCGCGCGACCTGCCCGACCTGAACCGTATCGCCGAATACAAGCAGCCGCAGGCTACTGTCATTCTGGCGCGCGACGGCTCAACCCTTGGCACCCTCTATCACGAAAAACGCTTTGTCATTGGCCTCAAGGACATGTCGCGCTATCTGCCCATGGCCTTTCTGGCTGCGGAAGACGACGCGTTCTACAGGCACATGGGCATTGACCCCGTGGCCATCGCGCGCGCCGCCATCAACAACTTCCGCAAGGGACGCCAGGGCGAGGGCGGCAGCACCATTACCCAACAGCTCATCAAGCAATTGCTGCTCACATCCGAGCGCAGCTATACCCGCAAGATGAAAGAGGCCATTCTGGCCTATCAGCTTGAAAGAAACTTCACCAAGGATCAGATCCTTACCATATATCTGAACCAGATATATCTGGGTGAACACGCCTTTGGCGTGGAATCGGCAGCCCGCACCTATTTTGGCAAGCACGCCGCTGATATCACCCTGGCCGAAAGCGCCGTCATTGCGGGCCTGCCAAAGGCCCCCAGTTCTTACAATCCCTTCCGCAGGCCGGAGGAAGCCAAGAACCGGCAGATGTACGTGCTTGGCCGCCTGCGCGACCTCAAGTGGATCACCCAGGCCGAGTATGATCAGGCCGTGGCCGAACCGCTTGTCTACTGGAGCATGCCCGAAGGCATGGGCGGTGCGGCGCAGTGGTATCTTGAAGAAGCCCGCCGACTGCTGGTGGAATTTTTTACGGAATCCAACCTCCGCGCTCTGGGCGTGGAAACTACCAAGTACGGCGCGGATTACGTGTATGAAGCAGGCCTGACCGTGCAAACCGCCATGGACCCTGCACACCAGACTGCGGCTGGCGCAGCCCTGCGCCGCGGGCTGGAAGACCTGGACAAGCGCCAGGGCTGGCGCGGCCCTGTGGAACAGCTTGACCCTGCAAAGCAGAAGGAATTTCTGGCGAAAAACCAGTTTTCTCCTCTTGATCTGGCAGGCGGCGACTGGGTGAAAGCCCTTGTGACCGCCGTGGACACCAAGGAAGTCAAAGTGGCGATGGGCCAGGGCTATACGGGCATTGTGCCTGTTTCTGCCATGTCCTGGGCGCGCAAACCCAACCCCAAGGTTGCGGCTGCCAACGCGCCAGCCATCAAAGACCCTCGCCAGGTGGTGGCGGTTGGCGATGTGATCTGGGTTTCCGCCGAAGAAATCACGGTTACAGAAACCAACGCCAAGGGCCGCAAAGAACAGAAAACCATTCCTTTTGATCCCTCTGCGGTCAAAAAGAATACTCCCATCCATCTGCGCTTGCAGCAGGATCCGCTGGTGCAGGGGGCCATTGCCTCCGTGGAACCGCAGAGCGGCGATGTTGTGGCCCTTATCGGCGGCTACCAGTTTGGCGACAGCCACTTTAACCGCGCAACGCAGGCCCGCCGTCAGCCCGGCTCCAGCTTCAAGCCAGTGGTCTATTCCACGGCCATGGACTTTGGCTTTACGCCCGCCTCCACGGTGCTGGACGCGCCCTTTGTGTATGTGAACCCCTACACCAATGAAGTGTGGCGGCCCTCAAACTACGAACACAACTACAAGGGAGAACTGCCCCTGCACACGGCTCTGGCCCTTTCGCGCAATACCTGCACCGTGCGCGTGGCGCAGCAGGTGGGTATAGCCAATGTGGTGCAGCGCGCCAAGGCTCTGGGGCTTGAACCGCACTTTCCGCAGGAGCTGGCTATCAGCCTCGGCGCTGTGGCCGTGTCTCCGCTTAATCTTACGCAGGCCTACGCTGCCTTTGCCAATCAGGGGCTTGGGGTGCGCCCGCGCATCATCACCTCCATCAGCGACCCGCAGGGCCGGGTGCTCTACAGGCAGGAAGTGGAGCACTGGCAGGCTGTCAGCCCCCAGAACGCCTATATTATGGACACCCTGCTCAAGGAAGTTGTCAATTCCGGCACTGGCGGGCGGGCCAGGATTGATGGGCGCATCATAGCGGGTAAAACCGGCACCACCAATGATGAACGCGACGCGTGGTTCATGGGCTTTTCGCCCTACCTCGTGACCGGCGTCTACGTGGGCTACGATCAGGTGCAGAGCCTTGGCCGCCTTGAACAGGGTGGGCGTACTGCCGCCCCCATCTTCCGCTACTACCGCAGTGAAGTGGAAGACCGCTACCCCAAGGACGACTTTGTGATGCCCGAGGGCATTGTGATGGCCGATGGCCTGGCCTTCAAGGCCGACCAGCCCATGCAGGGCGCATCAGCCACCGCCCCAACCACAGCCGATGGAACGGCAGTGGATACCTCGGAAGGCGGCGAAGACCTGATGCGCCAGATGTTCTAAACGCAGACCCCAGAAGCCAGACGTTTAAGCCACCGTCACGCACGGAATTGCACCAGCAGACCGGCAGGCAATTCCGTGCGTGACGCGGCGCAGACAAGCCATCCGGCAAAAGCCGAAATTTCCATCCTGCAAACGCCCCGGCGTCGTGCAGCCTGCCCTGCGGGGCGGAGACCGCCATGAAACACCGCATCAACATGGCCGCCGGAAGCGAACCGGCGGATATACTCATCACAAACGCCAGAGTTGTTGATGTTTTTTCCGGTCTGGTTCGGCAGGATTCCGTGGCTATCGGCGATGGCGTTTTTCTGGGTTTCGGCCAGCGCGAGGCCCGCGAAGTGGTGGACGCACAAGGGGCCTATCTGCTGCCCGGCTTCATTGATGCCCACATCCATCTGGAATCCAGCATGGTCACTCCGGCGCGCTTTGCCGAGATGGCCCTGCCCCACGGCACCACATCCGTTGTGGCAGACCCGCACGAGCTGGCTAACGTATGCGGCACTGCTGCCTTGCGATTCTTGCTTGCCAGCGCCCAAACCCTGCCCTTGAGCATATTTCTGGCCCTGCCCTCATGCGTTCCGGCCACGCCCTTTGAAGACAGCGGCGCGGTGCTGCAAGCCAAAGATCTGGCTCCCTTCATGGACGACCCGCACGTGGCCTCGCTGGGCGAAATGATGAACTACCCCGGCGTACTCAGCGGCGATCCTGAAGTGCTGGAAAAGCTTGCCCTGAGCCGTTCGCGGCACAAGCCCGTTGACGGTCACGCCCCGGCCCTGCTGGGCAGGGAACTTGACGCCTACCTGTGCACGGGCATTGCCAATACGCACGAGTGCACCACGGCTGAAGAATTTCACCAGAACCTCATGCGCGGCTGCCGCATCTTTTTGCGTGACGGCTCCGCAGCGCGCAACCTGCCCGCGCTGGCCCCCCTGGTCACGCCCGGCAACTGCCACCGCTGCGCCTTCTGCTGCGATGACCGCCACGCCTCCGAGCTGCTGACGGCGGGCCATATGGATGAAGTGCTGCGCAAGGCCGTCGCCCTGGGCATGGATCCAGTCACCGCGGTACGTCTGTGCACCCTCAACGCCGCCGAGGCCGAGGGACTGCCAGGCAAGGGGGCCATTGCCCCCGGCTATGACGCCGACTGCGTGCTGGTTGATGATCTGGCGTCCTTCAACGTGCGGATGACCTTTGCGGGCGGGAGGCAGATCTCGGCGGAGGGCCGCATGCTCGCCCTGCTGGCGGATCCGCCACTGAACGACCTGACCAATACGGTGCGGCTTGCGCCCCTGCCGGATGATGTGTTTGCACTGCCCCTGCCATCGGGCCGTGCGCGGGTTATCCGCCTGCACCCCGGTTCGCTGGTGACGGATGCCGAAGAGCACGACGTCGCCTGCACCAATGGACTTTTTGACGCCCACCAGAACGATGGTCTGTGCAAACTGGCTGTTGTGGAACGCCACAAGGCCACCGGCAAGGTGGGCGTGGGCATTCTGGCCGGATACAGCCTGTGCAACGCGGCTGTGGCAACCTCTGTCAGCCACGACTCGCACAATATTGTGGTCTGCGGCGATAACGATGCAGACATGCTGGCCGCTGTGCTCCGCGTGGCTGCCATGGGCGGCGGCATAGCCGTTGCGAGTGAGGGCCGGATTCTGGAGGAACTGCCTCTGCCCGTGGCCGGGCTGATGACCCATGAAGCCCCGGAAACCGTGGTGCGCGCTCTGGATGCCATCCACGCTCTGCTGCACGCGCACGGCGTTCCGGCCAATGTGGCTCCGCTCATGGCCCTGAGTTTCATGGCCCTGCCCGTGATTCCCTCGCTCAAGCTGACCGCGCGCGGTCTTTTTTCCGTTGCCGACTGGCGCTTTGTTTCGGTAGACGCGACAGCGCGGCACTGAGGCATTTTTTCTGACACCTGAGGGAAGCGCCCCTTGCGCAGCCCTGAAGCAGCAAATAAAGGAACCTCATGATTCCCTTCGGTACGCTTGTCGTCTATGTAACCCCCAAGGGCCGCCGCTATGTCAAACGCCTCGTTGAAGGCCAGGACTGGCACAGCAATGATGGCACCCTTGTTTCCACCGAGGTGGCGCAGGCCGACCTTGGCGCTGTGGTCTACACCAACCAGAATGTGCCCATTCAGGTGATGGAAGCCACCCTGTATGACCGCCTCAAGGGCCTCAAGCGTCAGACGCAGATCATCTACCCCAAGGATATCGCCTATATCTGCCTGCGCCTCGGCGCCGGGCCTGGCCGCACCATCATTGAGGCGGGCTGCGGTTCCGGCGGTCTGACCACTGGCCTTTCGTGGTTCTGCGGCCCCACCGGGCGCGTGGTGAGCCACGAGGCCCGTGAGGAATTCATGAAGCTGGCGCGCCGCAACCTTGAGTGGGCTGGCGTAGGCGAAAATGTGGAACTGCACAACCGCGACGTGGCCGAAGGCTTTGCCGTGACCGGTGCGGACGCGCTTTTCCTTGACGTGCGCACCCCCTGGGAATACCTCGACCATGCCCTGGCCGCAGTGCGCCCCGGTGCGAGCTTCGGCTTTTTGCTGCCCACTGTTGATCAGGTGAGCAAGCTCCTGCTTGGCCTTGAGCGCGGCCCCTTTGCCGATGTGGAAGTGTGCGAGATTCTCATCCGCCGCTGGAAACCCGTGGCTGACCGCCTGCGCCCTGAAGACCGCATGACAGCCCACACGGGCTTTCTGGTCTTTGCCCGCCAGCAGAATCGCAGCGCGGATTTTGATTCGCGCAAACCCATGGGCACGCGTGAACGCAAGCAGGAAGCCGCCCGTCAGGCTCGCCTTGGCCTGACAGACGAAGCCCCTGAAGCTCCCGAAGGCGATTTGGAATGAACCCCTGAATAGCCTCAATGGGTAGTGTGCGAAAAAGGTGGCGCAAACAGCGCCCGCCCATATGCACAGATAGCAAAGAAGGCCCGCCTATTGGCGGGCCTTCTTTTTATATAAACGCTGATCCGCAATGCCTGAAACAGGGCCTTGTCTAACGCGTGATCTTGAAGAAGCGCAGCCGCAGAGCGTTTGTGACTACGGAAACGGAAGAAAGCGCCATGGCCGTGCCCGCCAGCATGGGCGACAGCATGGGGCCGCCAAAAGCGTGCAGCAGCCCCGCCGCCACAGGCAGGCCGAGCACGTTGTAGCCAAAGGCCCAAAAAAGATTCTGGCGGATGTTGCGCATGGTCGCTCGCGAGAGCGCCAAAGCCGTGAGTACGGCCTCCATGCCGTCCCGCATGAGCACGATATCTCCCGCCTCGGCGCTCACGTCCACGCCCGTGCCCACTGCCATGCCCACATTGGCGGCAGCCAGAGCCGGGGCATCGTTGATGCCATCGCCCACCATGCCCACCACGTGGCCTTCATCCTGCATTCGCCGCACATAGGCGGCCTTGTCTGCGGGCAGCAGCCCGGCGGCGATTTCCTCCACGCCTGCCAGCGCTGCCACGGCTTTTGCCGTGCGCTCGTTATCGCCCGTCAGCATGACCACGCGCACGCCCATGCCGCGCAGGGCCGCTACCACAGAGGCGGATTCGGGGCGCAGGGCGTCCGCAAGGGCCAGAATACCCGCAAGGCTTGTGCTGCCATTGTTTTCAAGAGCCAGCAGCAGGGGCGTCTGCCCGGCCTCTGCCAGTTGGGCCAGCTTTTGCTGCGCCTCTTCCGGCACGGAAAGCCCGCGCTCAGTCATGAACGTTCTGTTGCCCACGGCAAGGCCGTAGTCCACGCCATCCAGCTTCACCCTGCCCGAAATACCCATGCCGGGTGCTACCTGCACATCATCCACGGGCAGGGATGCGAGGTTGCGCTCCCTGGCCGCGCCCACAAGGGCCAGTGCCAGCGGATGCTCGGAACGCGCCTCCAGCGAGGCGGCCATGCCCAGCAGCGTATTTTCGTCCATACCCTCCGGAGCATCCAGCAGGGTCACGCCGGTCAGCACGGGTTTGCCCGTGGTGAGGGTGCCTGTTTTGTCCACGGCCAGCACGCTGATATGCCCGGCCTGCTCCAGAGCAGCGCCGTTCTTGATCAGCACGCCAAGCTGCGCGCCCCGCCCCGTGCCCACCATGATGGACATGGGCGTGGCAAGACCCATGGCGCAGGGGCAGGCCATGACCAGCACAGCCACAAAAATCGTCAGCGGCGTTGTAATGGGTTCAGAGCTGAACACAAGCCATGCAAGGGCCGCCACAAGGGCAATGAGCATGACGGCAGGCACAAAATAATAGCTTACCCTGTCGGCCAGGCGAGCGATGGGGGCCTTGCTGCCCTGAGCCTCGCGCACCAGTCGTATGATGCGGGCAAGGCGGGTATTGCCGCCCACGGCGTCAGCCACAAAGGTCAGCGAACCTTCGCCGTTTACGCTGCCCGCCGCCAGTTTGTCCCCCGGCCCGATAGGCACGGGGATGGATTCGCCCGTAAGCAGCGACAGATCAACAGCGCTTTTGCCGGTCAGCACTGTGCCGTCAACGGGTACGCGCCCGCCAGGACGCAGCAGCAGATGATCACCCACGCGCACCTGAGCCAGAGGGGTCTCTTCCGGTGCGGCGGCTGCATCGTCAGGATTGAGCCGTAGGGCCGTTTCCGGCGTCAGGCTCATGAGCGCGCCCATGGCATCACCGGCGCGCCGCTTGGCAACTGCCTCCAGATACTGCCCGAATTCAATCATGGTCAGCAGCACCGCGCAGGATTCATAATACAGGTTCATGGCGCGGATCATGGGTTCGCTGCCAGCAAGCCCAAGCAGGGTGTTGCCAAGGCTGAACAAAAAGGCCGCGCCCGTGCCCACGGCCACAAGGCTGTCCATGGCGGGAGCCTTGCGCAGGAGGGCTTTGATGCCGTCCACATAGAAATGGCGGCCAAGCCACACCACGGGCAAGGTGAGTACAAGCTGCGCCAGCATGAAGGCGCGCGGCGAAAGGTGCGGATCAAGCGCCTGCGGCAATGGCATGCCGAGCATGTGCCCCATGGAGATAACCAGCAGGGGCGCGGCAAAGGCAACCATGGGCAGCAGACGGCGCAAACGGACCCGAATGTCTGCCGCAGCCCTGGCCTTGCCTTCTTCAAACTGGCGGGCGGCATCATCGTCCACAGCGGGGGCCGCGCTGAACCCAAGGGCGGCCACGCGCTCCATTATCCTTTGCTGCAAGTCGCTTTCCTGCCCATCGCCGGGCCACACTTCCGCACTGGCGGCAGCAAGGTTCACGCTGATTTTTTCCACACCTTCCATGCGGCCCACTACCCGTTCAATGCGCGAGGAGCAGGCGGCGCAGTGCATGCCACTGATGTCAAAACGCAAAGGGCAGGCTTTATCCGTAGTTGTGCTCATGGGTTCTCCACTTGTCATTCCGTATGGCGGCGAGTAAGCTGTAGATGAAAATGAAAACTCATTCCTGTATGGAGGATATGATGAAAACCCTGAAAGTCAATGGCATGCGTTGCGGCCACTGCAAGGCCGCTGTAGAAGAAGCTGCGGCAAAGATATCTGGCGTTGCCAATCCCCAGGTCAGCCTTGAAGACAAAGAGCTGCGCTTTGAAGAGAGCGGGCCGGTAGATTTACAGGCCTTGAAGACAGCCATCAGCAACATTGGTTTTGACCCGGAATAAACTCATGAATCTGTGACAACCATCACAGTACTGCACCTTCATGGCGCGCTGCCTGATTGCTGGTTTTCAGACCATGCACGGCAGCGCGCCTTTGCATGCTTGCTGCCGCCTGTAGTGTTTTTTGCAGACGCCGTGCGGGCAAGGGCGCACAAAATTTCTCATGACATCACGCTGCCAGTTGACCCTGCCTTACGCGTTCAGAGTCCGTTCATCTTGCCGTTTTCTGCCGAATAGCGTAGTTCTTGGCAGTCAAATACGGTCACTGATCCACTGCACCTTCAGCGCGAAACACCACAGGCATGCAAATACAAACCACTCGCATCATCAGCATATTTTGCGCGGTCAAGGGCTGTTTTCAAGCCCTTCTGTTCTTTTTCCTGTGCTGTTTTTTGGCGGCTGCTCCCGCAGCGGCGTCACCCGGCAACTTTACGCTGGACTTTACAACTATCCGGCTGGGCGATGACGCGCCGGAACTGACGCAGGCCATACCCGCAATTGTGCGCGCTGACGGCAGTGATACTGCAACCGCCAGTGCGGATGCCGCCACTCGGATGGCTGCTCCTGCTGCGCCAGTGGTGCTGGTGGTGGGCGGCATTCAGGGCGACGAACCTGGCGGATTTTCTGCCGCGACCCTGCTGACCACGCATTACACCATCCGCAAGGGCGTGTTGTGGGTGGTGCCGAACCTCAATTTTCCCAGTATTATCAAAAGGTCACGCGGGCTACACGGCGACATGAACCGCAAATTCGCCAAGCTCGACAACCGCGACCCTGAGTTCGACACCGTGCGCCGCATTCAGGAACTCATAAGCCACCCCCGCGTGGGGCTGGTGCTCAACCTGCACGATGGCAGCGGGTATTACCGCCCCACCTTTGAGGACAAGCTGCGCAACCCCAACCGCTGGGGGCAGTCAGTCATCATTGATCAGGAAGCGCTTGACGGCGTGTTCATGGGGTCACTGGGGAATGAAGCCCGGGAGGCCGCAGAATCGGCCAACAGCAAGCTGCTCTCCCCGCAACATGCCCTGCATGTGCATAATACCAGAACTGCCGAGGGCGATCACGAGATGGACAGAAGCCTCTCGTACTACGCCGTACGGCAGGGAAAGGCAGCCTTTGGGCTTGAAGCAAGCAAGGAATTTCCTGTTGAAGTGCGGGCATATTATCATCTGCTGATGGTGGAATCGTTTCTTGCGCAGGCTGGGGTGGAATTTACACGCGGCTTTGCGCTTACACCCGAGGGAGTGCGCGAAGCCCTGCTGGACAAGCTGGGCGTTACCTTTGCCGACAACAAGGTCTTTTTGCCGCTGGAAGATGTGCGCCCGGCCATCAATCTGCTGCCGCTTTCCAAGGATGCCCCCGCACAGGCGGTCACATCCAAGCCCATCATGGCAGTGCTGCCCTGCGCCAAGGGCGAGGAAGGCCAGTACTGCGTGCACTATGGCAACCGCATGATCACGCTTATCCGCCCCGACTGGCGCGAAATGGACCATAGCATCACGGGCATGCGGGTACTGGCGGACGGGCACGAAACCGAGGCCCCCTTCGGGCAGGTGCTGGAAGTATCCAAAAGCCTGCTCGTGCAGCCAGCGGAAGGCTACCGCGTCAACGCCATCGGTCATGACAGCGGTCGCAAGGACGAAAGCGGCGAGGTCATGACCCTCAAGGATTTTCAGTCCCGCTTTTCCGTTGACCGGCAGGGCAGGCTGTATCGCGTTGAAGTTTACAAAGACCAGCGCTTCAGCGGCATGTTTCTGGTACGTTTTGGTTCAGGCAGCAACCGCCTGACAAGCAAGGAAACTCCGTCCATTCCCAAGGACAGACTGCCCGACAAACCGGGGCAGGAATCAAATCTGGGGTTCTGAGCCTACCATGTCCAATCCTGAAATCTGCGTTGCTGGCGGCGGGAGCTGGGGCACGGCCCTGGCGCACCTGCTGGCGGGAAACGGCTACAAGACCTGCCTCTGGCTACGCGATGCCGCAGTGGCCGAGGCTGTGCGCAACGGGCACGAAAACCCGCGCTATCTGCCGGGCTTTGCCCTGCATCCCAGCCTTGACGCTACCACTGACCCTGCCGCCATGGGGCGGGAAATAGTTGTGCTGGCGGTTCCCTGCCAGCAGTTGCGGGGCTGGCTTGCCGCCAACGCCTCCTTCTTTCGCAAAAACGTGGTGCTGGTAAATGCCGCCAAGGGCATTGAGACCACAAACCTCGCCACGTGCGCTGAGGTGACGGAGCAGAGCCTTGGGCATCTTGCACCCCGCTACGCGGCACTTTCCGGGCCATCTTTTGCAGCGGACGTTCTGCGCGGTCTGCCCACGGCCGTGGTTCTGGCTACGGCGGACGAAGCTCTGGGGCACCTGCTGCAACAGATATTTTCCGGCAGCGCTTTTCGCTGCTATTCCAGCACCGATGTGATGGGCGTTGAAATGGGCGGCGCGGTCAAAAACGTCATGGCCATAGCTGCTGGCGTTTGCGACGGCCTCGGCCTTGGGCACAACAGCCGCGCGGCGCTCATTACCCGTGGCCTTGCTGAAATGAGCCGTCTGGGTGTTGCCCGAGGGGCACAGCCGCATACCTTCATGGGGCTTTCAGGCCTTGGCGACCTCACCCTCACCTGCACGGGCGACCTTTCACGAAACCGCCAGGTAGGCCTGCGGCTGGGGCGCGGTGAAAAGCTTGAACATATCACGACCAGCCTTGGCATGGTGGCCGAAGGTGTTAAAACCACAGCCGCCATTCACGAGCTTGCCCGCAGGCTTGAAGTTGACGCGCCTCTTACAGACGCTGTGTACAGCATCCTGTATGAAGACTGTGACCCTCAGGAGGTGCTGCACAATCTTATGTCCCGCCGCTTGCGTGACGAATAGCGCAGTACACTCCACATCAGCATTGCACCATTCCATATAACATGCATTTTGCAGTGCAAAATGCTGTTTTCCTTTTCTCTGATGCAGCAAGTTCTGGAGCTTTTCGGCAGCCGCAAGCCCGGCCCGAAGAGCGCTGCTTTTGCCCGCTCTACCCCCTCTTTTTTCCTCTTCAGAAAATTTTTTTCTTTTTTTTCACGGGTTCAAAATTTTATTTCACATTTCTTGTGCTGCGCACACACTGGTAAAATAAATCACAAAAAAGGTGACTGCGCGCAATGGAATTGTTATCAATTTCGGCGCAATTTTAACACGTTTTTTAAATTTGTATTACTCCATTTTTTGCGCGATCACCCCCTTTTAAAGATAGTTCAAAAAATCACATTTTAACGTGGCGTTGTCATTGAATTTCACAACGTTGCACAATGCATTAGCGCTTTTTTGCACAATTTGTTTGTGTAACCAGTTAAATCAAGACTAACATACCGATTTCACAGCCTCTCAAAATCGCGCAAATAGCAAACCGTTTATTGCTCCCACCCTCACATTACCCATTTTGATACCATTTTTTGCAATCTACCTGTTCTTCTTGGAAGAGTTGTTGCTTGCAACGGTTTGCAAAGTGGGCTAAGCCAAAAAAACTTTTTAAGATCATTTTTTCACGACATGGTATTGTGGTGATACCACGATGCCATTTGGGAAGTGCGGCCCGGACTTGACCGGGTTGATCCGCCGGGTACATCCGAGAGACCCGCAAACCACGGGGCAAACTATGACGGAATCACTGTTTTCGGCAGGCGGCTTTCTTGTGCCGCTTCTCGTGGGCATGGCCCTTATGCTGTATGGCGCGGCGCAGTCCGTGCGACAGCGCAACAATCCCCGCAGCCTGATCCTATGGGGTTCGCTGCATGATGCAGGCATTTTCTGCCTGGGTCTTGGAGCAAGCGGTGGCATCAACAGCACGGGCCTGTGGCTTTTTGTGCTGTTCCAGGCAGCCGCACGGCTGCTGGCCTGGACCGCCCTTTCACGGCTGACCCCCCCGGCGCTCAATGCACCGGTGCAGCTGCAGGATTTGCGCGCCACTGGCAAACGTCAACCCTGGACAGCAGCCTGCTTTGGCCTTGGCATGCTGGCTGCGGTGGGCGGCTCGCCCTTCCTGGTGCCTGAAGCCCGCATGTTCATCAGTTCGGGCATTCTGGGCAGCATGCCCGGCGCCATGGCGGCGCTCCTGTGCATGGCTCTTGCCACCACAGTTCTTGTCTGGCTGCATGTGGAAGCAGTGCGCATTGCCGTGCTGGACACCACAGGCGAAGAAACCCCGTCTTCATGGGCGACGCCTTCCGGCAATGTCGTTGTGATGCTGGGTCTTGCGGTAGTTGTGGCGCTGATGGGCCTGTTCAGAGGCCCCATCACCGAGCTCTTTGCTTCTTCCTACAATGTGGCTGTTCCGCATTCGGCAACGCACCCGGCATACTGGTGTTATTACGCCGGTGCGTTCCTGACCGGCATCGCATTCCTGGCAAAGTTTGACCGCGCGCCCCTGGTGGGCGTGGCTTTCTCCGCCCTGGCGCTGGCGACCACCATCGCCACCCCGGCGGGCCCCACGGCCAAACTCTTTCTGGTTATGATCGCCGTTGTGGGTCTGGTCGTCAGTATTTACTCGCTGAGCTACATCCACGAACGTCAGGGCCGCTACTGGTTCTTCCTGCTGCTGACATTCGCATCGCTGGCGGGCATTGTTTCCGCCGCCGACTCGGCGACCATGTATGGCTACTGGGAACTCATGACCTTCGCCTCCTACTTTCTGGTGGTGCATGAGAACAACCGTAGCGCCTACGATGCTGGCCTCAAATATTATGTAATGTGCGCGGGCGGCGCGCTGTTCATGCTGCCCGGCCTTCTGCTGCTGGGCGATCCTTCGCTTTCGTTCGGGCTGATGCAGGGCGCGTTTGTGCTCTGCCTGGCTGGCTTTGGCGTGAAGATGGGTCTTGTGCCCCTGCACTCATGGCTGCCTGACGCCCACCCCGCCGCGCCTTCCTCGGTGTCTGGTCCCCTTTCGGGTATCATCACCAAGATGGGCGTGTTCGGCATAGTGGCAGTGCTGCTCATGCGGCCCATGATCATGGGCATGCCAGGCCTGTTCGGCCTTTCCTGGCTGGGCACCGGCCTTGTGGCCATGGGCGCGGCAACCCTGATCTTTGGCGAGATCATGGCTCTGCGCCAGGACGACATAAAACGCATGCTGGCCTATTCGACCCTCGGGCAGATTGGTGAAATCGCTCTGGTGCTCGGCGTAGGCACGTGGCTTTCGACCACAGGCGCGCTTTGGCACATGCTCAACCACGCCATCATGAAAGACCTGCTCTTCCTTGGAGCCGGCGCTCTCATCATGCGCGCGGGCAGCCGCAAGCTTGCAGACCTGCGCGGCCTTGGCCGCCAGATGCCCGTGACCGTTGCCTGCATGGGCATCGGCCTTGTGAGCATCATGGGCCTGCCGCCTTTTGGCGCTTTCTACAGCAAGTTCCTGATGATTCAGGCGGCCACCACCGCCGGGCACATCTGGCTGGCGGCCCTGATTCTGGGCGGCTCGCTGGTGGGTCTGATCTACTATACGCGCATTCTGAAAACCCTTGTGTTCGAAGAACGCCCCGCCGACCTGCCCGCCGTGACCGAAGCGCCGCGCAGCATGCAGATCGGTCTGGCGATTCTGGCAGGCATTTGCGTTATCATGGGCCTTGCCCCGCAGCTTGCCATGAACCTTGTGGTGCCAGTGGCATCCATGTGCTTTACGCCCAACCTCAACGACCCCGATGTGCTCCTGGCCATGAATGTATCCTGGCCCATCTTCGTGGTTGTTCCTGTGTTTGGCGCAGTGCTGCCCGCCCTGTTCTACCGTGACCGCAAAAAGGCCGGATGGGCCAGCGTGGGCGTGCTGCTGTTCACCGCGCTGCTGGTCATCCTGTTTGGCCGCGATCTGGATACGCTGTCGTTCTGCTTTGCCCTGGTGGTTCCTGTGCTTGGCGCGGTCAACATGGCCTACGCCCTTGGCTACATGGAACACAGCCACCGCCAGTGGCGCTTCTACTGCGCCTTTACCGCCATGTGCGGCGGTCTGGTGGGCATGGCCGCCAGCCAGTACATGCTGAGCTTCTTCCTGTTCTGGGAAATCATGAGCTCGTGGACGCTGTATCTGGCCATTGCCCATGAGGGCGACAAGGACTCGCTGCGCGAGGCCTTCAAATACTTTATCTTCAACGTGTTCGGCGCGGGTTTCATCTTCCTGGGCCTGTGCGTTGTGGGGCCGTTCACGCCTTTCAACGCCACCCTGCTCACGGGTGCCGCACCTTACATTCCCCACGGCGCGGCGTGGCTCGGCATGGCCCTGCTGGCTGCCGGTTTCCTGATGAAGGCGGCCCAGCTGCCCTTCCGCATTGACTGGCAGATGCACCCGGCCCTGGCCCCCACGCCTGTTTCCGGCTACATATCGTCCGTGCTGCTTAAGAGCGCCATCCTCGGCCTCATCAAGCTGTTCATGCTGCTTGGCGGCGGCTTTATGCTGTCCGGCGTGCTGGGCGGCATGGAGCAGAACATCATCAGCACCGTTGCCATGTGGATCGGCGGCATCACCATCATCATGGCTGCCGTGCAGGCCCTGCGCACCAACGTCATCAAGCTTGTGTTCATCTATTCCACGGTGAGCCAGCTTGGCTACATGGTGCTGGCGGTTGCCGCTGGCGGCGCTCTGGGCTACGCGGGCGGCATGCTGCATGTGATCAACCACGTATTCTTCAAGGATCTGCTGTTCCTTGTGTGCGGCGCAGTCATGTTTGCCACCCACAGGGAAACGCTGGAAGACCTTGGCGGCATTGGCCGCCACATGCCCTTTACCCTTGCCATGTTCGCCATTGCCGGACTTTCGGTTGTGGGCGTGCCGCCCACCAGCGGATTCTCGTCCAAATGGCTTATCTACCATGCCCTCATGGAAGCGGGCCAGCCCTTCCTGGCGCTGATCTCCCTGATCGGCAGCGTGCTGACCATGGCCTACATCGCCAAGTTCATGCATGCGGCCTTCCTGGGCCAGCCCTCGCCCAACCTGCACGATGTGCATGAGGCCCCGCTGATCATGCGCGTGCCCATGGGCATTCTGGCTGCCAGTTGCGTGATCACGGGCGTATTTCCCGGCCTGGCCCTTGGGCCCATCAACAACGTATTGGCTGAATACGGCTTTATGCCGCTCAACGTGGGTCTGTCCGGCGTACTTTCCGGCCCCGGCGCATGGAACGCCACAGGCATGTTCGTCATGATGGCCCTTGCTTTTGCTGGCGGACGCTGGTTCGTGCTGCGCTTTACCCGCCTGCGCGAAATTGACGTCCACACCTGCGGTTTGCCGGTCGAAACGTCCACCAGCCGCATGAAGCCCTCCAGCATTTTCGGGGAAATCCTCGGCCTTATGGGCGGCAATAAGCCCGCCAAGGAGAACCGCTGATGAGCGACACCCTGCTTGCCATACTGCACATGTGCATCTTCCCCGGCGGGGCCTTTGCCCTGCTGGTGGCCATGTTCTTCAAAGGACTTGACCGCCGGGTCGAAGCGCGGCTGCAGCGCCGCGTCGGCCCCCCGCTGATCCAGCCCTGGCTCGACATAGCCAAGCTGCTGACCAAGGAAACCCTTATCCCCAAAACCGCCTGCCGCTCGGCCTTTTTGATGGCCCCGGTGTTCGGTTTCACGGGTATGGCCGTGTGCGCGGCCTTTATCCCGATCCCCGGCGTGTTCAACGGCCTGTTCAACATGGGCGACCTGCTGGTGATCTTCTACCTGCTGCCCATCCCGGCCATGGCCATCATGCTGGGTGGCTCGGCCTCCAGTTCGCCCTACGGCGCTGTGGGCTTCTCGCGCGAAATGATGCTGATGCTGGCCTATGAAACGCCGCTGCTCATGATTCTGCTCTCTGTCGCCATGCTCACGGGCAAGGTGCTGAGCGGCGGTGCCTGGGGCGCGGAATTCTCGCTGCTCAAGATCGTCGCCATGCAGCAGCAGGTGGGTTCCTTCGGGTTCAACCCGACCATGATTCCCGCTCTGCTGGCCTATCTGATCTTCCTGCCCGGCACCATGGGCGTTGTGCCCTTTGATATCCCCGAGGCGGAAACTGAACTGATTGAAGGCCCCCTGCTGGAATACGGCGGCCCACTGCTGGCCCTGTTCCAGATCACGTCCGCTCTCAAGACCTTTGTAGTTTTGGGCCTGGGGGTTGCGCTTTTCTTCCCCGGCACCATATCTGACATATGGCTGGTAAATCTGGTCTGGTTCCTGCTCAAGTGCCTTGGGCTCACGCTGGTCAAATCGGCCACCGGGCGCTTCCGCATTGACCAGGCCTTCCGTTTTTACATAACTGTGCCCACGGCGCTTGCGCTGTGCAGCCTTATACTGGTCTGGGTGATGTAAGGAGGCCGACGTGTCGCTGGATAACATGCTTAAAAAACTCTCCGTGCGGTCGCCGTGGCTTTTCCGCATCAACGCTGGCTCGTGCAACGGTTGCGACGTGGAACTGGCAACCACGGCCTGTATTCCGCGCTATGACGTGGAACGCCTGGGTTGCCGCTATTGCGGCAGCCCCCGCCATGCCGACATTGTGCTTGTAACAGGCCCGCTGACCACCAGGGTGCGCGACCGCGTGCTTAAAGTGTGGAACGAAATTCCCGAACCCAAGGTCACTGTGGCGGTGGGCATCTGCCCCATCTCGGGTGGCGTGTTCCGCGAAGGCTATTCCATTGAAGGCCCGCTTGACCGCTACATCCCGGTAGACGTCAACGTGCCCGGTTGCCCGCCTCGTCCACAGGCCATTCTTGAGGCTGTGGTGCTGGCGCGTTCCATCTGGCTGAAAAAACTGGGCGTGGAGGAGTGATATGGCGGGCTTTCTGAAAGTTCTGTTCCGCAATTTGCTGGAAGGTCCAAGTACCGACCCCTTCCCCTTGGGCGAAACCTTCACCCCCGAAAGGCTTCGCGGCAAGGCTGTTGTGGATCCCGATCTGTGCATGGGCTGCGGCATCTGCCGTCACTCGTGCGCGGCAGGGGCCATCAACATCTCGCCGCTGCCCGACCGCAAGGGTTTTACCATCACCATATGGCAAAACTCCTGCTGCCTGTGCGCCTCATGCCGCCATTACTGCCCCACCGGGGCCATGAGCATCACGACCGACTGGCACACCGCGCATCCGGAATCGGAAAAATTCAACCGCATCGAACAGCAGACGATTCGCTACGAACCCTGCGCCGGTTGCGGCGAGCTTATGCGCCCCCTGCCCAAAAAGCTGGCCGAAAAGCTCTATGCCTATAATGATGAAATCGACAGGGATCTGACGCGCAGGCTCTGCCCCAAATGCCGCCAGCTTGAGGACGCCAAACGCAATGCCTGCGTACTGCCCGCCGCAAGCGGCGAGGCAGCGGCGACCAGCGTCACTTCTGCCGCTCCCACCAAGGATTAGCGGTTCATACCCGCGGAGAACATATGCAAGAGACAATTAACGGCAACGCCAAAGTCATCGAGGGGCTTTCAGCCCTGTGTACCGAAGACGACGCCGTACACCACAGCACGGACAGCTTCGGCAACGCTTTTCACTGGTTCAGGCTGGGTACGCCCCGCATGTTGCAGGATGCCGCCGCCATCATGAGCGAAGCCAAGGCGCGCCTGTGCATGACCACCGCTTACAACCGCCGCCAGCTCAGCGAACCCATGCAGGAAGTTTGCTACCACTTTGAGCTGGACGGCGTGGTTTACAACATGACTGTGACCCTTAACGGCGAGTGGCCCACCGTGCCCTCCATCACCCCCCTGTTTGCCAATGCCGACTGGCACGAACGGGAAATGATGGAACTCTACGGCATTCAGGTTACAGGCCACCCCAATCCAACGCGCCTGTTTCTGGATGAAGAGCTTGACGCAGGCATTCTCAACGAGGCCGTGCCCCTGTCCATCATGATGAACGGGGCCTGCACCACCGACCTCTGGGAACGCATTCTCAATGACAAGGAGCGCAACCATGAGTAACACCTTCACCATGCCTCTGGGCCCCGTACACGTGGCCCTTGAGGAACCGGTATATTTCCACCTCACGGTGGAGGGTGAAACGGTTCGCCACGTGGAGCTGACCTCCGGTCACGTGCACCGCGGCATGGAAGCCATGGCTACCCAGCGCAACCTCGTCAAGAACGTCACCCTTACCGAACGCGTGTGCTCGCTGTGCTCCAACAGCCACTCCTTCACCTACAGCATGGTGGTGGAAAACGTGCTCGGCATCACCATTCCCGAGCGCGCCTGCTACCTGCGCGTGGTGGCTGAAGAAATCAAGCGCATTGCCTCGCACCTGTTCAACACGGCCATTCAGGCGCATATCATCGGCTTCAAGTCGCTGTTCATGCACGTGATGGAAGTGCGTGAAATGATGCAGGATCTCAAGGAAACCGTCTACGGCAACCGCATGAATCTGGCGGCCAACTGCATCGGCGGCGTTAAGTACAACGTCACCCCCGAGCTTTTGGACTACATGCTCAAGACCCTTGCCAAGGTTGAACCGCAGGTGGATGAAATCCGCGAGATCTACGCCACCAACGGCATGGTTCTTGGCCGCACCAAGGGCCTTGGCCTGCTGCCCAAGGAAGACGCAGTGCATCTTGGCATTGTTGGCCCCGTGGCCCGCGGTTCCGGCGTTGCCATCGACGTGCGCAAGGATTCGCCTTACGCCGCCTACGGCAAGCTGAACTTCAACTCGGTTCTTGAGCACGGCTGCTGCGTGAACTCACGCACCATGGTGCGGCTGCATGAGATATTTGAATCGTTCAGCCTCATCCGCCAGTGCATCGAAAGGATGCCCGAGGGCGAGATCACGGCACCCATGCGCCAGATCCGCACGGCAGAGGCCTGCGCCCGCACCGAAGCCCCGCGCGGCGAAGTGTTTTACTACATTCGCACCAACGGCACGGATATGCCCTCGCGCCTCAAATGGCGTGTGCCTTCCTACATGAACTGGAAGGCCCTGGGCGTCATGATGCGTGACTGCAAGGTGGCCGATGTGGCGCTGATAACCAACAGCATCGACCCATGCGTTTCCTGCACCGAACGCTAGGCATAAAGGGTTGGAGAGTTTGATCCATGCATGAGGCAACGCTGGTTCAGGGACTACTGAACATGGCCATCAAGGCTGTGGAAGACCACAATAAGGCGCATCCGGAATCTCCGGTCAGCCGTATTGCGGAATTCCAGTGCGAACTGGGCCTGCTTGCCTGCGTGGAAGCGCAAACGCTCACCGCCTGCTTTGAACTGCTGGCGGAAGGGACCCTTGCCGAGGGCGCAAAGCTTACGCTTGCCTGCGCGCCCCTGGCCTGTACCTGCAATCAGTGCGGACATGAATTCAGCCTGACGCAACGGCATTTCGTCTGCCCCAGTTGCGGCGGCGAAAACATCCACTTCAACGGGGGTCATGGGATGACGCTTATGGCCCTGCACGTTGCATCCGAGGAAACGGACCATGACTGAACATATCCAGGTCGTACCCGACAAATGCCGCGCCTGCCGCCGCTGTGAAGTGGCCTGCATTGCCGCCCACCACGGCATGAGCTTTAAAGAGGCCATGAAACACCGCGACGAACTGGTTTCGCGCGTACAGGTGGTCAAGGCCGAAGGCTTCAAGACCACCGTGCGTTGCCACCAGTGCGACCACGCGCCCTGCGCCAACGTGTGCCCCACCGGCGCACTGCAGCAGGATGCCGATGGCCGCATCATCATGCGTGTACAATACTGTGTTGCCTGTAAGATGTGCATCGCTGCATGCCCTTACGGCACCATCACCCTTGACACCATCGGCATGCCCTCCGTGGATGGCGACGATGGTGAAACCCTGGCCCAGCGCGCCCGCCGCGAAGTGGCCGTGCGCTGCGACATGTGCCGCGCATGGCGCATGGAAAACGGCAAGCGCATCACCGCCTGCATGGAAGCCTGCCCGGCCCACGCCCTTTCGCTGGTGCTGGCAGACGGTTCTGTGGTGGAAGCCCCCGCGCCGGAAAAGAAGCCCGCCATTGAAGGCGCGCCGGAAAAACCCGCCGCTCCCGTGGCCGAACCCGGGCCCCGTGCATCCGTGACCGCTGCTGGCCGCACCCCTGAAGAAGCCAAGGCTGAAGCCCCTGCCGCCCCTGTGGCGGAAGCAGCGGCTCCGGCACCTGTTGTGGAATCTCCCGTAGCGCCCAAGGCCGAGGAACCCAAGGTCGAGGCTCCTGTGGAAGCCCCTGCCGAAGCCAATACCGCTCCGGTAGTGGAAGAAGCCCCAGCGCCCGCGCCTGAAGTCAAGACGGAGCCTGCGGCTGAAGCCCCGGCAACGGAACTCGCTGCGGCGACACCGGTTGAAACCAAGCCCGAGGCTGCCCCGGCAGCGCCCAAGGCTGCGGCCTCCAAGCCTGCCAAGAGCAACAAAAAGGCAACCAGGAAGGGCGGCAAGAAGTAAGCGCTTCTGCCCACTCTGCACACTCAGGCCTCGGCGCGGCAGTCGGATTATCCCGACTTCTGCGCCGAGGCTTTGCGCTTTATGAAAATGCCGCGCATACCCGCAGATTGCTGCCTGTAAAGCCGTTGCTACTTGTAATGCCGGCTACGGCAGGCAACATTCTGCCTGCTCGCATTTCATGGCAAGGATTTTCGGGAACATCCTTGCAGAACAGTTAATTCATTTCACTTGCACCCTGTTCTAAAATCACCTTAATATACACCATGTTGCTTTGCTTTAGCCTGAAATGCAGCTTTGAATTGCAAGTTTTTGTGATCTTGGTCACAGAACATCCCGGTCATTTCTGGTGTATTGCCAGTGTTGCTGACAACAGGCCTTGCAGTCAGCCGATGGCACTGAGGCGTTCCGTACAGACGTAAACGAAACTGCAATACCAGACCGCCCGCGTACATGCTGCGGTCTGAGGGGAGACGAGATGGAAAACAGCGACCTGCAAACCATCCATGCTGCCTTGCAAACCGGCCCTTTTGCGGCCATGTCGGATACTGAACGCCAAAAGCTGGCCCTGCACGCCCGTGTGCAGCCATTCAGCCAGGGCGCGACACTTTTTCGCGAGGGTGAAGCCACTGCCGATGCCATGCTGCTGCTCTCGGGCATGGTCAAGTTGTGCCGCCATTCGGCTCAGGGCAAGGAATGTGTGCTGCACCTTGTGCGTTGCGGCAGAATGCTGGACGCAGGGGTGCTTTTTTATGAAGAAGGCCTGCCTGTAACGGCTATCGGGGTGCAGAACGGCGTAGTTTTACGGCTGGAACGCAAGGCCCTGCTTGAAGCCCTGCGCAACGACGCGGCCCTGGGAGTCGCCATGCTGGCGGCCATGAGCCTGCGCCAACGCCTGTTCATCAACAAGATTGCGGGGTCGCAGGGTCGCATTTCCGTTTCGGGCCGGGTAGCGGCATGGCTGCTGCACAGGGCAAAAATGGAAAAAAGCGCCACCCTGAGCATGGGCGTCACCCAGGAAACCCTGGCCCGCCAGATGGGCATAAGCCGCGAGAGCCTGAGCCGGGAACTCAGCGCCCTGGCATCAGCCGGTCTCATTGACCGCGACCGCCGCCGCATCATTCTGCTTGATGCCAACGCCCTGCGCGAAAGGGCCGAAGCATAGATTCATTCATTTGATACCGCGCTGTTGGCTGTAAGCGCAGCTTTGACATCTATGTAGTGATGAAGCCGCCGACCAGGCCGCACCGCCATTATGAGTGCGCGTTCGCCAAAGAGCGCATCATACGCGTTGAGAATGAAAATTCTCAAAACAAATTTCCAGGATCAGCATGAACGCTTGCATTGTTTATTCTTCCTGCACGGGCAATACCCGCAAAGTGGCTGAAGCTCTGGCCGACACCTCGGGTCTTCCCTGCTTCCCCGTGTGCAACGCTCCAGAGCCGGACGACTTTGATGTTCTGGCCCTGGGGTTCTGGGTGCGCAAAGGTCTGCCTGATGCCCGCGCCCTGCGCTACATGGATCGCGTGCGCGGCAAGCACGTGTTTTTTTTCGGCACGCTGGGCGCATGGCCCCATTCAGACCACGCCCGCCGCTGCATGGCAGCAACGCACGAAATTTTACAGGCTGGCGGCAATACGGTAGTTGATGGATTCTTGTGTCAGGGCCGCGTCAATCCACAGGTGGTTGCAGCGTCGCAGCGCAAGGGCGGTCATCCCCTGAACCCAGAGCGTCTGGCCCGCCTGCGCGAGGCTGAGCGTCACCCGGACGCGGCAGATCTGACGGCGGCGCGCCTGCACTGGCAACGCAGCCTGCAAAAATTCACTGCCAATGTCCCTGTGCGGCAAACCCCTTGCATTGCCGCAGACATTTTATCCATGCCGGAACCCATCGGCAGCAATACCTCGCTGTAACCAGCCAGCAGACCAGCATCAGGAGCCGCAAATGCGCAAACAGAACCGCGAATGCCTTGACCCGGCATTTTTTGACGAAGTTTTTTCCACTGCTGAAGACCTCTGCCTTGCCATGCACGATGGGGAATTTCCCTATGTCATTCCGCTCAACTTTGTGCGCCAGGACAACTGCATCTATATCCACTGCGCCCTTGAAGGTCACAAGCTGGACTGTATCCGCCGCAACCCCAATGTGGCTTTTACCTTGTGTGCGGATGTGACCATCCACAGGGAAAAATCCACGACCTATTACAAATCGCTGTGCGGCACAGGCCGCGCCGTGATTGTGGATGACCCGGCGGAAAAGGGCCTCGCCCTTGACGCCCTGGCAGTGCGCTACGCCGCCCTTTGCCCCACGCCCACGCCGGATGCGGCCCTTGCCCGCACAGGCGTGGTACGCATTGACATTGTGGAGCTGGTGGGCAAGCGCAAACTGCCCAAGTAAACGCCTCACCCCATGCACGGCGGCGCGTAGCAGCGCCATAACATGCCAAATATAAAGGAAGTCTGACATGCGCGGAGCTTCCCGCCTTATCCCCTTGCCTTCTTTTCTGGCCCTGCTGCCTGCCGGAGCGCACTTCTGGCGCAGCGGTCAGCCAGGCCTCGCCGCCGCCTGCCTTGCTCTGGCCCTGCTGGCCTGGGGCCGCGCCGCATGGGTGCGCCTGCTGCTCCTGCTGGTGCTGCCCCTGCTGGCCGCCCGCTGGATATGGGCTGCGGCCCAGTTTGTACAAATGCGCATGTTCATGGGCGAACCTTGGCACAGGCTGGCTGTTATTCTGCTGAGCGTGGCCCTGCTGACGGCGCTTGCCGCCCTGCCCCTGCTGCGCGAATCCGCACGACAACGCTACCATGAAGGCGACTCCAGCGCGCGCACCCAACTGGCCGCGCTGTTCCTTTGCCTTGGCCTGTTGCTGCCAGTCTGGTTTATGAAGCCGCAACTGCTGGTTATTGAACGGTTTTCCCCTCAATGGGGATCACTGCAGCTTGCGCTGGCGGGCATTTGGGCGGCCTGCGCAGCCGGATGGCTGAGCGGCAAAAAGGTTCCGCAGGTTAGAATGCATTTGTGGCGGCTCTTTTCACTGGTCTTTTTTGCCCAGCTTGTTCTCGGGCTGGCACTGGAAAGCCGTTTTCTGCTCAGCGGGCAACTGCATCTGCCTGTACCGGGGCTGATCGCCGCCGCGCCCATCTATCGTGGCGGCGGCTGGTTCATGCTGGGGCTGTTCGGTTTTTCCACACTGGTTGCGGGCGCGGCCTGGTGCAGCCATCTTTGCTACTTTGGCGTGTGGGATGCCAGCGCCGCAAAATCCTGCGCCGGAGGCCCGCGTGGACTGACTGCGATAAAAAATTCCGGCTCCGCAAAGACAGGTTCCGGTAATGCTGCTCTGCCCATTCCCCGCCGCGCGCCCAGGTGGCTGCCATATCTGCGGCTTGCCATGCTGGGCCTGACCCTTGCCGTTCCCCTGCTCTTGCGTCTTTCGGGCGCACCGCTGGAGGCGGCTCTTGCCTGCGGCCTGTTACTGGGCCTGCTGGCTGTACCGGCATCACTGCTGGTCAGCCGCAAGGCTGGATACGCCGCCTACTGCCGGGGCCTATGCCCCTTGGGGCTGCTGGCAAAGTGGATTGGCCGCATTGCCCCCTGGCGCGTGCGCCGCACAGGATCCTGCCGCCGCTGCATGGCCTGCGTGCGGGTATGCCGTCAGGACGCCATGGGCGATCCCATGACCACATCAGGCCCCAATGCAGACTGCAATCTGTGCCGCGACTGCGTAGCCGTATGCCCGCAAAAGGCGCTTTCCATAACCTGCTACGGCATGCGCGGCACGCAAGCCTGGGCGGGACCAACACTCATTGCCCTGCTTGCTGCCCTGCACGCGGCCTTTCTTGCCATGGCCCGCATCTAGACCAGATTAACTTTGAAATGCTTCACATTTCAAAGTTGTCATTCTGCCGAAAAATGCGATTCTTGGCAGAACCCACGCCAAGTTGTGGCGCGCTGCACTCTGGTGCAGCGTTAGAGTATTTAACCTTTTTCAAAGTTGAAATGCTCCAGCGCCGCCACAAAGAGTTCATTCAACCAGGGAAGCACGGCTTCACAACCGCGACTCTCGCAACATCTAGTAACGAGGATGCCAATGATGCGTGTTTTGCGCCGCCTGCGTGCGGGCACAATGGCCCCGCCCAGGGCCGACTGGAATGAAATATTCTGGGCGTGGGCAGGCAGTTGCCTGTCCATAATCAGTCTTGCGCTGCTTGAAAAACTCTGCTCGCAAGAGTGGAATCTGCCCCTGCTCATCGGCTCGTTCGGCGCGTCCGCCGTGCTGGCCTTTGGCGCGCCCCACAGCCCGCTGGCCCAGCCCCGAAATCTTGTGGGCGGGCACGTGCTCTCCGCGCTTGTGGGCGTGAGCTGCCAGCTCCTGTTCAGCGATAATCCGGTGCTGGCCTCGGGCCTTGCCGTCTCCACGGCCATTGCCCTCATGCACGCAACGCAGACCCTGCATCCTCCGGGCGGCGCAACGGCTCTTATCGCCGTTATCGGCGGTCCAGGCATCCACAGTCTCGGCTACTGGTATGTGCTCCTGCCCTGCGCAGCGGGGGCCATCTGCATGCTGGCCCTGGCCTATGCCGCCAATAATCTCGCCGCCCGCAAAAGGTATCCACTGTTCTGGTGGTAAAGGCCTCACAAAAAACGTGGTGCTGACGATCCATATTTGCAGCACAGAGTCATAACAGTTTACCTGCCTTCGTGGAGTCTGCCCCATCGGCCCTCAACGGAGGCAGGTAAACTTCGCTGCGGGGATGGATGGCAGTAACCGAAACGCCCTGCCTTGCATTCTCCTTTGCTTCATCTTGTCTCATGCCAGAAGGGGCACCCGCCTTACTCCCTCCACCACTGTCGCCTGGAACCAATACCCGGCTCCGGCTTGCCAGCCAGGGGCAAAGGGAGTAGCCTCATCGTCTTACTTTTATCGAGGTTATGACATGTCCGGCATATCTTCCGCTTCCCCCCTGGCGGAGGGCCTGCGGCGCGCACTGCCCATTGTGCTGGGCTACCTGCCCGTAGGCTTCGCTTTTGGGGTTCTTGCAGTCAAGAACAACATCCCCCCCTCTCTGGCTGTCGCCATGTCCGTGCTCATGTTTTCCGGCTCCGGCCAGTTCGTGTTCGCGGGCATGTGGGGCGCTGGCGCAAGCGCGCTCTCCATCATGGCGGCAGTGTTTATTGTAAACCTGCGCTATCTGCTGCAATCCGCCGCCGAATCCCCCTGGCTGGCTGGCCTGCCACGCGGGCAACGCTTTCTGCTGGGCCTCGGCCTTACGGACGAGACCTTTGCCGTCCATGTCACGGCCTTTCAGAACGGCTGGCAGCGCAGCCTCACCACACTCTTTGTCTGCAACCAGACCGCGCAGCTGGGCTGGGTTTCCGGTGCGGCTATCGGCGCGTTTTGCGGCGAGCTGGTGAGCGATGTCAAGCCGCTGGGCCTTGATTATGCGCTCACCGCCATGTTTCTGGCCCTGCTGGTGCCGCAGTGCGTCAGCCGCTTGCACGTGCTGGTGGCGCTCTTTACCACCACGCTTTCCATCAGCCTCAAGGCTGCGGGCATGACCCAGTGGAATATTGCCGTTGCCACGGTGCTTGGCGCAAGCCTTGGCACATGGCTCTTGGTGCGCAAGGCGCGGCACGAGGGCGCACCCCTTGACCTTGCCGACCGGCAAAACAAGGCTGCAGACAGCCCCGATATCAGCAACATGGCGACACCGCGTACAGAGGAGGCCGAATCATGAACGAAAACGGATGGTTCAGCACCAATGCGGCCCTGATGCTCTGCCTGCTTGGCAGTGTTCTGGTTACGGTTCTGCCAAAGATCCTGCCTGTCACCTTTTTGAAGGGCGACAGCCTGCCCCCGCTGCTGCGGCACTGGCTGTCCTTTGTGCCCGTCGCCGTCATGGCGGCCCTGGTGGGGCCGGACGTGTTCTTTTACGAAGGGCACTTCAACGCCGGGCCTTCCAACCTGTTTCTGATGGTGGCCCTGCCCTCGCTGCTGGTCGCGTGGTGGTCAAAGAACTATTTTCTCACCATCGCCTTCGGCATCGGCCTTGTTATTCTGGCCCGCTGGGCCGGGTTGTACTGATGCCGCGCGCACGGGGTTCCGCTTCCGGGCCGCCCTCACTGCGCGAGAGGCGCAAACCGGCTCCCGCACTGCCGCCGCCAACGCGCAGCGGCAGCCTTTTGGTGCGCATTGCGCCGGAGCATACGGGGCTGTTCCGCTTTTTGCTCGAAGCCTATGAGCACATTGCCTATTTTACCGTACTTGAAAACAAGACCGCCCTGCTGCGAGTTATCTTTTCACCTCACAGAGAGCGAGAGGCGCGCGAGGCTCTGACCCAGATGGCCCAAAGCCTGCCATTTACCGTTGAGGAATGGCCCAAATAGGCGTAATCGCCGTTTCCAGACTGCGCCAGCGGCATCTGCTCAGGGCAGTTCAACCCTGCCGGGACTGCAGATGCAAAAACGCTTTGAGCTGCGCGCAAGTTCTGTTACAATTCTTTCGTTTTGGGGCGGGGCCAAAAGCCCAGCCCTTTTCCTGCGTCCGGCGAAAGCCCGCAACACCTCAGCCTTTACCAAGGCGGACTCATGCCCACACTGAAATACAAGCGCGTGCTGCTCAAGCTGAGCGGCGAGGCCCTGGCCGGAGAAAACAAGACCGGCATTGACCCCGAAACCGTAGCCACCATCTGCCGTGAAATCGGCACCGTGCTCGAAATGGGCGTGGAAATGGCCCTTGTGATTGGCGGGGGCAACATTTTTCGCGGGCTTTCCGGCTCGGCCAAGGGCATGGAACGTTCGTCCGCCGACTACATGGGCATGCTGGCCACAGTGCTCAACGCGCTGGCCGTGCAGGATATGCTGGAAAAGCTGGGCTACCCCACGCGCGTGCTTTCGGCCATCACTATGCAGGAAGTGTGCGAACCCTTCATCCGCCGCCGCGCCCTGCGCCATATGGAAAAGGGCCGCGTGGTCATCTGCGCCGCAGGCACCGGCAACCCCTACTTCACCACTGACACCACCGCCGCCCTGCGCGGCATGGAACTGAAGTGCGACGCCATCATCAAGGCCACCAAGGTTGACGGCATCTACGACAAAGACCCCAACAAATATTCAGATGCCGTCAAGTACGACAGCATCACCTATGACGAAACACTGGCGCGCCATCTGGGCGTCATGGACGCCACGGCCTTTGCCCTTGTGCGCGACAACAACGTGCCCATCATCGTATGCCGCATGTTTGGCGGCGACATCTGCCGCGCCGTCACCGGCGAGTCCGTAGGCACCATCGTTCAGAACTGAGCCCCCCAAGGAGAATACTGATGGATATAGACAGCATCCTTCTGGACGCCGAAGACCGTATGGAAAAGGCCCTTGCCGCGCAGGAACGCGATTTTTCCAAGCTGCGCACGGGCCGCGCCTCCACCGCTCTGGTGGACGGCATCAAGGGCGACTATTACGGCACCCCCACGCCCATCAGCCAGATGGCCTCCGTTGCCGTGCCCGACAGCCGCACCGTGACAATCCAGCCATGGGACAAGGGCGGCATTTCGGTGATTGAAAAGGCCATTCTGAAGTCTGACCTGGGCCTTACGCCCATCAATGACGGCAAGGTCATCCGCATCATGATACCGCCGTTGACCGAAGAACGCCGCAAGGATCTGGTCAAGGTGGCCCGCAAATACACCGAGGACGCCAAGGTGGCGGTGCGCAACGTGCGCCGCGACGCCAACGACAGCCTGAAAAAGCTGGAAAAAGACAAGGCCATCAGCGAAGACGAACAGAAGAAGGCTTCTGAAGACGTACAAAAGCTGACGGACAAGTTTGTGGCTGATGCCGACAAAAAGTGCACGGCCAAAGAAAAGGAAATCATGGAAATCTAGCCCGTGGCGGATTTTCCGCCCGGGTTGCGCGCGCCCCGCAAGCACATTGCGGGGCGCGGCTTTGCCGCCGCAGACAAGGCCGCAGACCCGCAGGACTTTTCACCACAGGCTTTTGCATGACGGATCATCCAGACAAACTGCCCACACACCTCGCCATCATCATGGACGGCAATGGCCGCTGGGCTCAGGCGCGCGGGTTGCCCCGCGAAGCAGGCCACCGCGCTGGCGCGGAAACCGTGCGCAACATTGTGACCGAATGCCGGTCTCTGGGCATACGCCACCTCACGCTCTACACCTTTTCCAGCGAAAACTGGAACCGCCCCAAGACAGAAATCAGCGCTCTTTTCAGTCTGCTGATGGAATTTTTGAGCCGCGAGGTGCCGCGCATGGTCGAACAAGGCATTTCCATGCGCGTTCTGGGCGATCTTGACTCCATGCCCCTTGCCCAGCGCACGGCCCTGCGCCATGCCATCAAACGCACAGAGGGCGGCAGGGACATGGTTCTGAACCTCGCCCTCAACTATGGCGGCAGGGGCGAAATTGTACGCGCCGTGCAAACCATGCTGCGCGAAGGCCTGCGCCCTGAAGACGTGACTGAACAGGCCGTTGCCGACCATCTTTATACTGCCGGACAACCGGACCCTGACCTGCTTATCCGCACCAGCGGCGAGCAAAGGCTGAGCAATTATCTGCTCTACCAGTGCGCCTACAGCGAACTGTATTTCACGCCCGTGCCATGGCCGGACTTCGACGCTGCGCAGCTCCGCATGGCACTTGACGCCTATGCCGCCCGTTCGCGCCGCTTCGGCAAAACACAGGAGCAAATTGATGCCCATTGATCCTTCAACGCAATCCATCGATATCCGTCGTATTTTCACAGGCCTTGCCCTTGCCGCGGTCTTGCTGCTGGCACTCTGGTTCAGAGGCCTGCCCTTGCTGTTCGTTATTTTGCTGGTATGCGCCCTTGGACTGTGGGAGTTCTACTCCCTGTTCTGGGGTTCCAGCCGTGTACCCAGCCGCATTTGCGCCATCGTGCTTGGCTGGTGCATGATCTGCCTCACGTGGCTGCACAGGCCGCAAGATGCTCTGGTCTGCCTTGGCGCTGGCTTTGTGCTGGCCTCCATGAGTTTTCTTTTCCGGTGGGATGTTGTTGAAGACGATAATGCCTTTGCCTCCAGCGGCATCTTTATGGCGGGGCTGGCATATGTGCCCCTGCTGCTGCTCCCGGCGACCTACCTCTCCACCACCAAGCTCATCTTTGTTATTGCAGCGGTGGCCATTTCCGACACCACCGCCTACTTTGTGGGTACGCGATTCGGCCACCACAAACTGTGGCCCCGCGTCAGCCCCAAAAAAAGCTCGGAAGGCGCGGTGGGCAGCCTTGTTGGCTGCGTGATCTTTTGCGCCATTTACGGCGAAATTTACGGCAAGACCGGCTGGTTCTCCTTTGCACTGCTGGGTATTGCGATCAATGCCTTCGCCCAGTTGGGCGACCTCTTTGAATCCGCCCTCAAGCGCTCGGTAAACATCAAGGATTCCGGCAATCTGCTGCCTGGACACGGCGGCATCCTCGACAGGGCCGACAGCCTGCTGTTTGCCATGCCCATGGTGGCCGTTGTTGACCAGTGGTTTTTCTTCTTTTAGGGCCTGTTAGCACTATGACTCCTTTGCCCCCTGCTTGCGGCTGGGGGCAAAACTTCTCATAGTGTTAATGGCCCTTAAGAGCATTTTTATTTTGAAATCCTCGGTTATCCCCCACCGGGGAGCTTGAATTTTTTGCCGCAGTATCAATCTTATGCGCACAAGCGCCGCGAACACCTGCGCGCGCCCATTAAAGGACAACGTCACCATGGCGCAACTCTGGCCCGGCCTGGGCGGCCCTTCCATCAACTACCTTTCTGACGCCCCCGGTGAAAGCTGGCAGCAAACATGGCCGCGCAGTCTGGTGCTGCTGGGTTCCACAGGCTCCATAGGCCGCAGTACGCTGGAAGTAGCCGCGGCGCATCCGCAGGCATTCCGCATGGTGGGTTTTGCCTGCGCCCGCAACGTGCAGCGCCTTGCGGAACAGGCCCTCACATGGAGGCCGCCGCATCTGGCTGTGCTGGACGATGAATCCGCAGCCAAACTGCGCGCGCTTCTGCCTGCGGACTACAGCCCCCGCATTCTTGTGGGGAGCGAGGGTTACGCGGAGCTGGCCTCCCTGCCCGAGGCTTCCACCGTGCTTTCCGCACAGGTGGGCGCTGCGGGCCTTGCCGGAACGCTGGCGGCGGCTCTGGCAGGCAAGGTCATCTGCCTTGCCAACAAGGAATCACTGGTGCTGGCTGGCGACCTTGTGCGCCGCGTTTGCGCCCGCACAGGGGCCGTTGTTCTGCCTGTGGATTCCGAACACAATGCCATTTTTCAGTGTCTTGCCGGACGCGGGCAGGAAGTGGAAAGGCTCATTCTCACAGCCTCTGGCGGGCCGTTTCGCGGCTGGACGCGCGAGGCCCTGAACGCCGTCACGCCCGAGCAGGCGCTCAAGCATCCCAACTGGAGCATGGGGGCCAAGATCACTATTGATTCGGCCACGCTCATGAACAAGGGGCTGGAGGTCATTGAGGCTTTTCACCTCTACGGCGTGCCCGTCGAGCGCATCAAGGTGCTGGTGCATCCCCAGTCCGTGGTGCATTCACTTGTGGAGTTTCACGATGGCAGCCAGCTTGCCCAGCTCGGCACGCCAGACATGCGCATGGCCATTGCGGCCTGTCTGCTCTGGCCGCGCTGCGTGCCGGTAAACGTACCGCCGCTTGACCTTACGGCAAAGGCGCTTACCTTTCATGAACCGGACGAAACCGCTTTTCCCTGTCTTGGGCTGGCCAGGCAGGGGCTGGAAAACCGTGGTGGACGTTGCGTAGTGCTCAACGCCGCCAATGAGGCCGCAGTGGATCTTTTCCTTACTGGCCGCTGCGCGTTTATGGACATTCCCCGGCTGATAGCCGCCGCACTGGAGGCGCACGGCGCTTCCAACCCCGGCCACCAGCCTTTATGCGCGCCCCTTGAAGATGCCGCTTCCGCAACCGACAGCGAAGCCGCACTGACAATCGAGGCGTATACACTGGCGGAGCGCATGCAGCGTCTTGACTGCCAGAGCCGCGAGCTGGTCTACGGGCTGGCCCGTGACGGAGGTTTCTTGTGCTGACAACAATTATTGCAGTAGTGGTCGTTCTTGGCGGCCTGATCTTTTTCCACGAACTGGGGCACTTTGCCGTGGCGCGTGGTCTTGGCATGGGCGTTTCCACGTTCTCGCTGGGCTTTGGCCCCAAGATTCTCAAATACCGCAAGGGTAAGACGGAATACGCCCTGTCGCTGGTGCCGCTCGGCGGCTATGTGGCCCTGGTGGGCGAAAGCGACCCCAAGGACATTCCCGAAGGCTTTACTGAAAAAGAAAGCTTTGCCTTGCGCCCCGCATGGCAGCGTCTGCTTGTGGTTGCCGCCGGGCCTGCCGCCAATATCATTCTGGCGTGGCTGCTCTGCTGGACCCTGGCCCTTGGCTGGGGCACCCCCGTGCTGCTGCCGCAGGTTGGCGGCGTTGTGCAGAATGGCCCTGCGGACAAAGCGGGCATTCAGCCCGGCGACACCATTGTGAGCATCAACGGCGCTGCCGTTGCCAACTGGCAGGCCATGGCCGACGCCATCACGCAGAGCAACGGCAAAACGCTTGCCGTCACGCTTTCGCGCCCGGACATGGCCCCCCAGGCTGACGATCAAACCCGCGCCGATGAAGCCGCGCAGCCCGAGCAGGGCATGATCATCAGCGTGGAACTCACGCCTGAACGTTCTATCCGCAAAACCATCTTTGGCGAAGAAGAAAGCGCATGGCTTATCGGCATCCGTAATTCCGGCGCAGTGCGGCTTGTGCAGCACGGCTTTGCCGATGCGGCCATTGCCGGAGCGGGCCAGACCGCAGACATGGTTTCACTCACGTGGCAGAGTTTTGTAAAACTGGCCGAGCGCGTGGTGCCGCTGGATCAGGTGGGCGGCCCCATCATGATCATGCAGATGGTGGGCAAGCAGGCCCACGAAGGCCTTGCCGGGCTGCTTGCACTGGCGGCGCTCATCAGCATCAACCTTGGCATTCTGAACCTGCTGCCCATCCCCGTGCTGGATGGCGGGCAGATTGTTTTTTGCCTGTGGGAAATAATTTTCCGCCGTCCGCTCAACGCCCGGTTGCAGGATTACGCCATGCGCGCGGGCATTGCCCTGCTGGTGGCTCTCATGCTGCTTGCCACCTATAACGACCTGTGGCGCATCCTCAAGAATACCGGCTGGTTCGGGAGCGGCTCATAATGCAGAACGGCACCGGGCTTGAGCTTATCCTCAATGCCGCAGAGGGGGCGCTCCAGATCATTGTCACCGAAGACGAGCGGCTGATCTGCGTGCAGGAATGGCACAAGGCCGACAGAGCGACTGAAATTCTGGCTCCGGCTCTGGCAGAGATTTGCAGCAGTCTTGGCATCAAGCCCGCCGACTTTCGGCGCATTGCCTGCGTGCGCGGGCCGGGTTCCTTTACGGGCATACGGCTGGTGCTTACCACCGCCGCGGCCCTGCGCCGCGTGGGGAAGGCCCGTCTGGCGGGCCTGGACTACATGCAGGCTCTTGCCACCAGCGCCGTGCTCCAGCACAACCTGTTTTACGGCACCCCAGTATGGGTGCTCACGCACGCACGCCGCAATCTTGTGCATTGCCAGCCCTTCATGTCGTATGGGCCGCAGATTCCGGCCCAGCCCACGCAGGCTGTTGACCTCTGCGCACCGCAGGAGGCCATGCGCCGTATTGAGGCCGCACAGGGAGCGCCCCTGCCGGATGGCACCGACAGGCACCGCCGTACGCACATCTGCGGCAGCGGCCTTGCCCGCAATGCCGATGCATTTGCGGCTCTGGAAGGCATGCGTATGGTTCCCGTAGAAGAGGAGACCGACTCTCCATTCACCATGCCCCGGCTGGTCTGTCCGGATACGGCCTCGCTGTGTTTGCTGGCCCGTCACGGTGATTATTTTGATGCAGATGTGGAGCCGCTCTACGTGCGGCCCTGCGATGCGGTTGAAAATCTCCCCCAACTGGCCCCCCGCCTGGGCTTGACCGGCGAACACGCGGTCGCCGCGCTGGGTACCATGCTGGAGCGCTCCCCCAAAAGCGAAATCTGAACGTTCTGCTGTAACGGCCTGCTCGACCTTACGCGTTTGCGGAACACGAATCTTGCCTGTAATTCATAGCGAACCGCTACTGGAACAAACCAACCAGCACACGGAGAACACCATGATCCGTACCGTCAGACACTCACTTTCCCTGCTGCTATCGCTGGCGGCTCTTGCCCTTATCCCCGCCGCTCCCAAGGCTGTGAGCGCTGCGGACAGCACCGCCCGCATGGAGCTGCCCGCACCCAACAAAACCGGCGGAATGCCGCTGATGCAGGCCCTGGCCCAGCGCCACACTACCAGAAAGGGCTACAGCGGCGCGGCACTTTCGCCCCAGCAGTTGAGCGATCTTTTGTGGGCGACTTGGGGCATCAACCGCGAGGATGGGCGC
This sequence comes from Desulfovibrio desulfuricans DSM 642, assembly GCF_000420465.1. Taxonomy (NCBI): domain Bacteria; kingdom Pseudomonadati; phylum Thermodesulfobacteriota; class Desulfovibrionia; order Desulfovibrionales; family Desulfovibrionaceae; genus Desulfovibrio; species Desulfovibrio desulfuricans. The sequence continues at coordinate 139,527 of NZ_ATUZ01000011.1, read as the reverse complement.
AGAACCGCCCCCACGGCCATGAACCGTCAGGATGTGCGTCTGTACGTGGCCCTTGAAAGCGGCGTATGGCTCTATGAACCCGCCCACGCCCTCGTCAAGGTGCTGGATGGCGACTGGCGCACCCAGATGGGCGGCGGCTCGCTCACCCTGCTCTACGCCATACCGCAGGGCAACGAATGGGGCGGGGCGCACGTGGGGTCCCTCTACCAGAACGCCGGACTTTTCTGCGCCTCGGCAGGCCTTGGCAACTATGTGCACGTTTCCGGCCTGCACGCTCTTGACGGCAAGCTCCCGCTGACCGAGGGCTGGAAGATATTTATTGTCCAGACTGTGGGCCTGCTGCAGTAAGCGGCGGAACAAACGACAAAAAGCAAGTCCCCGTTCTTCATATGAAGAGCGGGGACTTTTCTATATTTCTGCACCCTGCATCAGCAGGGATGTGCGCCAAAAAACTCATCAAACGTGCTAGAACGTCAGTTCCCTGCGCTCACGGCTTACGCAAATGCGGCTGCGCGAAAAACCAAAGGACGCGGCATAGGCCGCCAATTCCATGAAGTGCGAGCCAGTGTCTTCCATATTGTGCGCATCGGAACCAAAGCTGATGCGCAGACCCAGATCCGCCGCCAAGCGCATGATGACCGGGCCGGGGTAGGGTTCGTGGAAGGGCTTGCGCAAGCCAGCCGAAGAAACTTCCATGGCTGTATCTGTAGCGCGCATGGCCTCAAGCACGGCTGCTATGCGGTCGGTGCTGCCCGGCAGGGCCAGCCATGCCTGAAAATCATCAAAGCAGCACACCTTGATGAAATCCGGGTGGGCCACCACATCCACCATCCCGCTGGCAGCCAGCTCACGCATGGCATCATAATAGGCATCGTAACGCGCAAAACGCTCTTGGCGCTCAACCTCCGGCCCCCAACTGCGGGGAGAGCCTACAGGCACATCGTCCACAAAATGCAGCCCGCCGATGATGTAGTCAAAAGCATAGCGGCTGACCATATCGCGCATCCAGGGTGTGTTGACCGGCAGCCAGTCAAGCTCCATGCCCAGCAGTACACGCGGTTGGGCCTGCGCGCCAGATTTTGGGCTGGCGGTCTGCTCTCTCAAGGCCAGTACTTCGTCGGCATAGGCAGGGAAGGTCACGGAGAGGTCGCCCTTGTACAAGGGGCAGGAATAACCGGGCGGCAGGGGGGAATGTTCTGAAAAACCGTACCAGACCAGATTGCGCGCCAGTGCGGCAGCAAACATTTCGCCCACTGTGGCAAGGCCGTGCGAAGCAACGGTATGGTTATGAATGTCGGCGCAGATCATGGTTTCTCCAGCCGCCCCCGACCCTCCTAAAATGCAGCTTGCGCAAGCAGGGAGCGGGCGTCCTTCACATCCTGGGCAATGCGCTGTTTGAGCGCGTCCACGGAGGCAAAGCGTTCTTCACCCCGCACACGGCCCACAAACTCCAGGCGCATCATCTGACCATAAAGGTTTTTGCCGTCTTCCAGCAAAAAAGTTTCAACACCAAGTTCGTTGTCGCCAAAGGTGGGTTTGCGGCCCACACAGGTCACTGCGGGCCATGCGTGCCCGTCCAGAGTTGCGCGGGTGGCGTACACGCCTTCCACAGGAAGCACCACTTCGGGCTTGCGCTGGTTGGCGGTGGGGAAGCCCAGGCCAGCCCCGCGCCCATCGCCGTGCACAACTTCGCCGCTGAAACCGTGGAATCGCCCAAGCAGGCGCGCGGCCCTCGCCACATCTCCCTGGCCGATAAGTCCGCGCAGAGATGTGGAGCTGACCACCGTGCCATCTACCAGCACGGGTTCAAGCTGTTCAACGGTAAAGCCGGTCAGTGCGCCAAGCTCGCGCAGTACGGTGACCTGCCCCCCACGGTTGCGGCCCAGCGTAAAATCGTAGCCCACCACAAGGCGGCGCAGATGCATGGGTTCAAGAATGGTCTGCACGAATGTTCCGGCATCCAGCGAGGCCAGTTCGCGCGTAAAGGGCAGCTCAAGCACAAAGGGAACGCCCAGCGTTTCAAGCAGGGCGAACCTGTCTTCGCGCGTGGTGAGGGGCATGTGCCCGCGCTCGGGAAAGAGCACCTGGCGGGGATGCGGCCAGAAGGTCATGACCACCGGGGTCAGGCCTTCCAGCGTAGCAACCTCGAGGGTGCGGCGGATAAGAGCCTGATGCCCAAGATGGACGCCGTCGAAATTGCCGATGGTGACGGCCGCACCCGCGAGGGTGCCCAGCGCGTCAACTGAATGGACGATTTTCATTATATATGTCGGTTCCCGAACAGATAGCGCACGCCCGGCGGCTAGATGAGCCGGTCGAAAACGAGTTTGTAAATCTTGCGGATATGCAGCACCAGTTTGAGATTGATGCTCTTGGCCTGACCGGGATCCTGCGTGGAAAAGGAACTCAGGTGCCGGGCAACTTCGCTGAAGTCGCCATCGCCCCGTGGCTCAAGCATGGCCCAGTATTCATTGGCCCGCTGCACAATATGGCTGCTGTGCTTGTCCTTGTACGCCCGCACGTATTCCTGCTGAAAAAGCTCAAACATGCGTGGCGCATCAACAGGAAAAGACCGCGCCAGCGCCAGTCGCCACAGGGCCATGTAGAGCCCCATGAGTTCCGACTGCATCTGGCGGCGGCGCATAAACTGCATGCGCTTGATGCCCAGCAGTTCAAGCTCAAGGGTAAAGTCGGCATCGGCCAGCAATGCCTTGAAATTCTCCAAAGCCGCGCGCGCGGCTTCAGACGGGGCACCGTCTGTCGATGCCTCCTGCGTGGTGAGATCGTCACTGTTCTGCATGGCTGTCACACTTAACTGTTTGCTCGTAAGATCCCCAAATGCCTAGTCTCCGCCCTCGCGGGGCGAACCCTGGCCCTGCCCGTCGGCAGATTGCCCTGCAGTACCCTCGGTTGCATTGCCGCCACGGCGTCGCGAGGAACGGCGGCGACGATTGCCGGAATGCGAAGATTTGCCCTCGCCAGCGCCGGAATCAGAACCGGAATCCTGGGCTGATCCCCCGCTCTGCCCTTCAGAGGCAGCGGGGCTGGCTTCCACTGCGTCCGCGCTGCGGCCACCGGACGGCTTTGGCCGGGCACCGCGTGAACGGCCCAGCTTTGCCTGACGCGACTGACGCTGCTGGCCCTCGGCGGCGCGAGGCCGCCCATCGGGAAAGCGCGTTTCGCACAGGCTTTCCTGATGGCAGGCATCCAGCAGCATGGCCAGAAGCAGTACGTTGTCTTCTTCATCGCTCTGCGTGGCCAGATCGCGCGCAAGCTGGGCATAGCGCCCGACGCGCATGCGTTCAAGCCCGGTCAGATTGCGGAACCGCCCTTCAAGAATGGCGGTCAGTCTGGCTCCGGCTACCCGCGCCACGTCTTCGTCCGAAGGCAGAGGCAGGGGCATTATGCCGATCTTGTAGTGCTTGGCGATACGGTCAAGCTCCATGCGCTGCATCACGTCCACCAGCGAAATGACCGTACCGGCAGCACCCGCGCGGCCTGTGCGGCCTGCGCGATGGATGTAGCTTTCGTGATCTTCCGGCGGCTCGTACAGAAAGACGTGTGAGAGCTGCGCAATGTCAATGCCGCGCGCCGCAACATCCGTAGCTACAAGATATTGCAGCTTGCCCTCGCGGATTTTTTCAAGCACGGCCTCGCGGCGCGACTGCGAAAGATCCGCGGAAAGCTCGTCGGCGCTGTAGCCAAAGCCCTGCAAAACGCCCGTCACATAATGAACGTTGGACTTGGTATTGCAAAAAATAATGGCGGAGGCGGGGTTTTCCGTTTCCAGCAGGCGCACGAGCGCGCGGTCTTTATCCATAGGCTTCACCTCGCAAAAGAGGTGCTGCACTTCGGCCACGTGCACTTCTTTTTGCGAAAGGGAAAGCATGGCCGGTTCCGCCATGAATTCAAGCGCCAGCTTGAGTACATGGGGCGGATACGTGGCGGAAAACAGGCATGTATGGATGCGCTTTTGCGGCAGATAGCTCTGGATTTCCTTCATGTCGGGATAAAACCCGATGGAAAGCATACGGTCGGCCTCGTCAAAAACCAGAACGCGCAGGTCGCGCAGTTCCATGGTGCGGCGCAGCAAGTGGTCAAGCACGCGCCCAGGCGTGCCCACAATAACCTGCGCGCCGTCGCGCAGGGCATCCATCTGCTTTTTATAGCCCACGCCGCCATAAACAGCGACAGTGCGGATGCCTGTTTCTGCAAAAATTACAGCGGCCTCTCGCTCAACCTGAACGGCGAGCTCGCGCGTGGGGGCCAGCACCAGAGCCTGCGGGGCCTTGAGGTCGGCGGAAATATGGGGAAGCATGGGCAAGAGGTAGCAGCCAGTCTTGCCGCTGCCAGTGCGGGACTGCACCATGATGTCGCGCCCGGCCAGCAGATAGGGCAAGGCCAGCGACTGCACGGGCATAAGGCTTTGCCAGCCAGCCCGGCGGCAGGCCGCACTCACGGCCTCGGGCAATTCGTCAAGGGTAACCCTGGGCAGGGCGTCATCGGGTTCGCTGACGGAAATGCCGTGCAACGCGGCATCAGAAGCGGAATCCGCACAATCATTCATAGTGGAATCGTAATCGGCCATGTATTTTCCCGGCGGCACACCCGCCATAACTAAGAGTTTTGCTAACGTGCCAGCATGCCACACCCGGCATGGATTCGCAAGTTGCGCCTTTTGCGGCAGACCATGCCGCCTCAGGAACGCCGCGCTTGCGTCCTGCGGCTCTTGCAGGTAGATTTAACTGTTTGCGCGGAACAAACCACACTATTAGACACCGCATTTTGTCGGCACAACGCAAGCGCGCACAGCCCTGCCAGCCGACACAACAAAGGAGGCCCCATGTCCGCTACCCCTGACGGCAGCGCGGCTCTGGAAGGCAACCCCGGGTTTCAGCCCGACTTCAGCAAGGGGCTTTTGCCCGCCATCGCGCAGGATTGCGACAGCGGCGAAGTGCTTATGCTGGCCTATATGAACGAAGACGCATGGCGCAAAACCCTTGAAACCGGCGAGGCCCATTACTGGAGCCGCAGCCGCAAGGAACTTTGGCACAAGGGCGGCACATCGGGCAATGTACAAAAAGTGCGTTCCCTGCGGCTTGATTGTGACAATGACACAATACTGCTGCTCATTGAGCAGATCGGCGGGGCCGCCTGTCATACCGGACGGCGCTCCTGCTTTTACAGGGAATTGAAGCAAGGTTCGGTGCGGGAATGCTCCCCGCAGGTTTTTGACCCAAAAAAAGTCTACGGTCGATAGAAGGAAACTGTCATGAGCGCGGATACCATGCCCATCATCAAGCTTGGCGTGCCCAAGGGCTCGCTGGAAGAAGCCACCATCAACCTTTTTGAACGCGCGGGCTGGAAAATCCGCAAACATACGCGCAACTATTTTCCCGACATCAACGACCCGCAGATCACAGCCTCGCTCTGCCGCGTACAGGAAATCGGCGAATACATCGAAGCTGGCGTGCTGGACGTGGGCATCACCGGCCTTGACTGGCTGACCGAGCGCAACCACGAAGACAAAGTGGTACGCGTTTCTGACCTCGTATATTCCAAGACCTCCAACCGCCCCTGCCGCTGGGTGCTGGCCGTGGCGGGCGATTCGCCCTACCAGAAGGCCGCCGACCTCGCGGGCAAGCGCATCGCCACAGAGCTTCAAGGCCTGACGCAGCGCTATTTTGACCGCGAAGGCGTTAAGGTTGACGTGTTCTATTCGTGGGGCGCGACCGAAGCCAAGGTAGTGGAAGGCCTGGCTGACGGCATCGTGGAAGTGACCGAAACCGGCACCACCATCCGCGCTCACGGCCTGCACATTATTGACGAGGTCATGATTTCCTACCCAGTGCTCATTGCTAATAAAGAAGCGTGGAAAGACCCCGCCAAGCGCGCCAAAATCGAACAGCTCGATCTGCTGCTCCAGGGCGCGCTCAAGGCAGAAAATCTGGTGGCCCTCAAGATGAACGCGCCAGCGGACAATCTGGCCGCCATCCTTGAAATGCTGCCCTCGCTCAATTCGCCCACGGTTTCGCCCCTGCGCGACACCCACTGGCTTTCGGTGGAATCCGTGGTGCAGATTGATGTGGTGCGCGATCTGATTCCCCGCCTGCGCCTCGCTGGCGCGGAAGGTATCATTGAATACGCGCTGAACAAGGTCATTTAGCATTAGCCGTCCACACAGGCGGCAGCACAACATAACGGCAAGGCGGCCTGCGCAAGCGGGCCGCTTTCTGCCCGCGCGGCGGGCATTTATTGTTTCCCCGCCCCGCGCCGCCGCGCCACGGGCACGCAACCAGGAGCGCCCATGTCCTCTGATGCCAGCCGTGAACTTCTCGACAGCCTGCCCGAACTGAAACCAGATGAAACCTTCTGCTTTGACTGCAACCCCGATGTTCCCTGCTTTAACCGTTGCTGTGCGGAGCTCACCCTGCCCCTGACCCCCTATGATGTGCTGCGTCTGCGGCGCAATCTGGGCCTTGACAGCGAGGGCTTTCTTGGCACCTTTACCACCTTGCGTTCCTTTCCCGACACGGGCTTTCCCCTGCCAATGCTGCGCATGCTTGACGGCCCGGACGAACCCTGTCCCTTTGTGACCCCTGCGGGCTGCTCCGTGTACGAAGACAGGCCCGGCGCATGCCGCTACTACCCCTTGGGGCGCGGCACAAAAATGGCGACTGACGGCGTTTCGGAACGCTTTTTTGTGGTGCGCGAGCCACACTGCCTTGGCTTTGACAAAGGCACCGTGCGCACCCCTCATCAGTGGCTGGAAAATGAGGAGCTAAGGCCCTTCAACACTTCCAACGACCGCTATATGCGCCTCATGGCCATGGTACGGGCAACGGGTCAACCACTTGAACCCCGACTGGTAACTATGATAGTGCTGTGTCTGTTTCAGATCGACAAGTTCCGTGAACTTATCACAAACATGCGTGTATTCTCGCATGTGGACATAAGCGACCAGCGCAAGGCCGCCATCATGGAAGACAGCCAGCAGGGCGATGAAGCCGCTCTTGATTTCGGGCTGGACTGGATGGAACTTGTTATTTTTGGCCAGAGCCAGGGCCTGGCCAAAAAATAGATTGTTTTGAATTTCACAAATACGGCGAAAAGGCGCCCCCCACAGCAATGCGAGGGAGCGCTTTTTCATATCTTGCCGAGGTTATTGAGCATTCAAGCATAGGGAAAAACTGGCGAATACCGGGACTATTTTTTGTAAGCTTGCAGACCGAGCAGCCTTGCTCGTGATAAATTTCTTTTACAAATTCCGGCTAATATGTCAGAGTGACTGGGTACAGGATATTTTGAGCTGGAGATTGATAAAAAACCAAAGAATTCAAGCATATCTACTGACAGAACCCAGCTGTGTGTGACGCGACGCACGGCATTGCCTTAGACGGTTTGTTTGTATTGGGGCCACGACCTCGGCCATTGGCCGGAACAATCGTATTGGAGGAGAGTATGAGTTTTGGCAGACAGGTGTATGAGTTTCTGCTGAGCAGCTCCCAGGCTTATGCCAAATGGGATTTGGAGGTATCCACTTCCATTCTCAAAAGCAGGAAAAAGCTGCTCATCTTGTTGGCTCTTGCAGTTCCCATTCTGGCGGGCTGCTTTGCCGAAGCCTATGAGTATCACGAAATGCTGGGCGGCAAAACCGCCTATGCCCCGGCTTTTTACACCAACACCATCTTTTTGGCATCCATTGCCGTGGGCCTTGCAGCTGGTCTGATCACCGGGTGTATCGGTGCTGGCGGCGGCTTCATCATTACTCCTGCCCTTATGGCGGCGGGCGTGAAAGGCATTTTGGCGGTGGGTACTGACCTGTTCCACATTTTCGCCAAAGCCATCATGGGCACCACGGTGCACAAAAAACTGGGCAACGTTTCCACCAAGCTGGCCATCGCCTTTCTTGTAGGCTCCGGCGCGGGAACAGTTATTGGCGGCGCGATCAACAAAGGGTTGTACAACGCTGACCCGCTGCTTTCCGAACTGTTCATCAGCACCATTTACGCCGTGCTGCTGGGTTTTCTTGGCTTTTATGCCCTGTTTGACTTTTTGAAGAGCTCCCGCGGCGCCGCCGCGGCGAATCAGGACGCGCACGGCGGCAGCGCCGGTATGACAGGCGTTGCCCTGAAGCTTCAGGCTCTGGCCGTGCCGCCCATGATCACCTTTGACGAAGACCTCATTCCCGGCGGCCGCCGGATCTCCGGCTGGATCGTTGCCGCGGGCGGCGTCATCGTGGGCATGCTGGCCGCCATCATGGGCGTGGGTGGCGGTTTCGTCACCTTCCCCATGTTCGTGTACATCTTCGGCGTGTCGTCCATGACCACCGTTGGTACAGACATTCTGCAGATTATCTTTACCGCTGGTTTTGCCTCCATCGGCCAGTACGCCATTTACGGTTACGTGTTCTACACGCTGGCTGTCGGCATGCTGCTTGGTTCGCTGCTGGGCATCCAGGTGGGCGCTCTGACCACCAAGGTAGTCAAAGGCATCCACATTCGCGGTTTTTACGCCATCTCCATCATTGCCGGCTTCATCAACCGTGCGGCCACCCTGCCCAAGAAGCTCGTTGAGCTTGAAGTGCTGAACTGGTCGCCCAGTGTGGTGGGCATTATTGAAGATGTGGGCAACGTGGTTTTCTGGGTTGTCGTTGCTTTCTTCGGCATCTGGGTGTTCAGCAAGTTCTTCTTCAACCTCGGCAAGCTTAGAGGGGAGGCCTGATCATGCTTATTCATGCCAAAGCCCCGTTCTTCCGGGGCAGCTTGATGCTTGTTTCGTTTCTGGTTCTGTTTGCCACCCTGCTCATGCCCATCCTGCGTGACGAAAACGGCAAGCACGTTACCGGCCTTGAATACGCCGATAACGTCTTCAACGAGCTCTCCAAGGGTTCGTCCTACTTTATTCCCGGCGTTCGTGAAAACCTGAAAAAAGTTGACGGCAAGGTAGTGACGATTACGGTCAAGCTCAAGAAGGCCGCCCTTGCCCCCGTTGCCGCCATGGCCCTGCAAACTGCGGGTGCCACGGATGTGAGCGCTACTGACGGCAAGGTTACCTTTACCGGCGACTTGGGCAAGATTCTCACCTCCGCCACTGACGATTCCGATTCCCTGTATCACAACGATACGGACAAGGTTTCGCAGAAATACGGTGGAGAAAATGCCCTTAAAGTGGCTTCCGCATGGTGGTACCTGCTTTCGCCCAGCATCAAGGAACTGCAGAAGCAGCGCCTGATCGCCGAGTCGCAGGTGGTGGACCATGTACTGCGCCGCGCCATTGAGCCGGGCAACAACTTCTACAGCGTGACCGCCGCCAAGGTGTCCGAGCACGTTATGTTGATGGTTGCCATGCTGGTTTTCTATGTGCTTTACACCCTGTGGTACGGCTTTGCCATCTTCGAACTGTTCGAAGGCATTGGCCTTGCCATGACCAAGTCCAAAGTCAAAAAAGAAGGCTAAGGCATAGAACCGGAGACGCACACATCCCCATAGCTCGCGTCTGCTAAAAAATGGGGATATGCCGGCTTTGCCTGGTTGGATATTGAAGAAGCTCGCCTTCCTGAGGAAGGCGAGCTTCTGAGCGTTGATGCCATCAACGCGACCAGCAATCTGGAGCAGGCTGCGGCTTGCCCGCGCTCACCACCAAACACAACATATGCAATCTGATACATTTCACAAAAAGTCTGTCACAAGTAACAGCTTAGGCACAATCGGACTGTATATTATACAAGCAAATATCACTAACACATTGACATAATAACAGTATTAATATATTTACACAGCTTTACAAACTCATTCAAGGCTGTCCCATGAATTCAGACGCTTCATTCTGCCTCTGGAACTCAAGCTGCCATGAGGCGCTGGCCGATGCACAAAACACCGGGGCCAATGTACACCTTGAATGCTGCCTTATCTGGTGCGGCGAAACCTCCTGCATATCTGTGGAGGGCATTGTCTGCGATGTCAACGGCAGGGAAGCCCGGCTTGTTGTGCGTTCCATGAACATGCAGACCCAGAACCCCAGGGCGATGGTAAACCAGGGCAAATTTTACTTCAGCGTCAAGCGGCACATCGCGCAGGATATGGCGGCGCGCCTTGGCGTATACGGTACCGCGCAGATTCTCGAAACAGCTGTCGGCCCCAGTGGCGAAATGCTGTATTTGGGCCTGCGCTTTTCACGCCATGTGACTGTACGGCAGTTGCGCAGCAGCAAGCGGATACCCTGGCGCGCTGAATACAGCCGCATGTCGAGCGTACTGCTCACGCCGGAGCGCCCCGACACCACCAACGATTTACGCATCATGCTTGGGGCATACAGTCAGGTGGCCCCGCCAGCCACCCGCATTCTGGATGTTTCAGAAGGCGGGGCATGCGTCTGCATGCCAGAAGAACTGGCGATGCCTTCCTTCACCTCCGATGCAACCTACCTGTTTTTTCTCCAGCCCAGCGTGGTGCCTGTTACTGCGCCTCCCTACGTTTTTCTTGCCAAGCGGGCGGGTTTTGGCAAGGCCCCTGACGCACGGGGCGTTGCCGTGCGCCTGCGCTTTCAGGAAGAACTGGACTGGAGCGCCCGCCGTGCCCGGCTGCGCTGGCTCAACGTCAAGGGCGGCTCCCCCCGTTTGCGTCAGTGCCTCACCAAATACACCGATGCGTCAAAAGATCAGCAAGACTCCGCCTAGACACACGTACTCGTATCATCCCTGCTTTTACCACGGCCTCACCCCTTGCGCTTTCTCCCAATCCGGGTTTATGGCCCCAAAATTGCATCCTTTATGGCAGAATTGCCGCCATGCGGAAAATTTGACCCATGCAGGTCATCAACATAAAGGACACCGTCATGAAAATTTCCGGACTCAATCCCACTCCGGCCTTTGCCTTCCCTGCCATGGAAAAGGATGAAAACACCGCTGCCAGCGCGCCCTCACGCGATGTTGTCAGCCTGAGCGCCCCCAACCTGCTGGCAGATGACGAAGTGGACGGCGTGCTTGACGACACCATGAGCATGATCTCGCAAAATCCCATGGACGCGCTTTCCGTTCACAGCGGCCTGAGCGCCAGCCGCGTTGCCTCGCTGCTGAGCCTGTAGGCTGGCTGATTCTCTGCGGCATGGTTTGACACTATCGCCGCCTTGGGGGTATCACTTTCCGTCTACGTCGGCGCATATTCTTTTTTTGGTCCGGCGTTTTTTACCGAAGCCAGCACAGAGGTAAGGGTGATGACGGATATTGACCGCCAAATGGCCACCATCAAGCGCGGCATGGCCGAGCTGATTGACGAGAATGAACTGCGCAAAAAGATTGCGCGCGGCAAGCCGCTGCGCATCAAGGTGGGCTTTGACCCCACCGCTCCTGACCTGCACCTCGGGCATACGGTTGTTATGCACAAGATGCGTCATTTTCAGGAACTGGGGCACCATGTCATCTTTCTTATCGGCGACTTCACGGGTCGCATAGGCGACCCTTCCGGCCGCTCGGAAACCCGCCCCCCCCTCACTGAAGAGCAGGTTCTTGCCAACGCGGAAACCTACAAAAAGCAGGTTTTCAAAATTCTTGATCCGCAGAAAACCGAGGTTGCCTTCAACTCGGCCTGGCTGGGCAAGATGGACGCCACGGGCTTTATCAAACTGGCTTCCAGCTATACAGTTGCCCGCATGATGGAACGCGATGATTTTGAAAAGCGTTTCCGCGAGCAGCGTCCCATATCAATCCACGAATTCCTGTATCCGCTGTGTCAGGGTTATGACTCTGTCGCCCTCAAGAGCGATGTGGAAATGGGCGGCACTGACCAGAAGTTCAACCTGCTGGTGGGCCGCACCCTCCAGGCGCACTACGGCATAGAAAGCCAGTGCATCCTGACCCTGCCTCTGCTCGAAGGCACCGATGGCGTGCGCAAGATGTCAAAATCTTACGGCAACTACATTGGTATTGACGAAGCCCCTTCCCAGATTTTCGGCAAGGTCATGGCCATCTCTGATGAGCTTATGTGGCGCTACTATGAGCTGCTCTCGGCCAAAAGCCTTGAAGACATTGCAGCCCTCAAGGCTTCCGTGACCAGCGGTGAGCTGCACCCCAAGGCCGCCAAGGAAAATCTTGCCCACGAGATGGTGGCCCGCTACCACAGCGAAAAAGATGCCGATGAAGCAAAGCAGGGCTTCAATGCCGTTTTTGCTGGCGGCGGCGTGCCGGACGACATGCCCGAGCACCAGTGCGACAGCGGCGAAGACAGCACACCCCCGGTATTTCTTGAGGCCGCAGGCCTTGTTAAAAGCCGGGGCGAAGCCAAACGCCTGATGAAGGAAGGTGCGCTCTCCATCGACGGAGAACGCTGCGAAGACGCCGTCACCCCGCTTGTAGCCGGGGAATACGTGGTCAAGCTCGGCAAAAAACGCTTTCTCAAGCTGAAGGTGCGCTAAGGCGCAATCATCCTGAATACTTGAAGAAACGCCCTTGTGCAGTAGGTGCAGACCTGCCGCGCAAGGGCGTTCTTTTTATGCGCCAAAACCCTGACCCTCCGAATTATCCTCGGCGGGCGGCAATAAATTGTCCGCGAGGCATACGCGGTTACGCCCACTGTTCTTGGCCCGATAGAGGGCAAGGTCTGCCCGCTTCATCATATCTTCCAGAGGGTTTTCCACGTCTGCCTGCAAATCCGCCAAACCAATGCTGACTGTAAAGCGAATGTCCCTTTCGTTGTGCCATACGACCATTTCTTCCACGCGCCTTCGCAACCGCTCTGCAATGACCTCCGCCTGCTGCGGCACAACACTTGCCAGCAAAATGCCAAATTCCTCGCCGCCAAGGCGTCCCACATGGTCAGAGGTACGCATGGTGTCATGCAGCAGTGCGCCAAGCCCCTTCAGCACGGCATCGCCCGTATCATGCCCGTAAGTGTCGTTGATCTTTTTGAAATGGTCGATATCAAGCATAAAGAAAACCATGTTCAGGCCGTAGCGCTTGGCTCTTTCAATCTCGAACTGAATTTTTTCCAGCAGATTCCTGCGGTTGTTCAAGCCCGTAAGCGCGTCTGTGGTCGCCAGCGAGTACAGGTCTTCAATGCGTTTTTCCAGGCTTTGCTGTGTCTGCTTGAGTTCTGTAATGTCAGAGGCAATAACAAAAAAACCCCGCACCTCCCACCCATCCATATCCGGTATGTAGCGGGACAGCACATAGCCTGTTGAACCGTCGGCCCTGGCCCTTTCCTGCTCAAAGTCCTGTGGTTCGCCGCGCAGGGTCGCATCAATGAGGGGGGCGCATTTGGCAAGCAGTTCCTCGCCCAGCAGGGATCGCAAGTCCATGCCGATGATCTCTTCCTCACCCTTGCCAAACCATGCCCTGTACATTTTATTGGCGTAATGGCACCGCCGCCCCGCATCCCAGTAGGATACCATGATGGGTGCGTGGTCCATCAGGATACGGATGAACTTGTCGCGCGAGCGCATGGCGCTTTGCAGTTTTTCTGTGGAAAGTTCAGAACGGCGGAGTCTGCGCGCTTCCACCATCAGGAGGGAGGTTGAAAGCAGTGCTGCTGCCAGCCATATCAGCACCTGAATGAGCAGGTCGCTATGCCAGTGAGCATAGCTGCTTTCGGTGCTGATGATTGTTCCCACCACCATAGGGCCGCCCGCCAGAAAAGGCGCTGCCGCCTGCTGCAAGGCAAGCATGGACCGCGCCCCATCAGCCCGCATGGGCTGGGTGTGCAACGCTGCCGCATCAGGTGCCATGTTTGCAATACTCTCCGCCAGAAATGCATTTTCAGCGTTGTCCAGGTCGGCAAAGGGCAGCAAAGGACGGCCAGAGGCTGTATAGACGGCGACTTTAGCATCTGCGCGGCTGAACGCATGCGCCAGTTTGTATCCCCAGAATTCTGGTTTCAGGGCAATGATTACAGAAACGGAGGGAAGCCCGCCCCTTGCGGTGGAGCGGGAAAAAACGGCTGTGGACGCAGAAGAAATAGCGCCAGTGGAGGCCAGGGGTACCCCGTTGAGCTCGACAGCAATGGCGGCGACAAAGGGATTATCCCGCACCAGACCTTGCAGCCTGTCGGCAAGCTGGTCTTCGTCCCTGGTGGTAATGGCGGCGCTTTCCACCGTGTCTAGCAGATGGGTGATGCCGCCCACTTCCATTTTGACAATATTGACGGCAATGCTGCTTTTAGAGAGCAACAGACGCAGCTCATTTTCCTGGAGCTGAAAATAACCATCCACCACGTTGGCGCACAGGACGCCAGCAAGCACGACCAGCCAGACACTGTGGATGGCCCAGTGTGACCGGGAAGCCAGCGTTCTGAAAAAGGCCGTGATGCTCATGGCAAGACTCGGCAGGTAAATATGTTTATTGCATGATACTACCGCTATCGCGGGCAGGCAAGGAGCGACCCGCCCCATCCCGCAGAGTTCTTTTATTTTTTTCTCTTTTCTCCTACCATGCAGCAACGGAGGTCGTATGCAGAAACTTTATGTCGCCATGGTCGGTCTGCCCGCAAGGGGAAAATCCACTCTGGCAAAGCGCATCCGCGATGGGCTTGTGACCGAGGGCATTGCCGCAAAGCTGTTCAATAACGGCGACATGCGCCGCGCGCTCATTGGTGCGGAATCCACCGACCCCAATTTTTACGATCCCAACAACAAACTGGGACGAGATGCGCGCGAAATGATCTGCATGCGCAACATGGAGATTGCCCGCGAATGGCTGACCAAGGACGGCGAGGTGGCCATTCTTGACGCCACCAACGTTAGCCGCGCGCGCAGGCACCTCATAGAAACCACGCTCACCGACTACCCGGTGCTCTTTGTGGAATGCGTCAATGAAGACCAGCTGTTGCTCAATGCCTGCATACGCCGCAAGACCACCCTGCCGGAATACGCCTCCTATACGGAAGAAGAAGCCCTTGCCAGCTTCATGAAGCGCATCAGCTACTATGACACCATCTACGAGCCATTGCAGGACGAAAAATACTGGCTGCGCGTTGATTCCACAGCCAACCGCATTCTGGACGAGCGCCCCTGCGAAAGCTCCCCCTACTACCCCGCTATCCGCGAAATGGTTGTCAGCGTGTGGATTCAGTGCCTGTATCTGGCGCGCCACGGGCAGACGGAATTCAACCTGCGGGGCCGCATTGGCGGCGACCCGCCGCTCACAGCCACGGGCCGCGCCCAGGCGCTTGCCCTTGCCGCCCACCTGCGCGACAAGCCCATTGAGTGGGTGTTTACCTCCACGCGCATACGCTCGCACGAAACGGCAACACCGTTGCTGACCGAACGGCCAGAGGCGCATGCCATGGCCTTTAAGGAATTTGACGAAATCTGGGCGGGCGATTGCGAGGGCATGCTCTACAGCGAAATCCGCGAGCGCATGCCCGAGGTCACCCAAGGCCGCAACGCCAGCAAATACACCTACACCTACCCCAATGGCGAAAGCTACGCACTGCTGCGCGAGCGGGTACAACGCGGTTTGCGGCGGGCGCTTTTTCTGGCTGGGGATGCGCCCCTGATCATTGTGGGGCATCAGGCCATCAACCGGGTGCTGCTTTCGCTCTTTCTGAGGCAGCGCAATGAAGACGTGCCCTTTATCTACATTCCGCAAAACCAGTACTACCACATCAGCCTGACCCCGCGCCGCAAGGTCTTTGAACGCGTGCCCTATGACGGCGGGCCGGGGGCCAGCCTGCTGGCTGAATAAAAAATGGCTGCGCCTCCATTTGCCCACGCGTCCATCAAACGCAGGCAGATAGGGGCACAGCCCGTGGACAGCCTGTTACGCAGGGCGCGGTGTTATGTTGGTACGCACCGCGCCCTGCTTTTATTCAGCATTCAAGGCAACCGGCCAGGCGGTTGAAAACCGTCGGCTCCGCATGCCCCACCTGCACATCCAGCACATCGTGCAGCTTGCGCACCTGCTTGACAATCTGCTCCATGCGCCCGTCGTCCTTGACCACCAGCCACATGCGGCATGTATCGCCGTCGGCTTCCGGCGTAACAAGCACGCCCTCAAGGTTGTAGGCACGGCCAGCAAAGAGGCCGCACACGTGCGAAAGCACACCAGGATGATTGTTGACGCTCAAGTGCAAAGTTGTAAGCGCGCTCGTCACGGAACCGTTCATGCGTTAACCCCCTCTATCATCTGACTGTTTGCCGCTCCTGGCGGCACCATGGGAAAAACCTTTTCTTCTGCGCTCATGCGCACTTCAAGCAGGCATGGGCCGGGCGTGCCCAAGGCCTTTTCCAGCACGGCCCTGGGGTCGCGCTCGTTGTTTAGGCAGATGGCCGGCATGCCAAAGCCCTGGGCAATGCGCACAAAGTCCGTGCCCGCCGTAAAGGTCGAGCCGAACAGCCGCCCTCCAAAGAACAGATCCTGCTGTTGCTGCACCAGCCCCAGTCCATCGTTGTTGCACAGGATAATCTTGACGTTGGCCTGATTTTCAACAGCCGTGGCCATTTCCTGAATATTCATGAGCAGGCTGCCATCGCCGGAAAAACAGACCACGGTTTCCTCCGGCTTTGCCAGCGCAGCGCCTATGGCGGCAGGCAGGCCAAAACCCATTGTTCCCAGCCCGCCGGATGTGAGCCACTGCCGGGGCTGCATCATGGGGTAGGCCTGAGCCACGCGCATCTGGTGCTGGCCCACGTCCGTGCTCACAATGCCCTTGCCGTGCAGGGCGTCCGCCACGTGCCTGATGATGCCGTAAGGCGAACAGACCTCATCCGTGCGGTCAAAACGCAGGCCGTGCTCCGCCTTGCATGCTGCCACGCGCTCAAGCCACGGTTCATGGTCTGTCTTGCGCAACAGGGGCAGCAGGGCCGTAAGAGCCTCTGCCGCGTCCGCCGTAATACCTACCTGAGGGATACGCAGCTTGCCCACCTCGCAGGCATCAATATCAATGTGGACAAGGCCCGTCTTGGGGCAAAAACCGTCCAGCCTGCCCGTGGCGCGGTCGCCAAGGCGAGCACCCACAACCATGAGCAAATCGCATTCGTCCACCAGCATGTTGGAGGCGCGCGCTCCGTGCATGCCAAGCATGCCCACGGCCAGTTCATGTCCATGCGGCACCGTGCCCAGCCCGCGCAGGGACATGACGGCGGGGATACGGCGGGCCTCCATAAAGGAAACCACTGCCGCCGAAGCATCGGGAGAAGACGTGCCGCCGCCCAGCAACAACAGGGGGCGCTTTGCGGCGTTCATCATTTCCGCGGCGCGGGCAAGGGCCTGCGGGTCTGGCTGCGGCATGGACGCGGGAGTTCCGGCGGCGGGCAGATCCTGCAATTCAGCCACCGCCACCTGCACGTCACGCGGAATATCCACCAGCACAGGGCCGGGGCGGTCGCCAGCGGCAATGGCAAAGGCCTCGGGAATCACGCGCAGCAGTTCGTCAATGGAGCGCACAATGAAGTTGTGCTTGGTGGCTGGAATGGACATGCCGTAGATGTCCACTTCCTGAAAGGCATCGGTGCCGATCATGTTCAGGGGCACCTGCCCGGTAATGCAGACCAGAGGCACGGAATCCATGCGCGCATCGGCGAGCGCCGTGAGCGTATTGGTGGCGCCGGGGCCGGAAGTGGCAAAGATAACGCCGGGGCGGCCCGTGACTCTTGCCATGCCCTGAGCGATGAAGCCTGCGCCCTGTTCATGACGGGCAAGGATGTGCCGGATGGTTCCACTGCGCCCGAGGGCATCGTAGAGAGGAAGATTGAAACCGCCCGGGATGCCGGCAATGTGCGTGACACCCTGGTTTTCCAGCAGGCGGATGGTGAGTTCTGCTCCCGAAAGACGTAACATCGCCGCAAGACTCCTTTTCGATGGTGAGGCTTGTCGGCGGCGGTGCGGACTAAAAAAAACCCCGCCGACTCGCGCCGGCGGGGTTTGCAATACTACCTTGGATCTTCCCTGCTCAGAACGCGCGCAAAGTGTGACACCGTACTACTACGGCGCACATAATAGATAGCAGCGCTACGTGGCGGAAAGAAAATTGTTTGTTCATGCTCATGTAGCCAACCCTACGCTGGCACCCGGCAAGATGTCAACATGTCAGACCAGTTCAGCCCAACAATTTATTTTTTACGTTTTTTGCCCTCGATATGCGGCAGCAGCAACTTGACCGCGCGCACTTCGTCAATACGGCGGCGATCCATGCGTGTTATCTCCAGATCCCAGCCCTGATAGCGCAGGTGCGCGCCTTTTTCAGGTATGCGGCCCAGGCGCTCCATAATGAGCCCCCCGAGGGTGGCGCTGAACAGACGGCGCGGCAGGCTCACCCCAAGCCAGCTTGCAAAAAGGTCAACAGCCAGACGTCCGGGCAGAACCCAACTGCCGTCAGGCCTGCGGCAAACCTCTGGCCCGGCGGGCATGTCGCCCATCTGGCCCGCAAGCACGCTCAGCAGTTCTGCGGGGGTGATGATGCCCACAACACTGCCGTATTCATTCCGAACAAAGGCCAGGGGCGCAGGATTGGTGCGAAAGTCTTCCAGCAGGGTCGTCAGCGGCGTGTGCTCAAATATGGTGGGCGCAGGGCGCACGTAGGTTTTCAGTTCCCATTCGCGGCTGCCTATGCCCTGCTGCTCCTGTTGCAGAATTTCACCGGGATGCACCACGCCCAGCACTTCATCCGTGTCGCGCCGCAGCACTGGCAGCCAGACAAGACGCGAGGCCGCCGCAAAACGTGTGACAGTGGCGCGGTCGGCATTGCTGTCCAGCCAGTCCACGCGCTGGCGCGGAATCATGATAAACCGCGCCGTGCGCCCGCCAAGACGGATCACACGGGCCACCATGTCCCGCTCCATGGGAGCAAAGAGCTGGCCCCCGGCATCGCCAGCCAGCGCCGCTGCCTCCAGTTGCGCCTCGCCGCCGCTGGGTACGCCCCCGCCGAGCAGGTTCAGAATGACCCGCGCCGTGGATTCGCGCATATCCCGCATGCTGTAGCGCCTGCGCCTACTTCGCAAGGCCCACTGGTTGCAGGCCTCAACCAGCACCGAGAACCCAATGGCCGCGTACATATAGCCCTTGGGAATATGGTAGCCAAGGCCATCGGCCAGCAGGCTCAGACCGATCATCAGCAAAAATCCAAGACACAGCACAATGACCGTGGGGTGGCGCTCCACAAATTCCAGAAGGGGGGCTGCGGCAAGCACCATGATGACCATGGCAGCCAGCACCGCCAGCATCATGATGAACACATGGTCCACCATGCCCACGGAGGTGATGATGGAATCCAGCGAAAACACGGCATCCAGAATGATGATCTGAAAAATTACCTGCCAGTAGCCGGCCTGCGGCCCGCTGGTATCGAACCTGCCCGCGTGGCCTTCAAGCCTGTCGTGCAGTTCCATGGTGCCCTTGAGCAGCAAAAACACGCCACCCGCCATAAGGATAAGATCGCGCGCAGAATAGCCGTGCCCCCCCAGGGTAAACAGGGGGTCAGTAAGGGCAACCAGCCGCGCCATGAAGGCCAGCAGCACCATACGCATGAGCAGGGCAAGCCCAAGGCCGGTCATGAAGGCCTGACGCTTCTTTTCCTGCGGCAGCTTGTTCACAAGTATGGAAATAAAAACCAGGTTGTCTACGCCCAGCACCACTTCCAGCAGCACCAGCGTACCCAGGCCAGCCCAGGCTGCGGGGTCAGTTACCCATGCCAGATCCCACATATTTTCTCCGGCGGCCATGCCGCGTTTCCGTAATAAAAAAGGGGCCAGAGGCCCCAGCAGACAGCAATTCCCGCCTGGCGGGATTTGAGAAACCATTCGCGCCCGACAACACCGCAAGGCGCTGTCAGTTCATGATTTCTGGTTGCGTTGACTTTGTCAAACGCAATGGGGGGCCAAAGGCCCCCCATAAAACCGTGCTTGGCCAGAAGGCGTACACTTATGTGCCGGAATCCGGCGCAGTGTTGTGCCTATTCGGCAGCAAGCTGGATGCGTTCGAAACCGGTAACCGTGATTTCGTCGCCGATGGTCTTGCCCGTTTCGCGCACGATGTCGGAAATGGTTTTCTTGTCGTCGCGGATGTAGGGCTGTTCCATGAGGCACACTTCCTTCTGGAACTTCTTCACCGCGCCGTCGGCAATCTTGTCCACGATCTGGGCGGGCTTGCCTTCTTCGATGGCCTTCTGGCGGTAAACTTCGCGTTCACGCTCCACAGCGGCCTGATCAAGGCTGGCGGCGTCAAGGGCCAGGGGGCTGGCGGCGGCAACCTGCATGGCGAGGTTCTTGGCCAGTTCCAGCACTTCGGGCTTGGCGGCGCTTTCGGCCTTGCCGCAGGTCAGGTACACAAGAACGCCAATCTTGCTGTTGGCGTGGACATACTGACCCACCACATCGTTGGCGCTCTTTTTGCTGAAGCGGGCAAACTTGCCAAGCTGCATGTTTTCGCCCACGGAGGCGATGAGCTGGGTCACTTCTTCGCCCAGGATGGCTTCAAGGGCTGCGGCATCGGCAGGAGCCTTTTCAAGGATAACCTGGGTCACGCGGGTGGCCATGGCCTGGAATTGTTCGCCGCGCGCCACGAAGTCGGTTTCGCAAAGCAGCGAACCCATGGCGATGTGCATGTTGTCGGCAGTGGCGGCCACGGTCACGAGGCCTTCGCTGGTGGCGCGGCCAGACTTTTTGGCAGCCTTGGCCATACCCTTCTGGCGCAGCCAGTCAACGGCCTTTTCCAGGTCGCCTTCCACTTCCACCAGGGCTTTCTTGCAGTCCATCATGCCTGCGGCGGTCATGTCGCGCAGTTCTTTAACCAATTGTGCAGTGATAGCCATAGTATACTCCACACGCTGTCCGGCCCCAAGCCGGAGTTTTGTAAATGCCTGATCGGTTGCGCGGCCTCCGCGAAGCGCGGCGCGCAATCTTTCATCCAGACGGGGGCAGCGCAGCCCTTACAGGTTGCGCCGCCCCCAGGATACGGAATATGGAAAGGCCTGCTATTCGGCGGGAGCGGCTTCCTGAGCGGGAGCGGCGGCTTCGGCCTTCTGCATGGCTTCTTCGGCGTTGACGGCTTCGCCCTTGTGATCCTTGTTCATGGCTTCACCTTCCATGCAGGCTTCGGCGAAAGCAGCCACAAACAGCTTGATGGCGCGGATGGCGTCGTCGTTGCCGGGAATGATGTAGTCAATGACATCGGGATCGCAGTTGGTGTCGGTCACGGCCACGATCGGGATACCGAGCTTGCGGCATTCCTTCACGGCGATGTCTTCACGGTGCGGGTCGATGATAAAGGCAAGCTGGGGAATGCGGTCCATGTTCTTGATACCGCCCAGGGTTTCCTCGAGCTTTTTCATTTCGCGTTCCAGAAGCAGGATTTCCTTCTTCTGGTAGCGATTGATGGTGCCGTCGCCAAACATGGCTTCCAGCTTCTTCAGACGGTCCACGCTCTTCTGGATGGTGACAAAGTTGGTGAGCGTGCCGCCCATCCAACGGTTGGTCACGTGGAACTGACTGGCGCGGCCAGCTTCAGCGGCCACTGCTTCCTGAGCCTGACGCTTGGTACCGATGAACAGCACCTTGCCGCCCTTGGCAACAGTGTCGACCACTTTGTCGTAGGCAACGCGGAACAGCTTGACGGTCTGCTGCAGGTCGATGATATGGATGCCGTTGCGGGCGCCAAAGATGTAAGGACGCATCTTGGGATTCCAGCGGCGGGTCTGGTGACCGAAATGCACGCCGGTTTCCAGCATTTGCTTCATGCTGACATAAGCCATTGGGATTCCTCCAAAGGGTTAACTTCTTCCACCCATGCCCTGACCCTGCAACCCAATGTCCACACCCAGGAGGGACAAGCCGTCCTTGGGCGCAAAAAATGGACGACGCCACACGCGCCGTCCCACCGGGCACCCCGGGCCGCTGCCTTTGGGTGTGCTTGATGGAAAGGGAGTCAATACACTATCACCTTGCGAATAGCAAGCATTGATGCGGAAATTTCCGCGCAAACAGCATATCTGCCTACCGACTCAGCCCCTGCACAAGCTCAGGCTGGGTTTCGCGCAGCCCCTTTCCTGCATAAATTACCAGAACATCACTGTTCTTTACGCGGACAAGATCGGGATGCGCGTCAAAAAACGCTGCCGCCCGCTCAAATTCCCCGCGTGATACCCCGCCCCCGCCGCCCACAAGGTAGGCCGTGCCCGCATAGGGTGAAATCATCACCACGCTGTCGTTCAACGGCCCGTCCATGTGTGCGATGTCGGCGGTATAACGCTGATAGGGATAAAATACGTGCGGCCCAAGGCCGGACTGCGCCCACACGCGCACATTCGGGGGAAAATCAGGCAACTGCCCCAGAGCTTCGCGCAGGCGCGCATGGGCCTGGGCATCGGGGTGTTGCAGCAGCCGCGCCACTGTCACAGCCGGATTGTACCAACCCGTCTGCGTAGAGAGCATTATAACGGCCATCGCCACACCGGCGGCGGGCAGAAGCTTTTCCCACAACGCGGGGCGCAGTTTGCCCTGCACCCACATGCAGGCGTGGCAGATGGCGAGCATCAGGAACACGCCGGGCAAATCCTCATACTGCCCGGCCATGGCCCACATATGACCGTAGCCGGAAACAGCCACCATGGCGAGATAGGGCAACGTACACAACAGGCAGAGCAAGGCCTTGCGCCCAAGCAGGGGCAAAAACCACGAGTACGCCAGCAGATGCAGATAGTAGCGCAGCTTGAAATTCCACTGTCCGCCCACATCTACAAAATTGCTGAAGGCATAGCCCGTTCCCGCGCCCGCAAGCTGGCGCATGTAGGGCAGCCATACCTTTGTGACCGTGACAAACCACAGGCCGGAACACAGGCATAAAACCGCGCCGACACGCCGCTGCCCCAGCAGCAAAAAGGCATACATACCCAGGCAGAAAATACTGGGCGCGGCGCGTTCCTGCGCCAAAAAAACCACAAGGCAGCATCCGGCAAGCGCCCACCAGCGGCGCTTGTGCAGCATGAGCACGGCCAGCATGAGCATGGGCGTAACGAGCGTTGTGTAGTGAACCTGCCGCGACCACGGCGTGAGCACCGGGCGGAAAAAGAAGAAAAGGAGCAGCGCAAAACCTGCCGTCCACACCCAGTTGCCGGAAGGCGTATCGCCTTCTGCTTCTTCATGCAGGGCACGCACCAGCCGGGGCAGAATAAAGGCCATTGCCCCCACCGCCACGCCTTGCAGAACGCTGAGGGGGTACGGGCTTTTCCACGGCCCCACAAGGGGGGCCAGCAGGGCCGTCAGGGGGGTGCAATGGTGGGCGTAAAAGGGCTTGCCCTCATAGACGTTGGAAAAAGGGGCCTGCCAGTCCCAGCCGTTCCAGACCCGCCAGATCTGCGTGATAAAGTAGCCAAAATCCGCATCATTGATGGCAAAGCTGCGCATCTGCAACACGCTGCCCCATATGAACAAGGCGGCAAAAGCCAGAGGAATGTACCAGAGCACCAGCTTTTCTGCCAGTGCAGACCCGCCTGTACAGGACTTGCAGTTCATGTTCATATCATCTCGCTCAATCAAAAATTTGCGGCCCCGTGCAAGGGCACGGGCTGATTTCAGTACCACGCCGGGGGCCGGGTCACAAGCCGGGCATGACGCGCCCGCTGACTGCGCCCCTTTTCAAACGGCGCATCTACACTTATAGTTAGAGTTCACGCTGCGCCTCAAGCGGCGCTGCACATCAACACTCCAGGATTCATCATGAACAAGCACGGATTCACTCTTCTTACAGAACAGCATCTGCACGAAGTGGACGGCACCGCCCGTTTGTGGCGGCACGAGGCCACAGGGGCGCAACTGCTTTCCATTAATAACTCTGACGAAAACAAGTGCTTTGGCGTCAACTTTCGCACGCCGCCAGCCGACTCCACAGGCGTTGCCCACATTCTGGAGCACTCCGTTCTTTGCGGGTCGGACAAATATCCCGTCAAGGAACCCTTTGTGGAACTGATGAAGGGATCGCTGCAAACCTTTCTCAACGCCTTCACCTTTCCCGACAAGACCTGCTACCCCATCGCAAGCTGCAATCTGCGCGATTTTTACAATCTCATTGACGTCTACATAGACGCAGTGTTCCACCCGCGCATCGATGAGGATATCTTCCGGCAGGAAGGCTGGCACGTGGAGGCCGAAACGCCCGATGGCCCTTGGTCATACAAGGGCGTGGTCTACAACGAGATGAAGGGCGTCTACTCCTCGCCCGATTCCGTCCTCGCGGAGCAGAGCCAGCAGGCGCTCTTCCCGGATACGCTCTACAGCCTTGATTCCGGCGGCAATCCGGAAAACATCCCCGACCTCACCTACGAGGCCTTTTACGATTTTCACAGCCGCTACTACCACCCCAGCAACGCCCGCTTTTTCTTCTGGGGCGATGACCCGGAAGACGAACGCCTGCGCCTGACGGCAGCCGCGCTTGAGGGCTATACGGCCCGACCGGTCAATTCAGATGTGCCTTTGCAGCCGCGCCTGGAAACCCCACGCCAGATTGAAGTGGCCTATGCCGCATCCAAGGGCGAAAAACGCGCGCTGTTCACGGTCAACTGGCTTTTGGGCGAGCGTGGGGACGTGCATCAGGCCCTGCTGATGGAAATGCTCGAGCATATCCTTGAAGGCCTGCCCGGCTCCCCCCTGCGCAAGGCGCTCATCGCCTCCGGCCTTGGTGAAGACACCACCGGCTGCGGGCTGGAGACTGACCTGCGCCAGATGTACTACTCCACCGGTCTCAAGGGCGTGGCCCCGCGCGATGTGCAGCAGGCCGAACTGCTTATTTTTGACACCCTGGCCCAACTGGCGGAAGAAGGCATCCCCCGCTCGGCAGTGGAAGCCGCCGTCAACAGCGTGGAATTTGCCTACCGTGAAAACAATTCGGGGCGCTTCCCCCGTGGGCTTTCGGCCATGGTGCAATCGCTGACCACATGGCTGTATGATGGCGATCCGCTGGCCCCTCTGGCGTGGGAAGCCCCGCTCAACGCCCTCAAAGCCCGCATTGAGGCTGCCGAACCCGTATTTGAACAGGCCATCAAGGACTGGTTCCTCAACAACGGGCACCGCGCCACCGTGGTGCTGCTGCCTGACACCAAGCTGGGCAAAGTCCGCGAAGATGCGGAAAAGGCCCGCGTGGACGCCGTGCAGGCCGCCGCCGATGCCGAGGCCCGCGCCAGGATGGTGGAAGAAACCACCCGCCTCATGGAAGCCCAAAGCGCGCCCGACAGCCCGGAGGCTCTTGCGACCATCCCGGCCTTGGGGATTGAAGACCTGCCGCGTGAAAACGCCTTGCTGCCCCGCGCAGTGGCAGAACTGCCCGAGACGTTCCTGACGCACGAACTGCCCACACAGGGTATTGCCTACGCGACCCTGCTGCTGCCCCTTGCCAATGTGCCGGACAGGCTCGTGCCCCTGCTGCCGCTCTTTGCCCGTTCCCTCACCGAAACAGGCACCGCCAAACGCGATTTTACGGAGCTTGGCGCACTCATGGCCGCCAAAACGGGCGGCCTTGGCGCTGAAACGCTGGTGGGTCTTATGCGCGGCAGCCGCAAGACTTTTGGCTACCTTGGCGTGTCTGGCAAGGCCGTGTACGACAAGCTGCCCGACCTCTTTGCCCTGACCCGCGAAATCCTGCTGGACCCCCTGACGGACGCCAACGTGTTGCGCGAGCGCCTGGGCCAGATGCTGCTGGAAGGCAAAGCCCGGCTGGAGCACGGCTTACAGTCCGCAGGGCATGCGGCGGTCAGCGCCCGCCTGCGGGCGCGCTTCAACGGCGCAAGCGCGGTTGCCGAGCGCACCTCGGGCCTGAGCTACCTTGAAAGTGTACGCGGCCTGCTGGAACGCATGGATACGGACCCGCAGTCTGTTTTGAACGATCTTGAAGAACTGCGCTCGCGCATCATCGCCCGGCCCGGCGCTGTTATGGACTGCACCGCAGAGGCGCAGGGTCTCGCGCTGGTAGAAACGGAAGCCCGCCAGTTGCTGCGCGCGCTTTCGCCCGCGCGGGCGGGGGCGGCAACGGACTTTGGCAGCGCCCCTCTGGAACTGCCCAAGGGCGAAGCCTTCATTGCTCCGGCCCAGATCAACTATGTGGGCAAGGCCGCCAACATCTACGATCAGGGCTATGTGTACCACGGCTCCGCCAGCGTTATCCTGCGCAGCCTGCGCATGGGCTACCTGTGGGAGCGCGTGCGCGTGCGCGGCGGCGCGTACGGCGCGTTCTGCAATCTCGACCGCCTGGGCGGCACCCTTGTGTGCGCCTCATACCGCGACCCCAACGTGGACGACACCCTGGCGGCCTTTGACGGCATGGCCGAATACCTGCGCACCTTCAGCCCGGACAAGGCCCAGCTCACCCAGGCCATAGTGGGCGCTGTGGGCGATCTGGACAGCTACCTGCTGCCCGACGCCAAGGGCGCCCAGTCCCTCTCGCGCTGGCTCACGGACGATACCGATGCAGCCCGCGCCCTCATGCGCGAGGAAATCCTTTCCACCACCGAAAGGCACTTCCGCGAATTTGCCGAAGTGCTGGCCGAGGCCGCGCGCAGCGGATCCACCTGCGTGTTGGGTGGCCCCAAGACCGAAGCAGCAGCCAAGGAACACGGCTGGAGCAGCACCAAACTGGTGTAGCCTCCTGCGATTATAGAATGATAAAGGGGGAGATTTTCCAGAAATCTCCCCCTTTGCGCATGGTGGCTGCATGGCCGACGCCACATGCCCGCACAAGGAACACCCCCATGTCCCGAGATTCAGGCGACCAGACGCTCCAGCCAGACACGCCGCATCTGCGGCCCGCACGCTTTGCAGGCCGTCTGGCCGCTCCGTCCTTTGTGCTGCCCGCCGGAGTGGCGGAAAACGCGCGCTTTCTGGCTGGCAAGGTGGACGAGGTAGGTCTGTGTTTTTTTGAAGCCCAGTCCTGCCTGAACTACGGGCCGCAGGACTTGCCGCCCGATCTGGAAACCCTGCCCCTGCGCTGGCATGTACATCTGCCCGTTGACCTGCCCTGGCCCGCCAGCAAGAGTACTGCCGCCTATCCTGCCCGCGCTGCCGCCCGCCTGGCCCATGCCGTGCTTGGCAAGGCGGCTTTTCTTCAGCCGCGCTGCGCCGTGCTGCACCCGCCCCAGGGATCGCCGCAAGTGCAACGCCGCCTGCTGGCAGGTTTTGCGAATCACTGGAAAAACTGCTGCGATATTCCGCTGTTGCTGGAAAACGTTGCCCACAGTGATATTACCTGCCTTGGACAGGAATTTCTTCAGGATCACGGACTGGGCCTGTGTCTGGACGTAGGGCACCTCCTGGGCTATGGTCAAAAAAACCTGTTGGTTTCGACCCTGCCAGAGCAGGCGACCATGGCGCACTGGAGCGCCCCCGGCGATGGCGACCGGCATCTGCCCCTCACGGCTTTTACGCCCGGGCAGGCGCAGACCGCTGCCGCCCTCATGCAGCGCATCCCCGATTCGGCAGTGCACATGGTCGAGATATTCAACTGGGATCGTTTGGCCGCATCCCTACCGGTGCTGGAGGCGCTTGCGCAACCGCATTCCGGCAGATGAACATTCGCGCATAAACGTTTAAGGAGAATCATGGCTGGCGCCACAGACCACATCGCCCTGCTGCAAAAATGGCGGGCAGGTCTCAGCAAGGACGACCGCTGGTGCATCCTCATCAATGCCGACCCCGATGCCCTGGCATCGGCGCTGGCGCTCAAGCGTATTATGATCCACAAGGTACACAACGTGGACATTGCGCGTATCAATGAGGTGACCCGGCCCGACAACCTGGCCATGATCCGCTACCTGAACATCCCCGTGCGCCCCTGGCAGCCTGAAAATGCCGACCAGTACACCCACCTTGCAATGGTGGATTCCCAGCCGCACCACAGCAAGGCTTTTCAGGGCCTGCACTTTGACTGCGTCATCGACCACCACCCCCTGCCCCGCGCCGCCAACAACGTTACGGCATGCTCACTGGCTGGCCCGGCCTTGCTGCGCGATATCCGCCCCAACATGGGCGCCACCAGCACCATGATGGCCCGCTATCTCAAGGCCCTGCGCATGCGCCCCGGCCCAAGGCTGGCCACAGCCCTGCTGTACGGCATCCGCACAGATACGGCGGCTTTTGAACGCTCTGGCGGCGAAGACGATTTTCGCGCCTATCAGTGGCTTTCACGCCATGCGGACAACGGACTGCTGCGCCGTATTCTGCGCAGCGAATACCTGCGGGAATGGCTGCCGCTGTTTTCGCGCGCATTCCGTTCCCTTGCCGACTGCCGCGGCGGCGGGGCCTTTGCCTCGCTCAACGAGGTCAACAGCGCAGACCTCTTGGTAGCAGTGGCGGACTTTTTCACACGGGTACACGGCCTGCGGTGGATAGCCGTAAGCGGCGTGGTGGACAAAACCGTTATCGTGATCTTCCGCGGTGATGGCGGACGGGACATTGGCCGTCTTGCGGACGCCTGTTTTTACGATGTGGGCGAGGCTGGCGGGCACCGCAATCTGGCCCGCGCGGAGTTTCCCCTCTCGGCAGTGCCCGAAGGGGTCAAACCCGGCGACTTTGTGCTCAAGCGCATTGAAACGCGCAAGCTGCGGCGCAAAACAACAACCCCGGACGCCCCCTCTGATCCCGCAGAGCGTGGCGCAGCCTGACTTTGCGAATAATTTGCATGCAAACTTCAATTTCCTATTGACAGGCTTTTGCATGCCGCGTAGCTTTTTACCTAGAAAATTTTAAGGATACTTTCATGCAGCGCATTTCTTCCAACCACACCTCCTCCTACGCCACCGGCATCTTTAGCTGGTATTATTTTGCGTACTTTACCGGAGCCTGTGGTCGGGAGCTTTGCTGACGCGTAAAAGTTAGAAAGTTCAACGGGCCGCAGGCAACAAGCCAGCGGCCCTTTTTTTGTATGGGCCGCCGGAAAAGATGCGGCAAACCCCGCTCCATGCGGGTCACCTTAAAGCAGCAGACTGAAAGGAGCGAGCCCATGTACCTTGGAAAAAAAATCCGCCTGGAACGTATCATCAACCGCGCAAATGGCCGTACCATCATTGTTCCCATGGACCACGGCGTGACCATCGGCGCGGTTGAAGGCCTGGTGGACATGCGCGACACCGTCAACGACATGGCCACAGGCGGCGCGGACGCTGTTCTCATGCACAAGGGTCTTGTGCGTTGCGGGCACCGTAACGCGGGCAGCGACATCGGCCTTATCATCCACCTTTCGGCCTCCACGGCCCTTTCGCCCCTCGGCAACACCAAAACCCTCGTGGCCACGGTTGAAGAAGCCATCAAGCACGGCGCGGACTGCGTTTCGGTACACGTCAATCTGGGCGACCCCAATGAACGCCTCATGCTGGCCGATCTGGGCCGTGTGGCCGAATCGTGCGACAACTGGGGCATTCCGCTGCTGGCCAT
This sequence comes from Desulfovibrio desulfuricans DSM 642, assembly GCF_000420465.1. NCBI lineage: Bacteria > Pseudomonadati > Thermodesulfobacteriota > Desulfovibrionia > Desulfovibrionales > Desulfovibrionaceae > Desulfovibrio > Desulfovibrio desulfuricans. The sequence goes on along the minus strand of NZ_ATUZ01000011.1, from coordinate 110,190 downwards.
GATGTACGCCCGCGGCCCCCAGATCCAGAACGGCTATGCCAAGGACGTGGTGGCACACTGCGCCCGCGTGGGCGTTGAGCTGGGCGCGGACATCGTCAAGGTGCCCTACACCGGCGATGCGGAAAGCTTCTCTGAAGTCGTGGCCGCCTGCTGTGTGCCCGTGGTTATCGCCGGCGGCGAGCGCATGGATTCCACCCGTCAGATACTCCAGATGGTTCAGGATTCGCTGAGTGCTGGCGGCGCGGGCATTTCCGTGGGCCGCAATGTCTTCCAGCATCCCAACCGCGTTGCCCTGGTCAAGGCCCTGCGCGCCATCGTTCACGACAACGTTTCCGTGGATCAGGCCATGGAAATTGTAGGAGAATAAGCCGCATGTCCCGCATCTATTTCAACTGCGTTCCCTTCGACAAGGGCGATGTGACCCTGGCGCTGGAATCCGGCGTGGACGGCGTTATTGTGCCGCGCCAGCATGTGGAAGAAGTTTCCGGTCTTTCGCGCTGCCCTGTGTGGGCTGCCGAAGATACCGCCATGATGGCGCTCAGCGTCAAGGCTGACGAAGAAGCCGTGCTCGAAAGGTTGCATAAGGGCGAGCGTGTGGTTCTGGCTCGCGGCTGGGAGGTAATACCTGTGGAAAACCTTCTGGCCCAGAGCGACAGCGTTCTGGCTGAGGCCGCTACGCTGGACGAGGCCCGCCTTGCCGCAGGAATTTTGGAACGCGGTGTGGCGGGCATTGTTGTATCCAGAGAGTCCGTGGCCGATCTCAAGACCATTGTCAGCCAGTGCAAGCTCGCGCAGGGGCATGAAGAACTGCAGCCCGCCGTGATCACCCGTGTGGAATCCGTGGGCCTCGGGCACCGCGTCTGCGCCGACACGCTCTCCATCCTGCGCAAGGGGCAGGGCATGCTGGTGGGCAATTCCAGCGCCTTTACCTTTCTTGTGCATGCGGAAACCGAGCGCAACGAATATGTGGCCGCCCGCCCCTTCAGGGTCAATGCGGGGGCCGTGCATGCCTACGTGCGCCTGCCCGGCGACAAAACCACCTATCTTGGCGAATTCAAGGCAGGGCAGGAAGTGCTGATCGTGGACGCCAACGGCGAAACCAGCCTTGCCACCCTTGGCAGGGTCAAGATTGAAGTGCGCCCCATGCTGCTGGTTGAAGCCCAGGTTACCACCGAAGACGGCGTTAAAACCGGCGCGGTATTTTTGCAGAATGCCGAAACAATCCGCCTGACCACCCCCGGCGGCGAGCCGGTAAGCGTGGTGGGCCTGAAACCCGGCGATACCGTGCTGTGCCGCCTGGACGAAGCCGGTCGCCATTTTGGCATGCGCATCCGCGAAGACATCCGGGAGATATAAGCATGGACGACAGCAACAGCCACTGGCCCAAGGGCCACCCCACAGCCGCAGCAGACCGTCAGGCAGCCTCTCCCGATAAGGCGGGCGCGCGCCTTGCCGCCATCCGCCACGAGATTGACGCCGTGGATCAGGATCTGCTCACGCTCTTTAACCAGCGGGCGGCCCTGAGCCTTGAGGTGGGACGTATCAAGGCCGACGTGCCGGGCATTATCTTCAAGCCCCTGCGGGAAAAGGAAGTGCTGGACAGTCTGGCCACGCGCAACCCCGGCCCCCTGCCGGAGGATCATCTGCGGGCCATCTGGCGCGAGATTTTTTCTTCTTCCCGCTCCTTGCAGCGACCCCAGAATGTGGCCTATCTCGGCCCTGAAGGCACGTTTTCCTACTTTGCGGGCGTGGAGTACCTGGGCCATGCCGCCCAGTTCCGCCCCTGCAACGATATTACGCAGGTCTTTCAGGAAGTGGCTTCCGGTCAGTGCGAGCTCGGCGTGGTGCCGCTGGAAAATTCCCTTCAGGGAACCGTGGGCGTGAGCTTTGACCTGTTCCTTAAGTACGACGTGCATATTCAGGCCGAGCTGTTTTCGCGCATTTCGCACTGTCTGCTGAGCAACGCGCCCTCGCTGGCCGCCGTGCGTACCGTGTATTCCCACCCCCAGCCCCTGGCCCAGTGCGGCGCGTGGCTGCGCGCCCATCTGCCCGGCGCTGGCCTTGTGCCCGTGGAATCCACCGCTGCCGCCGCCCAGTATGCTGCGGGCAAGGAAGACGCAGCCGCCATCGGTCACGGCAAGCTGGCCGACCTCATGGGCATTGCCGTTCTGGCCCGCCGCATTGAGGACGAGCCCGGCAACTGGACGCGCTTTGTGATCATCGGCCCCGGCGATGCGCGCTCGGGCAGCCGCACGGGCGGCCCGCAGCCCGGCCATACCGGCGCGGACAAAACCTCGCTGCTGTTCACCACGGCAGACAAGGCTGGCGCGCTCTCAAGCGTACTTGACCTGCTGGCAAGCAACGGCATCAACATGCGCAAACTGGAATCGCGCCCCCTGCGCGGACAGCGCTGGAAATACGTTTTCTTTGCCGATGTGGAAAGTGATCTGGAAGATCCCCGCTACGCCCCCCTGCTGGAAAAACTGCACGAAGTCTGCACCAGCTTCCGCATACTGGGCAGCTACCCCACAGGGCCGCAACTGGACCGTCTTGACCTCCACTCGGAAACACCGGAGCAGCCAGTCTCATGAGCCAGAGCACCATTATCATCACCGAGGCCGAAAAGCAGGCCACGGCAAGCGTTACCGCACCCGCTTCCAAATCCGTTTCGCACCGCTATCTTATTGGCGCGGCGCTGGCGCAGGGTGTTTCCACCGTGCGGCATACTCTTGAAAGCCGCGACCTCGAACGCACCCGCGCCATCCTGTGCGGGGCCGGGGCGAGCATGGAAACCCTGCCCGAAAGCACTCAGGCCTCCGGCGCGTGGCGCGTGACGGGCATGGGCGGCAAGCCGCTCGGCGGCGCGGAGGGTGCGCCCCTTTCCTGTGATGTGGAAGAATCCGGCACCACTTGTCGGCTGCTTACCGCAGTGCTGGCCGCTGGCGAGGGCGAATTTCGCATACACGGCGCGCCGCGCATGCATGAAAGGCCCATTGCCGAACTGACGGACTCCCTCAGTAAACTGGGGCTTGCCGTCACCTTTGAGGGCAAGGCCGACTGCCCGCCTCTGGTGCTGCACGCCAAGGGCCTTAACCCCGCGCTGTGCGGGGGAGAGGTAACTCTGGGCATGGATATTTCGAGCCAGTATTTTTCAGGCCTGCTGCTGGCGGCCCCCATGGGGCCTGCGCCATTGTCCGTAACGCTTGGCGGGCAGAAAGCCGTCTCCTGGCCCTATGTGGGGCTGACCCTGCAATGCCTGACAGACTACGCCATCCACTTTGACGTGGAAACCCGCGATGCGGCCGATGCTCCGTGGGAAATGCTGCCCCCTGGCGCATGGCGCGAACTCAAGGCCGCGCATCCCGGCTGCTTGCGCGTGACAGTCCATCCCGGCGCGTACCGCGCGGGCAACTACACAGTTGAAGGCGACTGGTCTGGCGCGTCCTATTTACTGGCCGCTGGCGCACTGGGTCTTAAACCCGTGAGAGTTGAAGGTTTGCGTACGGATTCCCTGCAGGGCGACCGCGCCATGCTGGGCATTTTGCAGCGCATGGGCGCGCGTATGACCCTGACGGAGGATTCCGTCACCGTGTATCCCTCCTCCCTTCATGGCGTGGAGCTGGACATGGGCGACTGCCCCGACCTCGTGCCCACAGTGGCCGTGCTGGCGGCCTTTGCGCAGGGTTCCACGCGCATCAGCAATGTGGCCCATCTGCGTTATAAAGAGTCGGACCGCATCAGCGCCCCGGCGCAGGAGCTTGCCAAGGCTGGCGTGGTCATTGACCAGCTCTCGGACGGCATGCTCATTCACGGTCTGGCCGGACGCGGCAACGGCAAGCCGGACTGTCCGCGTTTGCCCGAGGGCGTTTCCCTCTCGGCCCACAACGACCACCGCATCGCCATGTCTCTGGCCCTGCTGGGACTGCGCCAGCCTGAAACAAACGTGCGCGACCTGCTGGACGACCCGCTGGTGGTGCGCAAATCCTTTCCGCAATTCTGGAATATCTGGGAGCAACTGGCATGAAGGGCAATCAAGGCAGCAACGGCGTCCCTGCCGCCCAAAATGACGGGGAATCCGCTGCGGAGGATGGATTTGACGGCTTTACCGGCTTCTGCCCGCGCAATCCCGTAAAAACCGTCATTGTCGGCTCCACTGGGCGCATGGGCGCCATGCTGCTGGCCCGCGCCAAGGCGGCAGGGCTGAACGTGGCGGGCGTGGACGTGCCTCTGACGCCCGAAGCTCTTGCTCCCGCCTGTGCGGGGGCCGATCTTGCCATCATTTGCGTTCCTGCCGCTGTATTCAGCGAGGTTATTGCTACGGTCTGCCCGCATCTGCTCCCTGGGGCTGTGCTGGCGGACATAACCTCGGTAAAGGAAATCCCGCTGCAACAGATGGAAAAGATCTGGGCCGGGCCAGTGGTGGGCACGCATCCCCTCTTTGGCCCCAAGCCGGACCCGCAGGCAGACCAGCCCGTGGCCATTGTGCCGGGGGCCCATGCGGTACAAGATCATGTGGAGCTGGCCTCGGGCTTTTTTACAGCCCTTGGCTGCCGTGTATTCTGCACCACTGCTGAAAAGCACGACAAGGCCATGGCCAGCATCCAGAACATGAACTTCATCACCAGTCTGGCCTACTTTGCCCTGCTGGCGGAGCATGAGGATCTGCTGCCCTTTCTTACGCCTTCGTTCCGCCGCCGCCAGAACGCGGCCCGCAAAATGCTGACAGAAGACGCGCACATGTTCGCTGGCCTGTTTGAGGCCAATCCATACAGCTATGAGGCTGTGCGCCAATACCGCCAGATGCTCAACCTCGCCGCCGCTGGCGATATCGACCTGCTCTGCCAGCGCGCCCGCTGGTGGTGGCAGGAGGAAGAGGATCAGCAGACTCCCTGATTTCAAACAGTTCGCACCGTTGGCGTACATGCGGAGGAAACCCCATGCGCCCAATGACCGTTGCCCCTGATCTGATATGCCTGCCAGTTCTCTGACGGGCATATTTTTTGCTATTGTCTGGGCAAAGCACTTCGCAGCGCCAATCAAACCAGGGCGGTAAGAGCATGTTCGGTTCACAGCAAGATCCAAGCAGAACAGAAGAAGCCACTCCAAAACGTGTCAGCAAGCAGCGTGATGAGGGCAATGTTCCCAAAGCGCAGGAGCTTGGCAAGGCCGTGAGCCTGCTGGGGGGCATGTGTATTCTTTATGCCTGGATCGGCCCTATGGCCGACAACATCAAGCGCCTTTTCCGCCACTTTCTCAGCCACTCGTGGGAGTTCGATCCCAATCCTGAAAACGTCTACAGCCTCAGCATTGACGTCACGCTTGAAATTGCCCGCATGATCATGCCAATCCTGCTGACTCTGGGATTTCTGGCCTTTCTGGCGCAACGCCTACAGGTGGGCAAACTCTGGACAACCAAGGTGATGCGCCCCAACCTGAAGCGCTTCAACATAGTTCAGGGCCTCAAGCAGATGCTGGCATCGCCGCAAACAGCCCTGCGCACCATCAAGAGCCTGCTGTTTTCTCTTGTTCTCGGCATCATCCCCGGCTGGATCATCTTCAAAGAACATCAGAATTTTCTGCCCATGTACTACGCCAGCACCGAGGGCGTGGCGACCTACATGCTGCAAATGGCCTTCAAACTGACCAGCTACGCGCTGCTGCCCATCATTGCCATTGCCATTTTTGACGTATGGCAGTCGCGCTATGCCTATAACGAAGGCATGAAGATGACCAAGTCAGAAGTGAAGGACGAGCAGAAGCAGGCCGACGGCGACCCCGTGATCAAGGGGCAGCAGCGCAGAAAAATGATGGAAATGATGAGCAAGCGCATGCTTGCCGACGTGCCCAAGGCGGATGTGGTGGTCACAAACCCCACGCACATAGCCGTGGCCCTGAGCTATAATACATCGGAAGCTCCCGCCCCCATCGTGCTTGCCAAGGGCGCGGACCATCTGGCCGAAAAAATCAAGGAAGTAGCCCGCGAAAACCGGATTCCCATTCGCGAAAACGTGCCTCTGGCACGGGCTTTGTATAAGTCCACAGAGGTAGGCGACATGATCCCTGAAGAGCTTTACAAAGCTGTGGCTTCCGTGCTGGCCAGCATCTGGAAGATCAAGCCAAAAGTTGTAAAGCACTAAAAATACATTAAATTTTTTCATATTACCCATACGTTCCAGGGTTAACCCGCTTTCGGGAACCAACGCAGAGAGGTGTCATAAAAATGGCTGCCGCAGTAATCCCCCAGCTTGATTACGCTCGATTTTCAAAAAACGGCGAAATATTTCTTGCAGCCGGTGTGGTCATCATCCTGCTTGTCATGCTGGTGCCTCTACCCACGTTTTTTCTCGATTTCATGCTCTGCGTCAGCATTTCCATTTCACTGCTGGTGCTTATAACCACCATGTTCATGACCTCGCCGCTGGAATTTACGATCTTTCCTTCGCTCCTGCTGGTCACAACCCTTCTGCGGCTGGCGCTCAACGTGGCGTCCACCCGCCTTATTCTGCTCAACGGCAATATGGGCGCAACCGCTGCGGGCGAAGTCATCCGCGCGTTTGGCCAGTTTGTTGTAGGCGGCAGTTACGTTGTGGGCGCCGTTATCTTTATGATCCTGTTCATTCTGAACAAGACCGTTATCACCGCTGGTACCACGCGTATCGCGGAAGTGGCGGCCCGCTTCACCTTGGACGCCATGCCCGGCAAGCAGATGGCCATTGAAGCCGACCTCAACGCCGGTTTGCTGGATGAAGAACAGGCCAATGCCCGCCGCGCAGGGCTGCGCAAGGAAGCAGATTTTTACGGCGCCATGGACGGCGCCTGCAAATTTGTTTCGGGCGACGTGAACGCAGGCATGTTCATCACCCTGGTGAACCTTGTGGGCGGTATCATCATCGGCATGGTCCAGAAGGATATGGACTGGAACACAGCCCTCACCACCTATTCCCTGCTGACCATCGGTGACGGTCTGGTTTCCACCATACCTTCCATCATTGTTTCCACCGGCACTGGCCTGCTGGTTTCGCGCGCCGCCTCCGAAGCCAAGATGGGCGAAGAATTTCTGGCCCAGCTTACCTTCAACAGCCGCGCGCTCAAGATGGTCTCGGGCGTGTTGCTGCTGTTTGCGCTGGTGCCCGGCCTGCCGACCATCCCCTTCCTCTGCATATCCATCCTTATCTTTGTGGTGAGCCGCCTCACGGAAAACAAGGATCAGGAGGCCGCCAACAAGGCCAAGGCTGACAAGAAAAAGAAAAGCGGTTCCGGCACCGCCGACACGCCGGAAGAGGTACAGGCACTGTTGCCCCTTGATACACTTGAACTTGAAGTGGGCTACGGCCTCATCCCTCTGGTGGACGAAGAACAGAGCGGCAACCTGCTGGCCCGCATCCGCTCCATACGCCGGCAGTTCGCGCTGGACATGGGCGTGGTCATCCCCTCGCTGCACCTGCGCGATAACCTTCAGCTCAAACCCGGCCAGTATGCCCTGCTGATCAAGGGCAATCAGGTGGCTTCGGCAGAGATTCTGGTCGATCACTTTCTGGCCATGGATCCCGGCAACGTGACCACCAAGATCAGCGGCATTGAAACGCGCGAGCCTGCCTTTAACCTGCCGGCCCTGTGGATTCCCGACAGCCAGCGTGAGGAAGCCATGCTTGCGGGCTACACGGTGGTTGACCCGGCAACGGTTATCGCCACGCATCTGACGGAAGTGTTCAAGCGTCAGCTGGCCGACTTTCTTGACCGCCAGGGCGTGCAGGGTCTGCTGGACACGGTCGCCAAGCATGCGCCCAAGGCAGTGGAAGACCTGGTGCCCAATGTGCTGCCCCTTGGCGTGGTGCAGAAAGTGCTGCAACTGCTGGTGCGCGAAAGCGTCAGCATACGCGACATGCTCACCATTGTGGAAACTCTGGGCGACTTTGGCACAAGCGTCAAAAATCCCGACACGCTGGCAGAATATGTGCGCGAAAAACTCTCCCGCGCCATTGTACGACCCTATCTGGACAGCCAGGGAACGCTTTCAGTGCTGACCCTTGCGCCCAATGCCGAGCGTATGGTGCAGGAAGGCATTCGCCATGCCGACAACGGCGTGACCTTCCTCTCCATGAATCCGGCTGTGGCCCAGCGGCTGGTGAACAACATCAGCACGGCTGCCGACAATGCGGTGAATACCGATGCCCAGCCCGTGCTGCTGGTGACGCCGATCATCCGCCCGCATCTGGCCCAGATTGTCACGCGCTTTCTGCCCACGGTGCCGGTCATCTCGCAGGCGGAGATTCCGCCCGACATCCGGCTGCAATCGGTGGGCGTGGTAAGCGCCGAATAATCCGGCCAGCCCCGACGTTGCGCGGCGCTCCGACCCCTTGTGTCAGAGCGCCGCTTTATTTTTTATATTCCTCTCCAGCTATCAGGATTCGTTGCCTTTTACCTCCCCACCAGCTAGTATTGTCTATGGCAAATGCTGTGTTCCCATGATTGCTTGTAGTCGCATGGGCCAATACTGCCCAAAAAGTTGGCCCCGAATTTGCAGATACTGGTTTATCGTCAAACAAACGGCACTGATGCGCCGCTGGGCGATATTGAACCGTTAGGCAAAGGAATGGGCCATGCAGGTAAAGACGTTCACAGGGGCCACATCACAGGAAATTCTGGCCAGAATCAAGGCCGAGATGGGGCCTGACGCCGTTATCCTGGGCAACCGCACCTATCGCAAGAACGGTGCCGTCTGCCATGAAATAACTGCCGGGATAGAGCGCCCCAAGGCCGAAGCAGCGCAAGCCGCAGGCACGCCTGCTGGCTGGGGTGAATGGCACAAGGAATGGATGCATCTCAAGGATCAGATTTTTGCCTTGATGAAGCCAGCCATTCAGCTTGAACGCCTCACGCCCCGCCAGCGTGTTGCTCTGGAATATTTGCAGCGAGAAGGTGTTTCTGACTCTGTGGCGGTTGACCTCTACCAGCGATTGCTGGCGGAACCCGGAGCCTCTGTGCTTGAATGCCTCTGCGGCATGGTGCCGGTCAAGGCCTGGGGCGCGGAACAGTGGCGGCAGCGCATCCACCTGATGGCCGGGCCCTTCGGTTTTGGCAAAACCACAACGGCCCTGCGCTTTGCACTGCACATGCGCAAACACGAACCAGAAGCACGCATTGCCTTTATCAACGCCGACTGCCTGCGCGGCAACGGCAGGCTGATTTTGCGCCACTGGGCGGAACTTTCCAATTTTACATACATGGAAGCGCCCGACAAGGCCGCCATGGAACTTGCCCTGACCGCCACACGAGAGGCCCGCGCCGTATTCATTGATGTTCCCGGCCTTGACCGCAACGGCAATCTTGCCCACTGGCGGGCCGACATGGGCCTGGACACAGTGGAAGCTGCTACGCACCTTACGCTTTCGCCATTTTTTGACGCGCTGCAAACACAGGCGTTTTTACAAAGATACAAATTTGAAGGGCCTGGCTCCCTTGTATGGACCAAGCTGGACGAAGCCGTAAGCTTCGGCAATATTGTGAATGTGGCCTGCGCTGCCGGATTGCCGGTTTCAGCACTGTCGTTCGGCGCGGAACTCAAGGAAAGCCTTGCCCCGGCCACCGAGCCGCTGGTCTGGCGTCTTATTTTCAAAAGGCAACTTCCCGGCCAGGCCGCCTAGCGCGGCATGAGCCATAACATGTGGAGCAGACAGATGAGCGGCACTTTCCCTCTGGTTTTTTCCGTCACCTCAGGCAAGGGCGGCGTAGGCAAGACCAATATCTCGGTCAATCTTGCCATTTGCCTGGCGCAGCTGGGCAAGCAGGTGGTGCTTATTGACGCCGACCTCGGTCTGGCCAACGTAGACGTGGTGCTTGGTCTGACCCCGCAGAAGAATATTTTTCATCTGTTTCACGAAGGGGCCACCATTTCGGACATACTCTTTCCCACGCCTTACGGCTTTTCCATCTTGCCTGCTTCTTCCGGCATGAGCGAAATGCTCACCCTTTCCACGGGGCAGAAGCTTGAACTGCTTGAAGCCGTTGATGAAATGGAAGACGGGCTTGACTACCTCATCGTGGATACAGGCGCAGGCATCAGCGACAACGTGCTCTATTTCAACATGGCCGCGCAGGAACGCCTGGTAGTGCTTACACCGGAACCGACCTCGCTCACTGACGCCTATGCTCTCATCAAGGTTCTGAAAAACAATCACGGCGTTGAACGCTTCAAGGTGTGCGTCAACATGGCCCCGGACCTCAAGACGGCCAAGGACATGTTTGTGCGTCTGCATCAGGCCTGCGACCATTTTCTCAGTGGCGTTTCCCTGGAACTCGTGGGCGTTATCCCGCGCGATACAGGTGTGCGCAAGGCCGTGGTGCAGCAGTTGCCCTATTGCATAAGCGAACCGCAAAGCCCGGCGGCAAAGGCCACCATGTCGCTGGCCAAGAACATCAGCGCATGGGAAGCCCCCGAAAACCTCGACGGCAACATCAAGTTTTTCTGGAAAAAACTGCTGTTCCGCTAGAATTGCGGGTGGGATTCCGGGCCTGAAAGGCCTTTGGCAACAGAAACAACGCGCTCTAACCTCAACGTGTCAAAAACGCAGCGCAACCAGCCTTGGCGGGCAGGTGGAGCGAGGCATAACAGGCATCCAGATGCCACGGGGTAGAAGAGGCAAATCCGAAGGAAACCAACATGAAGACCGGCACAGCGCAAGCGCAAGCTCCCTGCCCCTGGGAAGCGCTCGAAACCGGGGCAACCCCTTGGGAGAGCTTTTCACCGGCAGAGCAGGAATCTGTGGTGCGTCACTATGCGCCCAAGATACGCTTTCTCGCTTTGCGGCTCAAAGCCAAGCTGCCGCGCAGCATAGAACTTGGGGAGCTGATTAGCTCCGGCACCCTGGGCCTCATGGAAGCCTTGGGCAAGTTCAGGCCGCAGCTCGGCATCCGCTTTGAAACGTATGCCGAAAGCCGCATCAAGGGAGCCATGCTCGATGAATTGCGCCGGCTTGACTGGTTTCCCCGGTCGTTGCGTCAGCGTGTGCGGGTGCTTGATGAAGCCATGCGCAAGGTTGAACACGAGCAAGGCCGGCAGGCCACCGAGGACGAGTTGCAAAAGATCACCGGCCTCGACATGCGTGATGTGCGGCAGGGTCTTGAAGCCCTGCAAAACCAGCTCTGGATTTCACTTGACGCTATTCAGGACACTATCTCGGGCGAAGGCCCCGAAGGCGGAGAACCCTTCCGCAGCACTGCCCTGCAAGAGCTCATCGAGCGTGTGGCGCCGCTGATCGACCGCTTGACGCCAAGAGAAAAGTTGGTACTCTCGCTGTATTATACTGATGAGTTGAATATGCGTGAAACTGCCGAAGTCATGGGCATCACCGAAGGCAGGGTTTCACAATTACATTCACAGGCCCTGAGCCGCCTTCGCAAGGAATTTCATAATCTCTACGGCGAAGGCACTGAAATATAAGCTTACAACAGACAGTGGCGCACGGCTGCAACGTCTGTTGCAAACCGATATTGACGGCGCTTCAAGGAGTTCTTCTCATGCCTTACAATCCGAATATGCGTGTCCTTGTGGTTGACGATTTTTCCACCATGCGCCGTATTGTGCGCAACATTCTGCGCCAGCTTGGTTTTCAGAACGTGGTGGAAGCCGATGACGGCACCTCGGCATGGGAAGTTCTGAACCGCGAGAAGATCGACTTTATCGTTTCGGACTGGAACATGCCCCAGATGACAGGCATTGATCTGCTCCGCAAGGTTCGCGCAAGCGAACAGTTTGCCAACATCCCCTTTCTGATGGTCACAGCTGAAGCCCAGCAGGAAAACATCATTGAAGCTGTGCAGGCCAAAGTTTCCAACTACATCGTCAAGCCCTTCACTGCGGATACGATGAAACAGAAAATCGACAAGATTTTTCCCTAGAGCATTCCACGTTGAAATACTTGCCAGTGGCAATGTGCATTCGCCCGGCAAGTTTGCGTGGCGCGGGTATACACAAATATCCACGCGGGGCAGCCAGCCTTCTCGCAGGCAACCTGCCCTTGGCCACAGCGCCAAGATTTCCCTGGCTTTGACGGCCCGCTCCTGGCCGGGGTCAGCGCTGCATGCGCTCACCTGGTTCGGAGCGGTTTTTTGTTCTTAGTGGTTGCGGTAGTGTAGTGCTGGTCACGGCATGGAACAGATGAACAGACCGTGATTGTCAGGAGAGGCGCGTGGCTGAAAAGCAGGATTTGAAAGACGCCCCCGTCAAAGATGAACTTCAGGTTGCGGTCAGCCAGGACACAAGCCTGCGCAAGGTCGAACTTGATCTTGACGATGCCCCGTTCCTTGTGGAACAGGCGCCTCCTCCCCCGGCCAAAAACGAAGAAGCCCCACTTCAGGTTGCCGAAGAAGGGGCCGAACCACCCAAGAAGAAAAAAAAGCTGCTGATCATTGCTGCCGCTGCTGGCCTGCTCGTGCTGCTGGTGGCAGGCGCTGCAATCTGGTGGTTTGTACTGCGCACCCCCCCGCCGCCGCCTCCGGAGCAAATCAAGCCAGACGTGATCGTGGTGCCTTCTGCAAAAACACCGACTGCCCAGCCTGACAGCGTCAAGGAACTGGCACCCTTTGTTATTCCCCGGCAAACACCCACGGGGGCGCGCTTTTTGATCTGCAAATTTTCAACAGTCAGCCAAAGCCCCAGGGTGGGCATGGAGATTGACCACAAGCTCATTCCTCTGCGCGATGCCCTGTATTATTACCTGAGCAGCAAGTCGGACGAGTTTTTGCTGAATCCGGCCAATACGGCTACCATTAAAAAAGACCTCAGCGGTGTGCTGAACGATTACCTGACGCAGGGGCGCATTGATGACATTTTGTTTGAGAGTTATCTGAACGAATAGCCACAGCAGCATCTGTCGGGCAGTGAAGTCCGCAAAAGCCATCGCCCGTGGCGCTGCGCAAGGCATAATCCGCTGCTGCATACGCGACCCACTGAATGGGTCGTACAGGCCCCCGGAACCGGCAACAGGAGGCCACCATGAGCGTTGACGCCACCATGGCCGTGCTGTATGCCCAGACCAGCCTGGCCACATCCGTAAGCAATGCCGCTGCTGTCGGCCCGCAGGCATCGGCTGCCATGTCGCGCGTTCTTGCCGCCGCCATAGCTAAGCAGGAGCAGCAACAGGTAACGCGCACAGAACCCGGGAGCCAGACGGCGCTGAACCCGGATGCCGATCACCAGGGCGCACCCCATTTTGGCAGCCGCAGAAGGCGGCGGCCCCCCCCTGAACCGGAAACCCCATCGGGTGAAACTTCATCCCCGCTTGTGGGCAACCTTTTGAACATAAAAGTATGAACGACACCCTGCTTTACGCGCTTATCATGCTCTTTTCCCTCTTCGAGCTTGCCATACTTGGCGGTGTGCTTGTTTTCTACCTGCGCTTGCGCCGGTCAGAAGCCCTGCTCAACGCCTTGCAGGGCAATCAGGACAGCCTGCTGGCGCGCATAGAAATGAACGCCAGGCTGGAAAAGGAAATCGTGGCTACGTTTGCCCAACGGCAAGCGGAATTGCGGAATCTGGACGAAAAGCTTGAAGCGCGTACGCATGAACTGCGCCGCTTGCTGGAACAGGCCGAGGGCATCAGCCGCTCACCCCAGTTTTTGCGGGAACTGATTTTGAATGGACACCGCAAAGGCCTGAACAGTCGGCAGATCGCCAAAAACGCTGGCCTCAGCGTGGATGAAGTGGATCTTATACTTGCGCAGAACGTTCAGTAACGCTCATCCAGCCCTGTAGCTGCTGGGCAGCTATTCCTGCAAGCCCACATTCCCAGACAAACAAGCACTCACTCCGGCGACCGGCCTAGAAGTCAAGCTTGAACTGCATGCCCAGCCCCAGGGCGGATTCCGGCTGCTTGTTGGCATTGGTTCGCTCACGCTGCTCATCCTTGAGGATCAGCTCGGGCCCGACCCTGATGCTCAGGTCATCACCCGCGTCCACATCCGCATAGGCCCGCACAACATGGCGGCTCTGCATGGGGAGGTTTTCGTCCGCCTCCAGTTCATGCTGCCCCTTCTTCCGCCACGCGGAGTCTTCCTGCCCAACGCTCACTGCCATGCCGCTTTTGTGTTCTTCTTTTGTCGGCGGCCCCTTGAGGGCGGAATTGATGCTGGCCGTGGTATTTACTGATTTTTCCTTGGGCGCGTCATCCCCCACGGCCCGCTTTTGCAGATCGTTGGAGCTTGTGCCTTCCCGCCATGCATCACGGCTCTGCGCCCCGCCGCCAAATGCCCACGCCGGGGCGTGGATACCCTTGGAATTCTTTTCCTTCTGCTTGCCCTCGCGCCGGTTTGCCTTGGCGGAGACCCCTTTTTTTTCGCCGGAGCGCTGGGCACTGGATTTTGGGGGGGCACTCTGAGGTGTGCTTTTGTCGGTCTGCTCTGTCGGGGCCGTGTTTTCCTTGGCGCATGCCAGATGCGGCGCAGAGCAGCACAAGCCCAGCGCAACGCAAAGAGAAAGGAAAATCAGGGGCAACTTTTTATCCATGTTTTTCCCTTTACGACAGGCCTGCCCCTTCTGTAAAGCCCCGCGAGCGGGCCGGACTGGCTTCAGCTTCCAGATTACGGGCCAAATATGCACACAACGCACAGTGGGGGAAGCGCCGTCAGACGCCTCCCCCACTGTTTATCAGTCAGCGGCAGCATGCCGCTTCGGTTCGTGTATTATTCGGATTTTGCCGCAGGCGCGCTTGCCCGTCCGCCGGTCTGCTCCTGCAACAGCTTTTCTGTGTTCACCACAGGGAAGCTGGGGCTTGTGCCGGGGTCTTGCCAGCCGCCGCCAAGGGCCATGCACACGCTGACCACGCTATCAAGCCTGTCGCGCAGCGCTGTCGCCAACCGCAGTTCGGCTGCAAAAAGCTGACGCTCGGCGTCCAGCACCGTCAGGTAGTCCGTATAGCCGTTGTCGTATTGCAGGCCAGCAATCTGCGCGGCGCGCCGCAGGCTTTCAACCTGCACCTGCATACTGCGCACGATGTGGTCAGCCTCACGTTGCGAGGTAAGCGACGTGCGGATGTCTTCAAAGGCAGACTGCACGGTTTTACGATACACGGCGATGGCTGCCTTTTTCTGGGCTTCGGCATCCTTGAGGTTATACCAGTTTCGGCCAAAATCCAGCAAGGGCACGGTGCCGCTTGCGCCATAGCTCCATGTGCCAGCGGGGCCGCTAAAGAGGTTGCCCATGGAAGCGCTCAGGGAACCCAGCATGCCCGTAAGGGAAATGGAGGGGAAGAACTGCGCGCGGGCAACGCCGATATTGGCATTGTAGGCCATGATGCTGAATTCTGCTGCGCGCACGTCTGGCCGACGCTCCAGAAGATCAGAAGGCAGACCCGCGGGCAGCACAGGCGGCGCGGGCAACATGTGGATGCCCTGTCCGCGCTTCATGGCCCGATCCATTATGTCGCGGGGCGAACGGCCAAGCAGTACTGCCAGACCAGCCTCAGCCCTGTCCACATCCACAGTGCTGGTGTGCACCTGGGCGCGGGCGGTTTCCACCTCTGCACGGGCGCGCTGCCAGTCAAGCTCGGTTATGTCTCCCTGCTTGTAGCGGGCGGTATAAATCTGGAATGACTGCTCACGCGATTTCAGGGTGCGTCGGGCCGTATCAAGCTGCATGTCCTGCGCCAGCAGGGCAAAGTACCCCTGGGCCGTCTGCCCGGCCACCGAGAGGCGGAGAGCTTCGTGGCCAATGACCGTGTTCATCAGTATATCGCTGAGCATGGTGTACTGGTTGCGGATCTTGCCCCAGAAATCCAGTTCCCAGGAGGCGCTCAGCGCGCCCTGGTAGGCTGTGGTAGAACGCGACATCTTGCTCTGCTCAAAGGGCACCGTGTTGGCGGATTTTTCTGATGCGCCCTGAGCGGCGGCGGAACCGGTGCCGTTGATGACGGGCATCAACGCGGCTGTGCCCACACCCACCTGCGCGGCGGCAGACTCGATCTTGGCCATGGATTCGGCCAGATCCTGGTTGTTCTTCAGCGCTTCTTCAACCAGTTCTGACAGCACAGGGTCGCTAAACCTGTTCCACCAGTCGGTATGCAGGGGCGCTGAGCCCATATCCACTGCCCGCCACTGCTTGGGCATTTCCTGCTCCGGCCTGTCATAGCGCGGAGCAAGAGAGCATGCCGAAAGCAGCATGGCCAGCATCAGCACCAATGCAGGTGTCTTGAGCATTATGGCCGGGGCCTTGCCGGAAGCGCTCATATGTCGTCCTCCTGGTCTTCCGCAAGGTGGTCCCTGCCCGCATTGGGATCAGTTTTGCCCTGCAGTTTCAGTGAGAGTTGCATGATGGCCTTGAAGAAGAACGGCACAAACAGCGTGGCTATGCACGTTGCCGCCAGCATGCCGCCGATGACCGCCGTGCCGATGGCGTGGCGGCTGTTTGCGCCCGCGCCCGTGCTGATGGCCAACGGCACGCAGCCGAGGATAAAGGCAAGCGAGGTCATCACGATGGGCCGAAAACGCAGCTTGGATGCGTGGATGGCCGCCGCATCAAGGCTTCGCCCGGCGCGCCAGGCCTCAACAGCGAATTCCACGATAAGGATGGCGTTTTTAGCCGCCAGACCAACCAGGGTCACTAGTGCCACCTGGAAGTAGATGTCGTTGGAAAGCCCGCGGCCCCAGGTCGCCACCAATGCACCGAACACGCCAAAAGGCACTGCCGTGAGCACTGAAAGCGGCAACGACCAGGATTCATACTGGGCTGCAAGAATCAGGAAGACCATGACCAGCGCCAGCACAAAGATGACTGTGGTGTCGGCGCTTGCCATTTTTTCCTGAAGGGCGGTACCAACCCAGCCCAGCTGATAATCGGAGGACAAGACCACAGAAGCGGCTTTTTCCATTTCGCTGAGAGCCTGGCCCGAAGAATACCCAGGCGAGGGCGCACCCATGATGTGGGCCGCCGGGAACACGTTGTAGCGTTCCACAACCTGCGGAGCTGTGCGGCGTTCAAGGGTCATTACCGCAGTCAGGGGCACCATCTCGCCATTTTTATTGGGCACGTATATGTCGTTGAGGCTTTCAGGCAGCACACGGGTTTCAGACTCAGCCTGAAGCCGAACCTGAAAGGTGCGGCCCATGAGGTTGAAGTCGTTGACGTATGAACTGCCGAAGGTGGCGCTCATGGCCGAATACACATCGGCGATGCTGATGCCCATATCCTTGCAGCGTTCGCGGTCAAGGTTGGCGTAGAGCTGGGGCGAACCAGTAGTGAAGAGGTTGCGCACCATGCCCACTGCCGGGTACTTGGGCGTGCCGTCGGCATTTTTGGAGGTCACTTCAAGCACCAGCTTGTTGGCAGCTTCTTCCATGTCCTTGAGGCTGCCGCTGCCGCGCATCTGCACATAGCCTTCAAAACCACCGGTATTACTCATGCCGCTGATGGGCGGCGGCGTAAAGCCCAAGATAAAGGCCTCGGGCTGCATCACGGTTACAGCGCCCACCGAATTCACGATGACGCTGGCTGCATCCTTGGGATCCTTGCGTTCTCCCCAGGGCTTGAGCAGGGCAAAGAAGGTGCCGTAGTTACTCTTGGCAGCCATGGAGGTGATGTCCAGACCGGAGAGCGTGCCCACGCTCAAGACCGCAGGGTTCTTGAGCATGAAGTCGGTAAGCACCTTGTTGACCGCGCGGGTGCGGGGCTGGGCCGCGCCATCGTCCAGAATGGCCAGACCAAGCAGGTAGCCCTGGTCTTCATCCGGCACAAGGCCGCCGGGCACTACGCGGAACAGCCCCACGATGCACAGAACCATGACTACGCAGAGCGCCAGCGCACGCCAGGCGGAGGCTTTGACAAAACGCACGGCGTTTACATAGCGGCGGGTAATGCGACCAAACACATAGTTGAACCACACAAAGCCCTTGGCAGGCGTGTGGTCATGGGCATGCGGCTTGAGCAGCAGGGCGCAGAGCGCCGGAGTGAGCGTCAGCGCCACAATGCCCGAAAGCACCACCGATACCGAGATCGTAATGGCAAACTGCTTGTACATCTGCCCCGCAAGGCCGCCCATGAACGAAACAGGGATAAACACGGCGCACAGCACAAGCACAATGGCGATAACCGGGGCCGTAACTTCGTTCATGGCCTTTGCTGTCGCCTCCCTGGGCGGCAGATGCTCCGAACTCATGATACGTTCAACGTTTTCAAGCACAACGATGGCGTCGTCCACCACGATACCGATGGCAAGCACCAGAGCGAACAGCGTAAGCGTGTTGATGGTGTAGCCAAAGGCGTACAGACCCGCGAACGTGCCTATAATGGATACAGGTACGGCAATGCAGGGAATGAGCGTGGCGCGCCAGTTTTGCAGAAAGACGTAAACAACGATGAACACCAGGATCATGGCTTCGACAAGGGTGCTCACCACTTCCTTGATGGATTCGATAACGAAGTCGTTGTTGTCCACCAGCAGGGTGTAAGCCAGACCATCGGGCATGCGCGAGGCAATGTCCTCCAGCTTGGCCTTTACCATATCGCCGGTGGCGATGGCGTTGGCGCCCGGCAACAGATACACGGCGCCCATGCGGGCACCCATGCCGTTGTAGCTGGAAAGAACGCTGTAGTCCTTGCCGCCCAGTTCTATACGCGCCACATCCTTGAGCCGCAGCATGGCGCTGTCGTCTCCGGTGCGGATGATGATTTCGCCAAATTCTTCAGGCGTTACAAGGCGGCCCTGGGTATCGATCTGCCAGGTAAGCTGGGTGGAGTCGGCCGTGGGCATGTCGCCCAGACGTCCAGGGGCGTACTGCGAGTTCTGCTCCTGAATGGCCGAGGTTACCTGCTTTGTGGTAATGCCGTACTTGGCGAGCTTGTCCGGTTGCAGCCAGATACGCATGGAGTAGTCCATGCTGCCAAAAAGTGAGCAGTCGCCCACGCCGTTGAGGCGCTTGAGTTCGTCAACCACGTTGACCTGGGCCCAGTTGTGGATGAACACGTCGCTATAGCGCCCGTCGGGCGAATAGAAACAGAACACCTGCAACATGGCGGGCGAACGCTTGACGACCGTGACGCCCTGCCTGCGCACATCTTCCGGCAAGGTGGCCTGGGCCAGGTTAACCTTGTTGTTCACGTTGACCAGGGCCATGTTGGCATCACTGCCCAGCTTGAAGTACACGTTGATGTTGCCCGAGCCGGAACCCGAAGCGGCAATGGAAGTCATGTAGAGCATGTTTTCCACACCGTTGATATTCACTTCGAGGGGAGCCAGAACCGTGGAGGCAATGGTTTCCGCAGAAGCGCCGGGGTACGACACGCTCACGTTGACCGTGGGCGGCACAAGGTCGGGGTATTGTGCGATGGGCAGGGCCTTCATGGCCAGCGCGCCCACCAGGGTTATGACGATAGAGATAACGGCCGACAGAACCGGCCTGCGCAAAAAGAAATTCGGCTTTGTAGAAACAGCCATATGCTACCTACTTCTTCGGCGCGGCATCCTGGGGCTGCTGCCCACCGGCTTGCTGCACGCGCACTTGAGTCCCGGGGCGGGCTTTGATGATACCTTCACTGATGATGCGTTCCCCGCCCTTGAGGCCGGAACCCACCAGATATTGATCTCCCACAGCCACAGTCACCGTGATGGGAATGGGGTAGACCTTGTCGTCCTTGTCCAGCCCCATGACCACGGTACCCTTCTGGGTCACGATAACGCACTTTTGCGGAATAAGAATGGCGTTCTTGAGGATGTCGCCTTCCACAAACAGGCGCACATACTGCCCGGGCATAATCTGCCCGTCGGCATTGGGAAACACCGCGCGGGCCTTGATAACGCCCGTGGTGGGCTGCACCTGGCTATCGATAAAGGTCACGTCGCCTTCCGTGCCGTACATGGTGCCATCCAGCAGGCGCAATCTGGCCTTGTAGCGGTTGTCCTTCGGGAACACCAGGATGCCCGAGGCTGCAAGCTGCTGGCGCTGCATTCGGTCAGGCGCGGCAATGGAAAAGTCAATGTACATGGGGTCTGTCTGGTTCACATAGGTAAGCAGCGAGTTGTTGCTCACCAGGTTGCCGGGTGTGTAGTTTTCCTTGCTGCTGTAGCCGGAAACAGGAGCCACCACCTGGCAGTAATCCAGATTGATCTTGGCCTGACGCAGGGATGCCTTGGCGCTGTCGTACGCGGCCAAGGCAGAATCGCGGTCTTTCTGGGAAACGGCGTTCTTTTCGTACAGGGGACGAATGCGCTTCCATTCACGTTCCGCGTTCACGTACTGGGCCTGCGCCTGCTGTACCTGGGCTTCGTACTGGTCGCGTTCAAGCTGGAACATCTGCTGTCCGGCCTTAACGAAATCGCCTTCGTTATACAGACGCTTTTCAATAATACCCTGAACGCGGGCGCGCACTTCAACAGCGCGTGAACCTGAGGCCTGCGCCTGGAACTGGCTGGGCCAGGAGGCATCGGCGACGGTTACTTCAACAGCCGACACCGGCAAGCGCATGTCGGGTTGTCCTTTTTTGTCGCTCTGGCAGGCGACAAGGGCAAGGCAAAGCCCCAATACAACTGAAATTTTCGCAATAGGTCTGATACTCATGAATAACTCCATATGGCGTGGCGCACGGCGCTCAAAACACGCACGGCGTAACGGCGGCGGCTTAATTTTCCACCGAGACGGGTCATCGCTAAACGTCGTTCCTGGGGGGGGGATCAGCATGAAAGACTTGGCGCGAACAAGCGCCTCATGACGCGTTGGGGGCGTCATACAGCCCCAGCCTGATAAACTCACCGACAATTGCAGTAAACCACCCCTTTAAAAAGCACAGTTCACGCCAAAAAGCAATGTATCGGGCTGTTGGGCAGCCAAATGTTGAATGTGATTATTCCGTGTAATTTCAGGCAGTTATGGTATCGTGGTATTTTTTTATAACACGCTGAAATTATTGACTATTTTTTTAAAAAAATTCTCCATCAGAATCAGGGGTTTCACTCTTCTCAAAGTACTCCCTGATGTGTCTGGCATTGGCGCTTGCGCTGTCCAGAAAGACCACCCACCATACGGTATCCTTAAGCAGCTCCATGCGCTTGAACTTGTGACGCTCGTCAGTCATACGCAGCACGGTTATCTCCAGCTGCTTCTCTGCACCGCTTTCGCCCGCAAAGACAATCCGCAGGCCAACACGGAGCATGACGCGCAGGTCTGTAGGGGAATACTGGGAAAGTATTCTGCCTGCCACATCGGTGGCCTTGAGGAAACTGGTGGCCTGGGTGGATGGAATGCCCACATTGCGCACATCGCCGTTAATCAGCAGTTCCACACGCTTGATGTTGGCCAGATTGATACGGCTGCGGTTGATGACCTTGCCGTCGCGCAGCACACGGTAATAACACGCCCCGATTTCCTCAGAAACGCCCATAACAACAGTGGCGCTCACATCAGGATAAAAAACGCCGATGCTGGCCGTCATGCCGGAGGCCCTGGCAATATCGCCCTTCTCCTCTGCGATGCAGCGCAGATGGCGCGCAGTACGCATCCTGGCATTTATATAAATGCCTACAAGCAGGAGAAACAGCAGGGCGACAATTGTAAGGGTCATGCAAAGCGCCTTGGAGGGTAAGGGATGAAGTATCTGCGCACCCGGCAATCCGGCAGCAGGCAACTGCGCGGCGGAGCGGCGCACACTCGCCTTTCAGGGCCAGTTAACACCTGAAATGCGCCTACAGCAGGCAAAAACCTGCCTGCCCGCATTTCGCGGCAAGAATTTTCAAAAAAATTTTTGCCGGGCAATCAACTCCTTTCATTGTCAACTGCTCTAATCGTCAAACCGCAGACGCACCAGGGTTCCGGCACGGGCGGCCAGCAGCTCGGCCACAATGGAAACTGCAATCTGCTGCGGGGTCTCCGCCTCTATGGAAAGGCCAATGGGGCAACATACGGCAGCAAGTTCCGCATCCGGCACCCCCTGCTTGCGCAAAGCGGCATACACCTGTTCGCGCTTGGTTCTGCTGCCGATCATGCCCACATACTGGGCATGACTTGTCAAGGCCTGAGCCAGGGCCTCACGGTCAAAACTGTGCCCACGCGTGATAATGGCCACAAAATGTCTGCGCCCGATATCGCAGGTCTGCACAAGGTTCTCGTAGCCCGGCAAAACCCGGCAATAGCGGGCCATGGGGAAGCGCCCCGCATTGGAAAACTCTTCGCGGTCGTCCACCACATCCACCACAAAGCCGCAGGAATGGGCCAGCCGCGCAACTTCCAGCGACACATGCCCGCCGCCGCACAGCAGGAGCACTGGCGGCGCATCCAGAGGTTCCACGTAAAAGATGCGTCCGTCAACGCCTGCCAGCCCGGGGCGGCCCTTGCGCTTCTCCAGCAGGGGGTTTACCGCGTCCAGCCCCACGGTCGCGCCTTCGGGCTGAACGGCATGTTCCGGCAGGGCGTCCACAAACAGCCGCCGCTGCGGGGTTTCCGCCTCGCCATGCAGCGAAACGCCGTCCTGGCGCAGTTCAACCAGCCATACGCCCCGACCGCCCAGCCGCAGAACCTCTGCCGCAAGAGCGAACATTTCAGCCTGACGGGGTGCAAGCACCTCGCACAGTACTTCCATGCCGCCGCCGCAGATCATGTCGCTGTTGGGCGTAAAGCCGCTCATGTCGCACGAAACACGCGCAGAAAGGCCGCTTGCAAGGCTGTTGCGGGCCGCTTCCATGGCGCGCGCTTCAAGCAGGCCGCCGCCCACTGTTCCTTCAAATCCGTTGCGAGTCTGAAGGGCGCGGGTTCCGGCTTCGCGCGGGGCAGAGCCTGTACGGCTCACCACAGTCACAAGCACCAGAGGTTCGCCCCCCGTCAGCAGGGCCGCAGCGCGGGCTTCAAGCGTGTCTTCCCACGGGGTTGTCACCAGAGATTCCGGCGTACCCTTGGGGCCTTCGCCGTCTGAAGGCAACAGAGAGGCATCGTTTTTCTTACCCATCTCCATCCTCCTTCACATAGCCGCAACCCTTGACCGGGCAGATGACCTTTGCGCCATCGCGGCTTTTCTTTTCGATCAGATAGGGCGAATTGCACCGTGGGCACGGGCCGGGCACGGGCTTGTCCCACAGGGCAAAATCACACTGCGGGTACTGGTCGCATGAATAAAATATCTTGCCGCGCTTGGTGCTTTTTTCAACCAGCGAACCCTTGCCGCAACGCGGGCAAGGCACCCCGGTGGAAAGCGGAGCCGCGTACTTGCAATCGGGATAGCCCGTGCAGGCAATGAAGCTGCTGCCAGTGCGGGACTTCTTGATCACCAGGTCTTTGCCGCACTGCGGGCATTCTCCCACCTTTTCATACTGGGGCTTTTCCTGGGCCACGGCTTCCACGGTGCCGTCTTCCGTACGCTCAAAATTGCTGGTGTAGCGGCATTCCGGATAGCCGGAACAGGCCAGAAAAGCCCCGGCCTTGCCAAACTTGATGAGCAGATCCTTGCCGCACTCCGGGCAGGGCAGGTTTGCGGGCATACCCCCTTTGAGGCTCTTCATATTTTTGGACGCAGCCGCCAGCGTGGGATTGAAATCTTCCGAAAAACGCCGCAGCAGTTCGACCCACTGTTCCTGACCTTCGGCCACCTTGTCCAGGTTTTCTTCCATCTGGGCTGTGAAGCCCACGTCCATGAGCTTGCCGAAATGCTCCACAAGCTGGGTGCATACCACGCGCCCAAGGTCGGTGGGCACAAAGTGGCGCTCTTTCAGGCTCACGTATTCCCTGTCCTGAAGGGTGGAAATAATGGCCGCATAGGTGGAAGGACGCCCGATGCCCAGCTCTTCCAGCTCGCGCACAAGGCTTGCTTCGCTGAAGCGGGCCGGAGGCTGGGTGAACTTCTGCTCCTTGTCGAGCTTTTCGAGCGTGAGCGTCTGCCCTGCGGTCAGCGGCGGCAGTTCAGCGTCCGCCTCATCCTTGCCGCGCGGCATGGCCGCCAGAAAACCGGGGAACAGCAGGCGCTCGCCCTTGGCCTTCCACTGCGTATGCGCGCAGGCAATACTGACCGTGGTGTCGTGAAAGCGCGCCCCGGCCATCTGCGAGGCCACAAAGCGCGACCAGATGAGCCGATAAAGATTGTACTGCTCCGGCGGCAGGTGAATTTTCACCTCATCGGGCGTGATGGTCACGTCAACAGGGCGGATGGCTTCATGCGCGTCCTGCGCGCCGCCCTTGGCCTTGTAGACCCTGGCCCGCTTGGGCAGATATTCCTTGCCAAAGGTGCCTTCAATAAAGGCCTTGGCCGCATCGCGGGCTTCATCGGCAATGCGTGTGGAGTCGGTACGCATGTAGGTGATGAGTGCCGTAAGCCCCCTGTCGCCCAGTTCAACGCCTTCGTACAGACGCTGGGCAATATTCATGGTGCGCTTGGCAGTGTACGAAAGGCGCTGGTTGGCAGCCTGCTGCAAGGTTGAGGTAATGAAGGGCGGCTGCGGAGCGCGTTCGCGCTCTTTTTCTTCCACACTTTCCACCACAAAGGGCTTGCCCGCCATGGCGTCTTCAATATCCTTGGCCTGGGCCGCATTGCTGACCACGGCCTTTTTGCCGCCCACCTTGGCTAGCTCGGCCTTGAACGGAGGCGGCACGTCCGCTGCCAGCAAGGCTTTGAACAGCCAGTATTCTTCGGGCTTGAAGACCTCGCGGGCCTCCTCGCGCTCAACAATAAGACGCAGGGCCACCGACTGCACGCGCCCTGCAGAAATGCCGCGTTTTATGGACTTCCACAGCAGGGGCGAAATCTTGTAGCCCACCAGCCTGTCCAGCACACGGCGGGCCTGCTGCGCGTCAAAAAGATGTACGTTGAGCTCGCGCGGATGCGCCAGAGCTTCTTTCACAGCTTTGGCCGTGATTTCGTTAAACTGGATGCGCTTGATATCCTTGGCCTTGTCGCGGATAAGCTCCGCCACATGCCAGGCAATGGCCTCTCCCTCGCGGTCGGGGTCGGGCGCAAGATATACGGTATCGGCCTTGGAAGCGGCCGCGCGGAGTTCGCTGACCACATTTTTTTTATTGTCTATAACCTCGTAGTGCGGTGCAAAGTCGTTGGCTTCGTCCACACCAAGCGAGCTGGACGGCAGGTCGCGCACATGGCCAACACTGGCCTGCACCATGTACTGCGGCCCCAGAAACTTCTTGATGGTCTTCACCTTGGCGGGTGATTCCACAATGATAAGCTGTTTGCCCATGCTGCCCCTCGGTTATCTCGTGCTACCGGCAAAAAACGCGCTGTCCTGCTAACGCTCACGCCATCGCGTGGCTGCCGCGCGCACCCTGCACCGTCACTTATATGGTTGCCAGCGCGGCGTTTTCACGCAATTTTTCTTGCGTGCAATCGCAACGCAACACGCCCGCGCAACGATTATTTTCCGTTGCCAAAATCCACTGCAGCGCCATAACGCCCCGTTGGCGGCCATGCGCGACACAACCAATAGCGTCAAGTACGAAGCATTTGTCAAGTCCCGACCCATCTCAGTTCCATACGCCAGCACCGCTTACCCTGGGAACAATCGTGCCAAACTGGACAGCAAGGCCGATCTGCGCTATTTATGATAGTGTTGTTCAAAATTGCAAGGAAGCATATGACAATCTGTTTTCTGCCACGTAACTTTTTTGCGGCTCTGTGCCTGCTGACCATGTTTGCTTTTGGCGCGGGTTGCGCCACGCATCAGGAGCAGCCGGGCACCCCACCTGCCGCAGATTCCGGAGCGCAGCCAGGCAGCGATGCAGATGTTTCTGATGCGCCGCTGCAAAGTGTGCAGCTGCGCAAAGGGCAGACCGTGCACGTGGCAGTGAGCGGCGGCGATGCCTCGTTTAACGCCGACTTTGAATCCATGCTCACGAGTTATTTGCAGAGCGAAAAAGATCTGACCCCCGCCGATTCGGCGCAAAAGGCAGACCTGCTCATACGCGTGAAGGTAGAGGACATATACCCTCTGGGTTCGCGCAACGCGCCTGTGAGCGCAGGGCATGCCCTGGGTTCAACCGCCACCGGAGCCATGCTGGGCGTGCTGCTTGGCGGCACAACCGGCGGCAGAAGCGGGGCAGCATGGGGGGCAGGCGCCGGAGCGGCCCTTGGCCTGGGCGTGGCCCTGCTGGACAGTTCCGGCAAAAGCAAAATATGGGGAATGAAGGCTCTTGTGGGCGTGGGCCGCAACGGACGGGAACCGTCAGATGCGGACATGCACCGCACCACGGTGCGCGCTGAAGGAGCCAACATGGGCAAGGAGGAAATCCTGCCCGCCCTCGAGGACACATTAAGCCGAAAAATTCTCGAGTCGCTGCGCTCCTGATTTCGCGCCAACGCTATCCGCATTCCGGCCCTCGCCCGGCGAGGCTGGTCGCAAATATTATCTCCCCCCGAATACAACTCAGATCCGCGCCTTTTTTGGCGGCGGCATCTCAAAGGAGCAGTATGTCCTTTATCCGCTATAGTCTGATGCTGTGTCTGGCCTTTGCCTCCCTGTGCGGATGCGTGCGCCAACCGGCGGACGCCGCACGTGTGGAAGTGCTGCGTCAGGGCCAGATTGAGGAGCCGGAAGCCGATGTGAACATCCATCCGGCGGTTTATGTTAACGTGCGCGACAATACCAACAAGATTTTCGGCCTGCGCACCCAGGTGGAAACATGGCTGCAACGCCAGGGCTACACGGTAGTGCCAAACCCCAGCGAGGCTGGCTACATCCTCCAGATAGTCGTGCTTGCTGCCGGGACGACCGCACCGGAAACCGCCCGTCAGGTGGTGACTGCAGGGTATGACGCCCCCTCGCAACTGAGCGGCAAGGGCGGCACCGCCCTGGTGGCGGATGTATTGCTGGTGCAGCGCCATGTCCCCAGCACTCAGGGTTCCCGCCGCACAAACCTCAAAAACATTGGCAAACGCAATGCCGTTGGCAGCAGCCAGATGCGCATTGCCCTGCTCGTCCATCAGGAATTCAAGACGGGCGCGGGCATGCCCCCGGTCTTTGCCGAAACTCTTGCCAAAGAACTGGGGGCTTCCGTTCACAGCGCCAACACCGAAGAAGCACCAGCCCAGCCCGCCAAGCAGTAGCCGCTTCCGCACGTAAGGCCCAGCCTGAACCCATACCCCATTGTCTTTCCCAAGGGCAACCGATGCTGTCGGTTGCCCTTGTTATTGACAGCAGCCCGGACTGGTTCCTCCGCCAGCGTCAGCATTCCGGCGCAGACCCGATCCGCAAAATATAACCTGTCGTTTTACCCGCGCATATCCAGAGTTGGCACTGTACTTGCTTTTTCCTCAACGCGGAGCCTCAGCCCCGCAGGAGGAACACATGGCACTTTCCAATTTTCTGATCCGCCCCCCATCTGATGCACAAAAGGCCCAGGCGGGAGCACCACGCCGCACTGCGCCTGCGCAGGCCGGAAACCCCGCGTCCTTTGCCAACATCATGAGCGGCCAGACCACCAATGCGGAAAACGCCCGCACTGCCGAAACGCAGCGCACAGGCATGGCCCAGGTCGGGAACATGGGGCAGCAGGGCATGGTACTGGCAGGGCGCTCGCCCAGCGATCTTGCCCGCGCGCAGGTATTCAGCAAGGCAGAAACCGACATGCGGCAGACCAAGGCCATTGACAGCCTCATGCAGACAGTATCCGGCGGGAACTCAACCCTTGATCTTGCCCGCAGCATGGGTACTGCCCGGCATCTGCGCTCCATGACCAGCGCCATGGACAACCGCATCAAGGGGCTCAACATGGGCGATTTTGTCCATTCGCGCACCCAGCCCCAGGCTCAGGCCCGCACCAAGGCATCGCATAAGGTAGAGGACATGGAGCTCGGTCAGCTTTCAGCCCGCTTTGAGTCTGGCAGCGACGGCATTGCCGCCGTGGGCTATGACCGCAATGGCGGCACCTCCTACGGCAAGTATCAGGTATCGTCCCGCGCGGGCAGCCTGAAGGATTTTCTGGATTTTCTGGATACGGAAGCCCCGGATCTTTCCAAACGCCTGCGCTCCTCCGGCCCCGGCAATACGGGCAGCCGCAAGGGCGCCATGCCCGACACGTGGCGCGCCATCGCCAGCGAACAGCCCGAGCGTTTTGAGGATCTTCAGGAGGCCTTTGTGCGTCAGAGCCATTACAAGCCCGCGCTGGAATCCATATCACAACGCATCGGCCTGAACCCAGACAAGGTTTCCACAGCCATGCGCGAGGTTATCTGGAGCACATCCGTGCAACACGGCCCTGCGGGCGCGGCACGCATATTCGAGCGGGCGCACGCCATGAGCGGCAAACCGACCGATGCGGCCTATGAGCGCAACCTCATCAACAACGTGTACAACATACGCGTGGGGCAGTTCGGATCTTCCGACAGCAATATCCAGGCAGCCGTGGCCAACCGCTTCAAGCAGGAAAAGGCCCTGGCCCTGAACCTTCTGAACGGCGGCAAAACCTCGGCGCTGGCATAAGGCAGTCAATCAATGGAGACCACCTGCTCTGCGGCTCACCGCTCAGGCACCACACTGGTCATCAACCTGACGCGATTTGGCGACCTGCTGCAATGCCAGCCCCTCATTGAGGACCTGCATTGTCAGGGCCAGACCGTGCATCTGGTGTGTCTGGACAATTTTTCCAGCGCCCAGCCCCTGCTGCGCCATGTGGAGCGCACCTGGCCCCTGCCCGGCGCGCGGCTCATGGCCGACATGGACAAGGATTGGCGCATCGCAACGGCGCTTCTGCTGGAATTTGCCCGCGCCGTCAGGAGCGAGGCCAGGCCCGACTGCGTTGTCAACCTGACCACTACCCTGCCTGCGCGGCTGCTCACTGGCCTGCTGGCTGGCGGGCAGGCGGACGGGCAGGCCGAAATCCGCGGTTTCTGCCTAGACGCGCACGGTTTTGGGCAAAACAGGGGCATCTGGTCCACATTTCTGAACAGCGGCGCTACAAACCGACTGAGCGCTCCCTTTAATCTTGCGGATATGTTCCGCATGGTGGGCGCTCCGCACACGCCTGCAGCCGCAGACGTGCAGCCGCGCCAGCGGCTGGCTGATCCGCCCCAGGAAGCCCTGGTTGCGGCGGACGCCCTTCTTGCCGAGGCACCGCCGGAGACATGCGGTTTTGTGGCCATGCAGCTGGGCGCAAGCGAAGCACGACGGCAGTGGCCCGCACATTTTTTTGCCGAGGTGGGCGACCGGCTGTGGCGCGAGCGCAAGCTCTGCCCGGTGCTGCTTGGCTCACCTGCCGAACGCCCGCTGGCCGAGGCCTATGCCCAGGCTGCCCAGGGCCACTGGGTGGATGCCGTGGGCAGGACCAACCTCACCCAACTGGCGGCATTGCTGCGCCGGTCAAAATTGTTGTTTACCAACGATACCGGTACCATGCATCTAGCTGCTGGCCTTGGAGTGCCCTGCCTGGCCATATTCCTAGCCACGGCCCAGCCCTGCGACACCGGCCCCTATTTGCCCGGATGCTGCTGCCTGGAACCTGCCCTGCCCTGCCATCCCTGCCCCTTTGGCCGCCCCTGCCCCAATAATCTGGCATGTGTGACGCACATCAGCCCCCGGAGCGTGGGATCCCTCGCCCTGTCGTGGCTTGACGCTGGACGTTGGGATGCCGCACCGCTTGACCTTGTGGAGCGCGAGGCCCGCGTATGGCTGACGGAACAGGACGACAAGGGCTTTATGACGGTGCGCTGCCTTACGGAGCACACCGCCGAGGATCGCAGCCTCTGGCTTGCGCAGCAGCGGATTTTCTGGCGTCAGATACTTGACGAACTGGACGATGCCGCCCGGCCCGTAGCGACAGGGCAAAAGAGCGCGGATACACGTCAGTCTGAAGAAAATGCCCCTTCAGCATCTGCACACGGCACAGCACATGCGGGCGGTTCGGCTGGCGCGTTTTCTGCCGAATTTGCGCAACGCATGGCGGCATCACTGGAGCAGGCCGCACAACTTTTTGAAATACTTACGCAACAAGGGCAACTGCTGGGCAAAAGCCCCAAGGCAGGGCAATTGTTTTTGCGTAATTGCGAACGCCTGCAAACGGTTTTTGATGCCTGCCCCGAGCTACGCTCATTGGGAGCCTTCTGGCGTGAACTGCGCCAGGAACGCGGCGACCGGCTGGACGACCTGCTGGAGCTTACTGCCCAGCTTGGCGCGCATTTCATTATCTGGCGCCATAAATTTACCGATGGCACGTCATTTGCTTAAACATACTCAGAACACATTACGGTAAAATCTTCCCTGTGGGGAGAGGAGGGAACTGGAATGATAATCATAGACGGCTCACAAAGCGAAAAAAGTATTTCTGCCTTTGCCAACCTTGAGGAACTGCTCAAGGATGTCATGCAGGAAGACCAGATGACCAACCGCGTGGTCACGGACGTTCTGGTAAACAACGAAGCGTTTTCCGAGATCTATCCGCATCAGGCCGAAGACATCGCCTGCTCCGAAATTTCTTCCATTGAGGTGCGCTCCGTGCCCATGGCTGAAATGGCTGTGGACATGTCCGCCGAAATGGGCAAGGTCGCCCAGATGATGGCACACGGCTCGCGCGAAGTGGCCCGGTTGTTCCGCGCCGCCTCCGACACTGACGCCCTGGAACTTTTTCAGGATCTGCTGGACGTGACCCGCGACTTCATGGGCATGCTGGGCGAACTGCGCGCCAACTACACGGATGGCGCTCTGCCCGATTTTGCCGAAAAAACCGAAAAATTTTCCAGCCTGCTTTCTGAAATGGGCGACGTGCTGGAAAACGAAGACTGGATTCTTCTGGCTGACCTGCTTGAATATGAATTCATCCCGCTGTGCGACGATTGGCGCGCCACCAGCGAGATTCTGCACAAGCAGGTTGCCGAACACATGGCCCAATAGGCCTCAGGAGCTCGCATGAATCAGGGAGTATGCCTTCTTGATGAAGCGCTGAACCTTGCCCGCCTGGAAATGGCGGCGCTGGAAGACGGCGCATACGACAGGGCGGTCGAGCTTGCCGAAAGGCGGGGCGAAGTGACCAGCATGGCCTGGCACATGCTGGAAGACAGCCAGGCCGACCAGTACAGAACTCACCTGATTGAACTAGCCCGAGTGCAGGATCAGCTGACGGAACTTGCCACCAGAGCGCACAGCGAAATCAGGTCGCAGTTGCAACGCTCACGCCTTGAAGGTCGCCGCATGCGCGGCTACCACAGGGCAGTGGGCCAGGCACTGCAATAGCGCACCATGCGTTCAGAATCATAAGTGGCGGCATACGCAACAGCGTGTGCCGCCACCTTTTTTGGGGCTGGCCCGCTCCAGGTGTAGAGTGTCAACACGTTGTTCACCCTTCCCTTCACTCGGTTTGTTGTTGTCTGGTAACACCAGCTTTACCGATTTATGGAGGGTGAACAACCTATTGGAATATTACATCTAGGGGCTGTTTCTAAATAAAAGATTTTGCGCCGAGGACAAGGAAAACAGTGTTTTTTACGACAGGAGTGGACTCGCTTTAGCCGTTGCGACGCAGGAAGCTACGGATAAAGACAGCAGCGCTTTTTGTCCATGACTGGAGTAAAAAATGCTGGATGACGCAGTGATCGGCCAAAAGAATTATTTAGAAACAGGCCCTACCCCACCATGCCTTCACGCATGGCCTTGCGCACATCTTCCACTCTGGTGCGGATGTCGGACGCGCCGACCAGTTCGCTCACAAGCGAGCAGCAGCGCGCGCCGTGCCGCGCGACTTCCGCAATGTTATGCCGCTTGATGCCGCCAATGGCCACAAAGGGCAAATCCCCATTGCGGGCAACCCAATCCAGATAGTCGTACCCTACGGGATCAACCACGTCTTCCTTGGTGTTGGTGGCAAAGATCGGCCCCACGCCGATGTAGTCCGCTCCAAGCTTGCGGGCCTCCCGGGCCTGTTCCGGCAGATGGGTGGAAAGGCCGATGATCATTTCCGGCCCCACAAGGCTGCGCACGTCGGGGACAGGCAAATCCTCCTGCCCCACATGCACGCCGTCGGCCTGCACCAGCATGGCAATATCCACGTGGTCGTTGACGATAAAGCAGGCCCCGGCCTCCTTGGTCAGCCGCCGCAACAGGCGGCATTCCTCCAGCATGGCACCGGATTTCAGCTTTTTTTCGCGATATTGCAAAATGCGCACGCCTGCCCCCATAAGGGCGGAAACAACTTCTTCAAGCGGCCTTCCCAGTGAAAGACCAGCATCCGTGATGGCATAAATATCCGTTTCTCCAGGCAGGATTCTGGGCATATGAGGCTCCTTGGCGGCTATTTTCTGAACGCCGCAACAATGCGGCGAAAACAACTGTGTACAAAGCGGGCAGGATGAAAGGACGTGTGCGAAAGCTCCGCTGGCAACTGAAATCCTTCGGATGAAAAATCCGATGGGCTTCGCAGGGGAAAGACAGACCGAACGCCGTCATGCGCCTCTGCCGGGGCGCTGCCCCAGGCACGGCGGCGGCACAGGGCCGCACCAAGCGGCACATCCTGCGGCTCAAGGCCCAATACGGCGTACAGCGCCTCGTCCAGCGCCACGGCAGAGGCGCTGGCCCCTACCACGCCCAGGGCAAAGGGGCTGCCGCTGCTCGGCCCTGTAACATGCATGGCCGTAACGCCGTCCGCAACTGCGGCAACAGGGGGCAAGGCCGCCCACAACGCAGCAAGGCAGTCAGCAAAAAACAGGGGGTCGCGCCCCTCGCGGGCGTGGGCAAAAGCCTTGTGCAGGCCGCGCACGCAACCAAAACAGTTTTTGACGGAGAGCGTCACCAGCATCTGCGCATGGGCCTTGACCCGGGGAACCGACACAATAAAATCACTCTCAAGCGCCAGTCGCGCCACATGAAAGCGCGATCCGCCCGCCTGCAAACCTGCCTTTTGCGCCGCCTCTCCCTCAAGGGGCAGGGGCACCGGCTCCGCAGGGCCGATCTCTTCAACTTCAAGGCCCAGAGGGCGCAAAGCCGCCTCAAGCCCCACAGCCCGCGCCACGGAGGCCGCGCGCCCAAAACCCGGCGAATCCGCCACGCGCACCCGCGCCCCGTAATCCATAAGCCAGGCGCATACGGCGGCCACAACCTGCGGCGAGGCGCAGGCAAGGGGCTTTGCCAGCAAAAGATTGGGCTTTACCAGCACGCGCGCACCGGGGCGCAGGGGGCAAAGCTCCGTCAGGCGGGCAGCGTCCATGACTTCGCCCACAGCCCTGCCCAAGCCGGGGTCATGATAATCCTCTTGCTGCAACAAGGCCACGGGCAGTGAAGCCGGGGCGGCGACAGGGCTGTTTTCCAGCCCGGAAGGCGGGATATTGATGCCGTTTTCCATGCCCGGACTATGCCGCCCGTCCGGCCCCTTGTAAAGACCTCGGCCTTTTCAAACGGCCTTTCTTGACGTATGGAAGGGCATCCACCTTCAGGGACAACCGACTGTAATCTGAGGATTCCATGCACGCACCCAAATTGCTGATAACCGCCCTTTTATTGACCCTGTGCTGTGCCCTGGCCTCTCCCGCCGTATTTGCGGCGGAACCGACCCCCGCCGCCAAACAGGATTCCCCCAAGGCAGACACTGCCAAGCCCGATGCCGCCAAACAGGACGCCCCCAAGGGCGAGAAGGCTGACAAGTCTGACAAGGCCGACAAGCCCGCCGCCAAGACTGACGCCAAAACCGATGCCAAAGCTGATGCCAAGGCAGACGCAAAAGCGGACCAAAAGGCGGACGACAAGGCTGAATCCAAGGTTGACACCAACGAAGAACCCGCCATTGCCACCCTGCCCCTGCGCGATCCATGGGAAATGGTCTGGAGCGGGCAAAAGGCCATGCTCGATGAAATCACCCAGAAGGCCACGGCCATGGGTGATACCTTTGCCCAGCGGTCAACCAATCTGAGCCAGAAGGTTCAGCCCTTCATGGAAGAAGCGCGGCGTCTGCTGGTGCTGCTCAATACGTATAAAAACTGGCCCAACCCCGTTGAAGCCGTCAGCCGCCGCATCACGGCCACGGTGCTTGATCTGCGCAAGGTGCTCGACCCTGTGCTGATTGCGCGCACCGAAGCCCAGGCCCTGCTGGAACGCGTGGGCTATCTGGCCGACAGCATGCCTGAAGACCTGCACGATGGCAGCCTTAGCCCGGAAATGCAGGAATACGGCAAAACTCTGGCGCTCACCCGCCTGCGCCTTACAGCCGTGCTGGCCCAGTACGACTCGGCCCTTGCTCCTGCTCTGGCGCTTATCAAGCGGCTGGAAAAAATGCAGGAAGAGATCAACGCCCAGATCCCCCTGCTGTGGAAAAACTATTATCTGCAAAGCCCGGTGCCCTGGCTCAGCCCCGATGCATGGGCCGACTTTGGGCGGCAGATGCACTATTCCGTTCAGGGCATGATTCTGCGCCTGCCGGTGGAAGTTCCTGTCACGCTTGAGCGCTGGGGCACGGCTGTGCTGCGCTTTATCCTCGGCCTGCTGCTTACCGGCGTGCTCACCGTGTTGCTTTACCGCCGCTGGGCAGCGCAGGATAAGGACGAAAACAGCACCCTGCGGCATGTTTTCCGCGTCAGCCTGCCCTGGCTGTGCGTGGGGCTGGCATTTCTTGGCAGTTCCATGTCCGCATCCGGCGAGTTCTTTCGACTGTTTCTGGCCCTGGGCAACCTGTGCCTCATTGTGGCCCAGATACATCTGGCATGGGACCTGCGCCTGCTGAAATACCCCGAGGTGCCGCGCCAAAAGCCGCCCTTCTGGATACTTATCCAGCCAACGCTGTGTTCATACGTGCTGCTCTATCTGCCGCTGACCAAGCCTCTGGTGCTGGTTATCTGGCTGTGCATCGTCATCATTTCCATTGTGCGGCAACACCGCAGACCCAAACTTGACCTTGGCCCCATGCATGTGGAAACCAGCGTGCTTGAATGCGAACCCATTGTGCTGTGGATATGCCTTGTGCTGACCCTAGCCGGGCTGCACATCTACAGCATGGTGCTGTATCTGCTCTTTGTCTCCTGCTCGCTGGCCCTGCAACTCTGCATGGGCGGCATGTCTCTTGTCAGCAGCCTCAACGACAAGCTGCCTCAGGAAGGCGTGCGCGCAGCTCTTGCTCACCTTGCCGTGGCGCTCTCCGCCCCTGTGGTGCTGGTTGCGGCCTTCGTGGGCGTTTCGCAGTGGGTAGGCACATTGCCCGGCGGCATGTATCTGCTCCAGCATTATGTCCTGCGCGGCGTCAATGTGGGCGCTACGCAGTTCAACGTGCTGCACCTGCTGCTTATCATCAGCATGTTCTACCTCACGCGCACAGCGGTTGCCATGGGCTCGCGCTTTCTGGCGCGTCTGCCCAAGCAGGGGCTGGCCATTGACGCCACGCTCATTCCGCCCATGCAGACAGCCTTTACCTATGCGCTGTGGTGCTGCTTCGGCCTGTTCGCCCTGCGCGCCGTGGGCATGGAACTGAGCAACCTCGCCATGGTAGCCGGTGGCCTTTCTGTCGGTATCGGTTTCGGCATGCAGACCATCGTCAACAACTTCCTGTCGGGTCTGATACTGATCTTCAGCCGCACCCTCCAGGCGGGCGATGTGGTGGAAGTTGGCGGCACCCAGGGCCGTGTGCGCAAAATCAGCGTGCGCGCCACAATGGTGGAAACCTTTGACAATGCCCTGATCATTGTCCCCAACTCGGAATTTGTGGCCAGCCGCCTTATCAACTGGACGCGCAACAGCCGCACCGTGCGCAGGGAAATCAAGGTCGGCGTGGCCTACGGCTCCGATGCCAATGCGGTGATGAAAATCCTGCTGGCCACGGCCAACGCCAACAGCAACGTGCTCAAATATCCCCCGCCGAGCGTGGCCTTTGCTGATTTTGGGGCCAGTACGCTTGATTTCAGCCTGAAGTTCTGGGTGCGGGATTATGACGTGTCTATTTCCACAGCTTCGGACATCCGCGTGGAAATCGAACGCGAATTCCGCGAACAGCGCATTGAAATCGCCTTTCCGCAGCTTGATGTGAACATCAAGGAACTGCCGCCTCGCACAAGGGCGCCCCAACCGCCGACAGAGCCGCGCGCAAGCAAAAGGCGCGCGCCGCGCCGTCCGCGCAAGGTGCTGCCTGCCGGGGCCAAGGGCAAGCCGGACGCCAAAAATGCGCCAGCCGCTGCCCCGGATGACGGGGACGATGACGAGAACAACAACTAAGCGCTTTCCGCGCGAATGATCGCCGCAGCAATGCCCGGTTATCACGCGGGCATTGCGGGCGGGCCTTGCAAAACAAGGAAACACGCTCTTGCAGCCCAGTTTTAACCGGCGCATCCGCGCCCGAACCACAGGAGAACACCATGATCAACCGCGCTGACGCTCTGGAATGCTTTGAAAAGGAACTTTTTGGCGGGCCGGGCGCCGTCCACTTTACCAAGATCGTCAATGAGAACGGGCTGGCTGGCAAAGGCCGTCTGTTCAACATCGGCACTCTCAAGCCCGGCTGTGCCGTGGGCAACCACAAGCACAACGGCGAAATCGAGATATACTACATCCTTGAAGGCGAAGGCATGTACAACGACAACGGCGTTGAAGCCCCCGTCATGGCTGGCGACGTGACCGTGTGCAACGATGGCGAAAGCCACGGCCTGCTCAATACCGGCTCCACGGATCTCAAGATGGTGGCGCTGATTCTGTTTACCAAGTAAGCAAAGCCGCCCCCTGATATGAAACAGACGAGGCCCCTCACTGAGGGGCCTCGTCTGTTTCAGCATATCTGCAATTATTCGTTAATATTGAATATAGGCCACATGGGTCTGGAGGTATTCCATGAGTCCGTGCTTGCCGTCCGCACCGCCAATGCCCGACTTGCGCCATCCTGCATGGAAGCCCTGCATGGCCTCGAAGTTTTCGCGGTTCACGTAGGTCTCGCCAAACTTCAGGCGGTTCACCGCTTCCATGGCCGTAGATACGTTGGTGGTGTAGATGGAGGACGTCAGGCCGTAGTCGCAGTCGTTGGCAAGGGCCAGGGCTTCATCCAGATCGTGAAAGGTCATCATGGGCAGCACAGGGCCAAACACTTCGTTACGCACGATTTCCATGTCCTGCCGGCAGTTGCGCAGCAAGGTGGGCGTGTAGAAGTAGCCGGAATCGCGGTCTGCGGGCGCGCCGCCGACAACGGCTTCCGCGCCGTCCGCTTCCGCGCGCTTGACCATGCCGCTGATCTTTTCAAGATGCTCGGCGCTGATCTGGCTGCACATGTCCGGGGCCGGATCGTCAAAAGGATTGCCCAGCCGCACGGCGGCAAAGGCAGCCGCCAGTTTTTCGGCAAACATGTCGGCCACGCTTTCGTGCACGTAGAGGCGTTCCGCGCAGTTGCACACCTGCCCGCTGAATACCGTACGCGAGGCAGTAACGGCCTTGACCGCCAGATCCATGTCCGCATCGGCGCAGACAATGGCCGGGGCCTTGCCGCCCAGTTCCAGCGAAACCTTGGTGATGTTCTGCGCGCCTGCGGTGATGATGCGTTGCCCGGCCTCCACGCTGCCTGTCAGGCTGACCATGTCTGTCATGGAGCTGGAAGAAAGGGCCTCGCCCAGGGTGCTGCCGCTGCCCGTAACAAAGTTTACCACGCCAGCGGGCAGATCCAGCTCCGTAAGCAGGCTGGCAAAATGCATGACCGTGGCCGGGGCAATACTGCTGGGCTTGATGACCGTGGTGCAGCCCACCAGCAGCGAGGGGGCGACCTTGCGCGCCATGACAAAGAAGGGGAAGTTCCACGGGCAGATGCCCACCACAACGCCAATGGGCTTGCGGTACAGCAGGATATTCTCGCGCGGGCGGTCGCTCTGGATGATCTCGCCCTCGTAGATGCGCGCCCATCCGGCATAGTAGTCAAAATACTCAGCGGTGAGGTCTATCTCTACCTGTGCCAGGGGGTGGGTTTTGGCCTGCTCCTCGGCAAGGATGCGGCCAAGTTCCAGCCTGTGCTTGCGGATGAGATCCGCCATTTTTTTAAGGTATCCGGCGCGGGCCACCGCCGGAAGCGCCGCCCAGGCATCCTGTGCCCTGTGCGCGGCTGCCAGAGCCGCCAGCCCGTCCTCCCGCCCGCCGTTGGGCGTCTGGGCCATTATTTTGCCGGTGGAGGGATTCTCCACCTCAATCATTGCAAAGCCTGTAGGGGAAACCAATTTGCCGTTGATGAACTGTTGGTATGTACGCATGGTTGCTCCTTGGTTTGGGCAAGCATAGGCACACATGGCAACAAAGGTAAAGATACTCCTTTTTTTACGTATTCAGCAAACGCGCATGGCCGCAAGGCAGGGCAACCGTGCAACGGCTCCCGCACCCTGCGGTCATGCGCAACAGACGCTATGCTATACGCGATCCTGCATGCGTGAAATCACGGCCAATGCACCGTCCATAAAGTGCTGGTCCACATCCTCGATGGCGCCCTTGTCACAGGCTTGCGCAAGTGCAGGGTCAATGGGCAGGCGGGCAAGCACCTTCAGGCCGTACCGCTGGGCCACGGCGTCAATATGGCTCTCGCCGAATATCTTGTATTCCTTGTTGTTATCCGGGCATTTGAAGTACGAGTAGTTCTCCACCAGCCCCAGGATGGGAATATCCATCTGGCGCGCCATATCAATGGCTTTCTGCACGATCATGCTCACCAGTTCCTGCGGCGAGGTCACAACCACAATGCCGTCCACCGGCAGGGACTGAAACACGGTCAGCGGCACATCGCCCGTTCCTGGAGGCATGTCCACAAACATGTAATCCACATCGCGCCAGACCACATCCGACCAGAACTGTTTGACCGCGCCGGCAATGATGGGCCCGCGCCAGAGCACGGCATCGGAATCGCCGGGCAGCAGCAGGTTCATGGACATGATGTCTACCCCGCCCTTGCTGCGTTCCGGCACAAGGCCGTCGCCCTCAACATGGGCCTTGCCCGTCAGGCCGAACACACGCGGAATGGAAGGGCCGGTGATGTCCGCATCCAGAATGGCGCAGTGTTTGCCCTGCCGGGTCAGGGCTACCGCCAGCAGGGATGTGACCAGCGACTTGCCCACGCCGCCCTTGCCGCTGACAACGCCTATAACCTTGCCAACGCGGCTTTTGGGGTGCGGCTTAACGCGAAAATCCACCTGCGCCTCCTGCCCCTCGCTGCGCTCGTCGCACTGCTCGCCGCAGGAACCGCACTGATGATTGCAATCACTCATGATTCTTTGCCCTCGCAAGATGAACTGCTTTCAGAAGCTTTTTTTCAGACAAATTGACCTTGCCTGATTTTTTGTTATTGACATATGTCGAAAACAGACATACTCCTATTTATGACATATGTCAATAACAACAACACAAGGAGCATCATATGCCTAATTTCGATCACACAGGCCCTGAAGGCAACGGTTCGCGCACAGGGCGCGGTATGGGCAAGTGCGGCGGCAAGTCCGCCAACGCGGCAGGTCGCGGCATGGGCGCTATGCCCGATGCAGGCCAGACCGCAGATCAGGGGATGGACGCAAGCCAGAATATGGGCCGGGGCATGGGCCAGGGCCAGGGGCGCTGCTGCCGTAACGGGCAACGACACAACAACCGAAGCCGCAACTGTGCCATGAACGGGCAGGAAGCAGGCCAAGGCATGGGCCGTGGCGAAGGGCGTGGTATGGGTCGCGGCATGGGCCGTGGCATGCAGCAGGGCAACGGGTCCGCAGGTCAGGCCGAAAGCTGCGGTGCAGGCCCTGCGGCAGGCAGTGACGCGGCGGGCAATAACGGCTAAAGTATCCGCATATGAATGAGCAAGGCCGCCCGGTCAGTGTGTGCCGTTTGAGCGCGCATTGCCGGACGGCCCAAAGAGGATTGCATGCCAAGACCAAAAAAATGGCGCAAAGTCTGCTGCCTGCCGGAAAACCGCAATTTTGGGCCGCTGCCGGGCTTTGGGCAGAGCGCCCCGCAGGCGCGGCAGGAAGTCATCATGACCGTGGACGAATATGAGGCCGTGCGCCTCATTGATCTTGAGGGCATGAATCAGGAGGCCTGCGCAGAAAAAATGCGCATTGCCCGCACCACCGTGCAGAGCATCTATGCGGAAGCACGCAAAAAACTGGCAGACTCGCTGGTGAACGGCAAGCTGCTGCGCATTGAAGGCGGGGATTATGAACTGTGCGACGGGCACGGCACACGCTGCGGCGTGGGCGGATGCCATAGACGGCGCGGAGGCGGCGGCTTTGGGCAATAATTATGCTGCACCAGGCCAGCGCAATACGCCTGCCGACACGGCAAAACATCTCTTGAGGCCGCAGCTGCGGCCTGCCAAAGGCATTACGCCCGCAGGTTCACACACGGCCCCTGCCGCAACGCATTATTATCCTACGGACGCATCAGCACAAAAAAATCAGGATTCTTCGTTCTTGCACACGTCCACCCACACGCCGCCCGTGACCCGCTCAAGCTCCGCCAAGGTGAGTTTGGCGGCATTGTTGGGCGCGCCCGCAGCCGGATACACCGGATCATAGCGCCTGAGGCTTTCATCCAGATACACGGCAACGCCCTCGGGCAGGGCAAAGGGGCAGACGCCGCCCATAGGATGCCCCACCTGGGCCTCCAGATCTTCGGGCTTGATAAAACGGGCCTTGGCGTGAAAGGCATCCTTGAACTTACGGTTGTCCAGCCGGGCCGTGCCCATGGCCACCAGTACCAGCGGAACATCGTTGACGCTAATGGAGAGGCTCTTGGCAATGCGCCCAGGCTCGCAGCCAATGGCCTGAGCCGCCAGATCAACTGTGGCGCTTGAAACTTCAAACTCCCGGTACGCCTCTTCAAGCCCGTGGCGGGCCAAAAACTCCCGCACTGCATCAACGCGCATTTCTTTCCCTTATTTTTGCTGCAACGCGGGGCTTCTGCCGCTCGCCGCAGGCATTATCAGCGGCGCACCACAAGCGCAATGCCCGCCAGCACCAACACCAGCCCAAGCATTCTACGCCAGTCAAAAGGAATGGCATTGAGGCCGAACCAGCCGTTATGGTCGATGATGGCCGCCATAACAAGATTGCCAAAAATCATGGCGACCAGCGTAGCCAGCACGCCAATACGCGGCGCGGCCAGGGTTGTGCTCACAACCATGAACGCTCCCAGCACACCGCCAGCCCACTGCCATGCAGGGGTTTCAATCACGCGGAACACATTGCCCCGCCCCATCAGCAGAACCGGGACAGCCAGAAAAACCGCGCCTATGGCAAAGGAAATAAGCCCGCTTTCCAGCAGCCCCACCGTACGGCTCAAGGCCGCGTTGATGGGCGGTTGCAGGGCTACAATGCAGCCCGCAAATACCACCAGCGCAATGTAGTACATGCCGCCTCCCTGCTCAGGCTGTTTCCTCCGCCGAAGCCGCCTCGCGCAAAAAGGGCGTGTGCGTAACAGCCATGAGTATGCCCTCGGGGCTAAGGAATCTGGTGACGGTCTGCCCCCAGGGTTCTTCCTTCAGCCGGAGGAGCAGCTCATAGCCGTTCTGCTCAAGAATGCGCGTGGCGGAAACAATATCTTCCACATCAAGCTCAAGCCAGGACTGCGGCACAGGCAGGCGCTCCGGCCAGACCTCCTCGCCAAAGCAGGAGAGCGCGGCCTTATCCAGCGGCCAGAGGGCGAAATGTTTTACGCCCTCCAGACACTGGGAATGCCAGTAACCTTCATAGCCTTCCTCATGTTGCAGGGGCAGGCCCAGCACCTTTCTGTAGAGTTTGCCGCTTGCGTCCGGGTCAGCCACCACGGGGCCAAAACCAGCCACAAACAGAACCCGTATGCCCTCAGGAAGCTTGTTCTGCATGTCTTACTCCCGGCTTACAGCCCGTTGGGGTTATCTGCCGCAGGGGCGGCTTGCCGCTTAAGCCAGAATGCCTTCGGGCAGGGGACCGAACACGGCCTCATACCTCTGACGGAAGACTTCCGGCGAATACCCGTGTTCCTGCGTGCCCATTTTTTCAAGGCAGAAGCTGGCGCTCACAGAGCCGAGCTTGGCGGCTTCGGGCATGGCAAGCCCGTGCAGCAGGCCCTTGAGCAGGCCCGCGCGATGCGCGTCGCCCGCGCCGGTGGGGTCGAGAACCTGGCGCGGCGGCACGGAGGGAATGCGCGTTTCTGTGCCGTCTGCGCCGCGCACCAGCGCGCCGTCCGCACCGAGAGTGGTCACAAGCCACAGGGTGCGGCCCACCAGCTCGTCCTCGCTCTTGCCCGTGGCCTTGCAGATCATGTTCAGTTCATAGTCATTGGTGATGCAGGCAAAGGAGCCTTCAATGGCTGCCAGCAGATCGTTGCCGGTGAGCACGGGCAACTGCTGGCCGGGGTCGAAAATATAGGGAACGCCCTTTTCGCGGTAAAATCCCGGCAGGCGGCGCATGTCTTCCACATTGCCGGGGGAAATGATGGCAATGTCCTTGTCCGCATCAATGGCGGGGAAGTTGTAATCGGCAGGGAGGCTCATGGCGCCGGGGTAAAAACCGGTGATCTGGTTGCTGTTGAGATCGGTGGTGATGTAGCACAGGGCGGTAAAGATTTCTTCCGCCCGGCGGATACCTTCCAGCGGCAGCCCCATATTTTCCAGCACAATGGCGTAAGGGCCAAAGTCGCGCCCCGCGGCGGCAACGATGGTGGGCTTTTCGCCAAGCAGGGCCAGAGAATAGGCAATATTACCCGCGCAACCGCCGCGCCGTTCATCCATGCCGTCCACCATGAAGCTCACGTTGATCATGTGCAGCTTGTCCATCAGGATGTGATCCTGAAAACTGCCAGGGAAGGTCATGATGCGGTCAAAAGCCA
This sequence comes from Desulfovibrio desulfuricans DSM 642, assembly GCF_000420465.1. Classification (NCBI taxonomy): domain Bacteria; kingdom Pseudomonadati; phylum Thermodesulfobacteriota; class Desulfovibrionia; order Desulfovibrionales; family Desulfovibrionaceae; genus Desulfovibrio; species Desulfovibrio desulfuricans. The sequence goes on along the minus strand of NZ_ATUZ01000011.1, from coordinate 67,516 downwards.
GTGATCCTGAAACATAGATGGACATAGTTTCCTCTTGGTGACGTGACGGATGAAGGTTGGTCAGGCCGTGGGCGGCAGACTGTTTTCTGTAATCCAGCGCAAAAAAGGCTGATGGCCGTCTGCAATGGGCATGGCGACCACGCAGGGAACTTCATAACTGTGCAGTGCGCGCGCCTTTGCCATAAAACATGGCAATGCGGCTTCGCTCACCTGGGCCACCAGCAGGCATTCCCCGGCTTCGTGCACCTCGCCCTTCCAGCGGTAAACCGACTGCGCGCCGGGCACGATGTTGACCCCGGCGGCCAGCCGCAGACGCACCAGCTCGCGCGCGAGCGTCAGCGCCTCCTCCTGGGTTGGCGTGGTCATATAGACCAGAAAAACCTTGCTGTTTTCCCCGTGTTCCATGAAGGCATGCTACACGTAGCCGAAAAAAAAACAAACCCTGCACCCAGGGCGTGATACTGTAGCCAAACGGAGGCGGGACTGGCTCCATTGCAGAGAGTTATGCCACGCTCACAGCCTGCGCCCTTGCTTGCGGGCATGCGCTCGCTGTGGCATAAAGAGACATGAGCGTAAAATCATCCCCACAGGCAACGGCCCGGAACGTTCTTGCCGCCCTGCAAAAACGCTATCCACACCCGCGCACTCATCTGGACGCCCAAAATGCATGGGAACTGCTGGTAGCCACAGTGCTGGCGGCGCAGTGCACAGATGCCAGGGTGAATACCGTTACGCCGGAGCTGTTCCGCCGCTGGCCCTCCCCTGCCGCTCTGGCAGAGGCCCCGCTGGAAGAACTGGAAAGCGTCATCCGGCCCACAGGATTTTTTCACAGCAAGGCCAAGAATCTGCTGGGCGCGGCGCGGCGTGTGCGTGATGTTTTTGACGGACAGATTCCCAAAAGCATTGAAGACCTCGTCACCATCCCCGGCGTTGCCCGCAAAACAGCCAATGTGGTGCTGTTTGGCGCATACGGCATCAACGAGGGGCTTGCGGTCGATACGCATGTAAAACGCATCGCCTACCGCCTGGGGCTGACGGACGAAACCGATCCCATACCTATTGAGCGCGACCTCATGAAACTTTTTCCGCGCGAGGAATGGGGCGATGTGAACCACCGCATGGTCTGGTTTGGGCGCGAAGTGTGCGATGCGCGCAAACCCCTGTGCGACACATGCGAAATGCTGAGCTTCTGCCCCCGGCGCGAACCGCCCAAGGCAGCCAAGGCCGCGAAGGGCCGCAAATAGGTTTTTGAACAAAGGCCTTAAGGGAATGCATATCCTGCCGATACATCTCAACAGCAGTTCCCGTAAACGGAGCACACGATATCGGTGGAAAGCCACGCCTTCCGCAGCACAGGATGGAAAGCCATGTCGCAAAACAGCTTGCTGAACGTTAGCAATAACGAACTTGAAATTATTGAATTTATCATTGATGAAAAGCAGCCGGACGGCAAGGTTTACAGCGGGCATTACGGCATCAACGTTGCCAAGGTGCTTGAAATCATCCGGCTGCCCAATATCACCAGTGTGCCCAGCAAGTGCGACCCTTCAGTACTCGGCACGTTCAATCTGCGCGGCAGGGTGCTGCCCATATTGAACCTTGCCGCATGGCTGGGCAAAGAAATGGCCACGGAAGAAAACACCAAGGTCATTGTCACCGAATTCAGCGGCGTGCAGGCGGCGTTTATGGTCTCCTCCGTCACCAGCATCCACCGCATGACCTGGGATCGCATTGAACCGCCGAACCAGTACGTGCAGGCCTATTCGCGCGAAAGCATCACGGGCGTTCTGCGTATTCAGGACCGTGTGCTTTTTATTCTGGACATGGAAAAAATCCTTGCCAGCCTCGACAGCACGCTGGACATGTCGCAGGTTGAGGTGGACACCTCCCCAGTGGAAGGCGCCGGTCAGTTCCACCTGCTGGTGGCTGACGATTCAAGTTCGCTGCGCAACGTCATGCAGTCGTCGCTGGAAAAATCCGGTTTTCAGGTCACGGCTGTGGGCAGTGGGCGCGCCGCTTGGGATTTTTTGATGCACACCCGTGAGGAAGCCCAGGCCAAGGGCAAGGAACTTACGGATGCGGTGCATCTGGTTATTTCCGACATTGAAATGCCGGAAATGGACGGGCACATGCTCACGGCAAAAATCCGTGAAACCCCCGGCCTCAGCACACTGCCCATCATCCTGTTCTCCTCGCTCATCACCGATGCGCTGTATGAAAAGGGCGTAAAGGTGGGGGCAGACAGGCAGGTTTCCAAGCCTGACCTACCCGGTCTGAACAAGATCATACGCGAAGTTATTTCCGAAAAACTGAACAAATAAAGGGTCGGAGCATCATTGCTCCAAGCAGCTCACGGTCAGATTTGCCAGCGCCGCAGGGACATATCCTGCGGCGCTTTTTATATACGGGCGGCTATGCCCGATGCACCGAGGCAAAACTGCGTTCAATACCCTTGTTGTAATGGATGCCCGGATAGCCAAACAGTACCACCACGCCCTCGCGGCTTTTGCAGCGGATGCCGTGCCGTTTGCGAAAACGCGCAGCGCTGCCGCCCCACTGCAACAAAGGGTGGATGGAACCTATCATGCAGGTGCCAAGGCCCAGAGCCTCGCCCGCCAGCATGGCAAGGGATGCGGCAACCAGCGGATCAGCGGGGTCTGCCCAGGGCGAACCGTAAAAATACATGACCAGGGGCGCATCATAGGTCACGATACTTTTTCCCGCATCCATTGAAGACGTGAACGCCGCCAGCGCAGGCCGCACAAAATTACGGAACAGCCCGTCATTGGCCTTGCCCCAGAATGGGCGCATAAGCCAAAGAAACCAGGGGGCAGTGAGCCAGCCAAGGGTTTTGAGGTGTGCGCAAAAATCACTGGTGAAGGCGCGGTTTTTCTCCCGGCTGTCCAGCACAAGCACATTGACGTCCGAAGGCGGCACTCCGGTGGGCGCGGTGCGGGCCGCGTCAAGGATGCGCTCAACCAGCTCCGGCCCCACCTCGGCGGGCATAAATTCGCGCACGCTTCTGCGCCGGCGTAGCAGGGCGTAATAGGCATCAAAACTCGCGGCGCTGCTCTGGGGCGGCAGGGCAAACATATCTTCCGGGCCCAACGCCCGGCCCCGCACGGTTATGGCCCCGGCAGGACAAACAGCCATGCAATGGGCACAGCCCACGCAGCCAAAAAGAGGTTGGGGGGCAAGGCAGGCCTTGCCGCCTTCAATCCGCAGGCCAAAATCCTTGCACACGGCCACGCACTGGCCACAGCCAGTGCAGAGCGCGGTTTCTATGCATACAGTGGCCGCGCTTTGCGTGCGTGATGTGGGAATGGCCATAATGTCCCCTTGCAGCAGTGATAGTAGTTGCGTCACAGTAGTACGCAGGACAGAACGCTTCAAGCAAGCCATACCGGGAGCCTTTCAGTGCAGGCATTACGTAGCAGCCATTCCAGGCTGACCGCTCCAATCATTCCACACTCTTGCCCACCGGGCGTCACCAGCGTGACGAAATACTTGGCAACCTTTTTGCAAATTGATCAGCATGGATGTTTATAACTACGATCCGGCCAGTGTGCTCAGCCTGCTGCTCACCATGATGCGCGTAAGTATCGTCATGTTCATGCTGCCCGTTTTTTCCACCAACAACATTCCTACGCAGGTCAAGGCGGCCATAACCATTGTTTTTTGCCTGGGCGTATGGCCGCACCTCACGCTCCCCGCCGCCGCACTGCCTGCGCATCCCTTTGACGTGGCGCTCATGATGCTGGGAGAGATGGTGCTGGGTCTGGTACTTGGCATGGCCGTCAATTTTCTGTTTATGGGCATTCAGGCGGGTGGTGAGCTGCTGGGCTTTCAGATGGGCTTTACCATGATCAACTTTGCCGATCCGCTCACCGGCAACCAGACAGGCGTCACGGCATTTTTTCTGTGGATGGTGTCCCTGCTCGTTTTTCTGAGCCTTGACGGACATCTGTATATGATCAAGGGATTTGCGGCCTCATTTGACCTTGTGCCGCCGGGAGGGCTGTTTATCGGGCCAGTAGTGCTGCGTCAGATCCTGTATCTGGCCTCGCAGATGTTTGTGCTGGCCTTGCAGATCGCAGCCCCGGTCATGGTGGCCCTGTTCATGGTTGAAGTGTCGCTGGGCCTCATGGCCCGCACCTCGCCGCAGATACCCATTATGGAATTTGGTTTCCCCATCAAGGTGATGGTGGGCTTTTTCTTTCTGGGGCTGCTCATGGTCATCATGTCTGACCGCATCGCATCCTTTGTGCAGGGGCTGGACAGCCTGTTCATCAACCTGCTGCGGTCCATGAGTCCCTTGTACCAGTAAGCCCCTGACAAAATCCAAAACACGTCGCCCGGCTTCCCCTGTCGCCCCTATCCCAAAACACTGCCAGTGCAGAAGGCCCAATTGACGCGGCCAGCCCCCTCCAGCAGTTCAGACGGCATGCAGGCTACTTCTGTTTTCTGAAAAGAAAACAACCGCAGCCGTACTTCTGTTGCTGCGCTTCCGCTTCTGACGCATGCGCAATAAATTCTCCCCTGTCGGTGACAAGGGCAAATTCCTCAAGACACAGGGAGCCAAAGGCCTCCAAAACCGCGCTGTATGTGTAGATACGGTGAGCGTTGTAGTGAATTTTTGCCACCCCGCCAATGGGAACAGCAAAGAGCAGACGCCCTCCCCTGCCAAGAACACGCGCCAGTTCGCGCATGGCTGCAATATCCCCCTGGGGAGAAAAAGGATCGCCATAGCGCTCAAGGCCAATATGCTCCACAACGTGCATGCACGACAGGGAATCCACACTTTCGTCAGCAAAGGGGAGGCTGGTAAGGTCGGCCCGTTTGCAGCGCAGGTTGCCAAGGGTAAGGGGGGCGGGGCGATAGTCGTAAAACGTGATGGGCACAAAGGCCGACGCGATGGACACAAAATAGAGGCTCGAAGAAATGTCTATATGGCTTGCAGGCCGCGTGCGTGCAAGAACGCGTGCCGCCCACGCCGTATGGTAGATATAATGGGCGTCAAAGGGGGTTGTGCCCTGCGCATCATTCAGGCAGGGGTGCAGATCTTCCTTGCGGCAGAGGAAACGCCCGCCATCTTGCAGCTGCTCCGCCACTTCCAGAAACCGCAGAAGAAACCGTTCTTTCAGCGCCATTTCTTCACTTTTCACATATCCCCCAGTATCTCTGATGGTTGACGCAAAAAATGCAAAAAGCAGGGTGCGCGCCGCGTTATTCTACCGGGCACATATGCCAGCCTTCCACTCGCATGCATTCTCCCGGGATGGGGCTTTTGCCGCCACGCCACTTGCTGGGCATGATGACGGTTTTATTCTCCGCCCGCTGCGAAAGCCAGGCCCCCCACCAGCTCAGCGAAGAATTTGAGATGGTGAAGTGTTTACACTGCGTCATCAAAAAAAGATCCCCTGCGACATTGTCGTTGTCGTTGGCATCCACGTAAACAAAATCGTAGGGAAGACCGGCGAAGGCTTTTTTTGTCCACTCCATGCCATTGGAAAAAACAAAAAAAGTTGGCTTTGGCTGCAACGCCGCTGCCAAAATTTTGAAGGCGCGTTCAAAATACCGTGGGGTAAGGACCTCATGCATCGAGCCGATGTAGTCGCCGCGTCGTACGTGCACGGCTACCGGCATCGGCGCGGCATGTATGGTTTGCAGCATGGCCTGGTTGCTCTCTTCCACTGCTGGCGCAAAGACATAGGCCTCGCGAATTTCTTTTTCCGCGCTGGTTACATACTGCGCATTGACATAATAGCCGCCGAGGTAGGTGGGCTGTTTCAGGGCAAGTATGTCAGGATCAAAATTGCAAATGCTGTCGGGATACCGATTGAGAGCTATATGAAAGAACAGGCGTTCGTTTTCAGAAGCCAAGCGCAGATTGATATTGGTAAAAACGCTGTTAAGGATAAAAAACCTGTTTTCGATCCCGCGTATATCCTTGGCGTAATGACGAAACCAGGACAAATCGTGTTTTACCGTAAAGGAACTGCTTTTCCCCACAGCCAAGGAAAGGGCGTATTGCCACATCTGACTGCCCAGGCCACCGTCCACCTTCACAAGTGCCATACGCTGGATAGCGGCTACATCGATCGAAAAAGACATTACGGCTCCTTTATGCGCAATCACCGTGAGTTGCGGGCATGAGCAAGGATGCGGTCAAAAAAAGAGCTATCAGCCCTGCCATACCGACAGGTCGCCTTCCCCAAACGGTGCCGACCCAAAAGCAGTTCTGCAAAGGCCTACCGGTTGTCAAACTGATGCCGCTGCACGCATAGAGCCACTTCTGCAAAGGATACTGGCGCCTTGCGCTCCATAATGACGGCGGTATCGGCCTCTTCAACCACGTCAAAATACTCAAGCAGCACATGGTAATACTCACGGGGCGTAAAATCGTGCACCATGATCAGCGGCGTTTTCTCTCTGGTGCGCAGCAGCAGCTGCAAGGCGCAGGCAACCCGGAACCGTCCGTCCACAAGCACAAAATCCAGCTTTGAGGCGTCAACGACATCCCATATGGCCTGATGGTAGTTAAGCCACGCCACGACAGGCTCATGCGACAGGGGAAATCCCCATTCGCCCGTTGTCCCTATCTCTACATGAAAGGGACACCAGCGCCGCGCCTTGGCCCATTCCCGCAGGGTGCTGTTGCCCAGCAGCATGCGGTTTATCCACTCCCGGTCAGATTCAACGCTGATCAGCCGCTGTACGCCTTTTTTTGCAAAAAAGGCCGAGCTTCCGCCAGCCCCGAATTCGAGAATGCAGCCATCCGGCGCATACTTGTCCATGAGGGCCACTTCGGCTTCGCTCATCTGGGGCTGCAAGCTTTCCTGGGTAGGAAGAGTGGTATCCATCTAATACCTCACTGCGCACGGTTGCGGCAGGCGACAGGCCCTGCTCTGGCCCTCGGGGTTCATCGGTGCAGCCCCCGTCATTGCTGACAATTCCACTTTTGCAGCCGCCACAGGTGGGGCTGCGCCAGATGCGGACTGCGCTGCATGGCAGCCTCCAGCCGGCCATACAACAGGGCATTGAACAGATCAGGCGAAAAAAGTTTTCTGGTTGCGTTGGCCATGCGCAGAGTGACAGCCCAATCCACAAGCCCAGACATATCTTCAGCGGTTTCAACGGGGGCACCGCCATACAGATGGCGGTGATGCCTCATCAGGCGGTTACCAGGCGCAACGCCCAGTGCCTGGAACACCTGCATCTGCGCCCTGAAGGCATACTGCGCCTGCTCTGCGCTGCGCGCCGTGGAAATCTGGGCGTCATGCCTGCGATAAAACCCGAGCACATCATCCACATTGGCAAAAGCCATCTGCGGATGACGCAGAAAAATCCTGAGGTAAAGCTCGTAATCCAGAGCGCAGACCATTTTTTCAGAATACTGTATACCTAGGCGGGAAAAAAGATCCCCGTCAAAGGTCACAAAAGGATGCGCCATCGGCGCTTTGAACAGCAAGTTGGCCTTGATGCTTTCTGAATCAAGAGGCAGCCTGATAAGCCCGCCCTCACCGGATGGCAAAAACGCCACAAAATGGCACCCACAGATACCAATATCGGGGTTTGCCTGCATGATCTGAAGCTGCTTTTCCAGGCGCTGTGGAGCGCAGATGTCGTCCGCGTCCATATGCGCCCAGTACCGCCCCCGGCACTGGGACATAAGCCGGTTGAGGCTGCGCGCGATGCCCTGCCCCTCCGCATTGCGCAAAACCTGCACGCGCGGGTCCTGCACGCCCATCATGACGTCGTAGGTTTTGTCGGTGGAGCCATCATCCAGCATGAGCAATTCAAAATCGTCAACCGTCTGGTCGAGCATGGAGCGCATGGCCTGCTCCACATACTCCTGCACATTGCGGCCTGCCGCAAAAAAAGACACCAGCGGTCTGCTGCTATGGCTCGGGCATGGCGCGCCCGCAACATCCTCGCCCTGTAGATCCGGCATTATCCCCCCTGAAAAGACGCAAGGCCGCAAAGGCACTCTTTTCCACCTTCCCTTGCATGCAATCTCGATACCAGCGCGGATGCAAGCTTGCTGTTTCAGAAGAAGCGTCCGCTTCAGGCAACCTGGCTCAGACGCGCCAGTGCATGGGGGCAATGCGGAAGGCCCAGCCTGGGGGTAACATACGCCCATTCTGCTGCACGAGGGTATCCGGCAGCAAAAACCCGGATACCCTCGCCGTTCAAATCAACCCGGCACTTGTGGCAAAACTGCCCGTTGCGCGAGGTTTTGACTATAAAATGCCTGTTAGCCCATAGCCCGTTGCAGTCGGGCAAGGGTTTCCTGTTTGCCCAGAAAGGCCATGATTTCATTGAGGTGCGAACCGCCCATAAAGCCCATGAGGGCCGTGCGCAGGGGCGGGGCCACTTCCTTGAACTTCAGCCCGTTGTCGGCCACATAGGCGTTGAGCGCGGCCTCAAGGGATTCAGCGGTAAAAGGCTCGCACGCGGCAAAAACAGCCGAGAGGGCCTGCAAATGCGCCTTGCCCGTATCGGTAAAATGCTTGGCCGTGTCCTTTTCCACATAGCTGAGTTCTGCGGCAGGCACCACCAGAGGGCGGAAGGCCTCGCCCAGCGCCTTGAGGTTATTGGCCCGCTCGCGGAACATGACGCACAGAGGCTCAAGCTTTTCCTGCGGCAGCGTACCAAGCCCGGCCGCTTCCACAAAGGGCGCAACCAGCGCCGCCAGTTCGGGCAGGGGCAGTTCGCGCATAAAATGGGCATTGCACCATTCCAGCTTGGCCGGGTCAAAGGCCGCGGCGGCAGGGTTCAGATTGGTGCCGTCAAAATATTCGATCAGTTCTTCCTTGGTGAACAGCTCCTGATTGCCGTGCGACCAGCCAAGCCGCACCAGATAGTTCACCAGAGCCTGAGGCAGCAGGCCGTCCTGCTGGTACTCAATGACCGCCCGCGCGCCGTGGCGCTTGGAGAGCTTTTGCCGATCCGGGCCAAGAATCATGGGCACATGCCCAAAGCGCGGCACGGGCAGACCCAGAGCTTCATAAATAAGAATCTGGCGCGGCGTATTGGAAACGTGGTCGTCGCCGCGAACAACATGGGTGATGCCCATTTCGTAGTCGTCCACCACCACGGCCATATTATAGGTGGGCATGCCGTCTGCGCGGCGGATAACCATGTCGTCCAGTTCGGTGACATCCACGGCTATCTTGCCCTTCACCAGATCGTCAAAAACCACTTTGCCCGCCACAGGCGCCTTGAGGCGCACGCAGTGCCCCTCGCCGGGACCGATGTTCCGTTCGCGGCAGCGTCCGTTATAGCGAGGCTTGAGGCCGTTCTGACGGGCTTCTTCGCGCATGGTTTCCACTTCTTCCGGCGTGCAGGAGCACCAGTAGGCGTGGCCTGTTTCCAGCAGCTTGTCCACATAGCGGTTGTACACGTCGGCCCGCTGGGTCTGGTAGGTCAGCTCGCCGTCCCAGTCCAGCCCAAGCCAGCGCATGGAGGCCAGGATGGAATCGGTATATTCCTGCTTGGAGCGCAGCAAATCAGTGTCTTCAATGCGCAGATGAAAACGTCCGCCGGAGTGGCGGGCCAGAAGCCAGCAAAAAATGGCGGTACGTGCACCGCCTATGTGCAGATGCCCTGTCGGGCTGGGTGCAAATCGGGTTACCACTTGAGTCATATTGCTTTCCTTGAAACTGGCGTTGGGGGGAAGGTCGCGCATGGGCGGCTGAGTGTCAAGAGCCGCTACGCAAGTGAAGGAGGCTTTGCCCCTTTCGGCAGGCCTGCTGCCGCCCGCAGAGCATCAGACATTTCTACTCTGCCGGGCCTCGGCTGAACTGTTTGAGTGTGCGCCGCAGATCGGCAAGGTTAACGGGTTTGGTCAGGTGCGCGTCCATGCCTTCCTGCATGCTGCGTTCTGCATCGCCCCGCATGGCATAGGCCGTCATGGCGATAATGGGCACGGTTTTGGCCCCCGGCAGGCTGCTGGCCCTGACGGCGTGCGTGGCGGAATAGCCGTCCATAACCGGCATCTGCACATCCATGAGCACAATATCAATTTCCGCGCTCCGCTGGTTCCAGATTTCCACGGCCTCCTGCCCGTTGACGGCAGAAATGCAGGTTATGCCCATGTCTTCCAGCAAAACTTCCATGATCTCGCGGTTAATATCGCCGTCTTCGGCCAAAAGCACCCGCAGGCCCTGAAGCGACGCGGCTTCGTCCCCGCTGCTTTCTTCTGCCTGCTCCTGCGCGCAGTCTTGGCTGCAAATGGCAAAGGGCAGTTCCACACGAAAAACGCTCCCCTGACCCGACTCGCTCTGCACAGAAATGCTCCCGCCCATGAGGGCGATCAGGCGGCGGCATAAGGAGAGGCCAAGCCCCGTGCCGCCAAATCTGCGGGTGATGGACGTATCCGCCTGCGAAAAGGGCGTAAATGCGCGGGCCAGTTCATCGGGCGACATGCCAATGCCTTCATCGCTAACAACAAAGGCCAGCCGCGCCTTGCCGTCACTTTGCTCCAGCAGCTCCACGGCCAGGCGCACCGTGCCGCGCTCGGAAAATTTCAGGGCGTTGCCGCCCAGATTCAGCAGAATCTGCCGCAGGCGCAGGGCATCACCGGAGAGGATTTCCGGGACGCGAGGGTCCATGTGACTCTCAAGACAGAAATCCTTGAGCTTGTGCCCAACCTTGGGCCGCAGCAGGGACATGACCGACTCAAGTTCCTTGCGCGGCTCAAAAGGCAGATTTTCAAGCTCCAGATGGTTGGCCTCAATTTTTGAAAAATCCAGCAAATCGTTGATGATATCCAGCAGCGATTCACAGGTCGCATGGATTTTTTCCACATAATCCCGCTGCTGGGGATTCAGGGGGGTGTTGAGCACCAGATGCGCCATGCCCATGATGCCGTTCATGGGGGTGCGTATCTCGTGGCTCATGTTGGCCAGAAAAATACTTTTGGCGGCATTGGCGGCTTCGGCGGCCTCCTTGGCGTCGCGCAGGATGCGCTCGTGCTGGCGCGCCTCCGTCACATCGCTGACATAACCGGCAATACGCATCACTCCCGGCCCGCTCACAATCTCATAGGCCAGGGCATACCAGCGCAAACCCTTGCGCGGGTGGGCAACCCGCAAATCCAGATGCTCCTGCCCGCCAGCCGTCCACCCTGCGGGGTCGCACAGTTTGCGCCACTTGGGCTGATCCTCGCTTACAATGCGCGACCCCATGATCTCAAGTCTGTCAGCCGTATTCGAAGCCATATTGATGCCAAACTGCTCATAAAAAACATCGTTGCCTGTGATGTCCAGACCGGAATTTTCAAGGCGCGTTATCTCAAAAACTCCAAGCCAGCCCAGGCGGCAGGCCAGCGAAAGCCGCACAAGCCCCTCGCGCAGGCTCTGGTGCGCCTCGTGCAGCTCCGTCATATCCTGATGATATCCGACAACCCGCACAACATCATCATGATCGGCGCTGATGCGCCGCCCGCCGCAGCGCACAGGCACCAGCCCCCACGTGGGGTGGTTGTACTGGTAGCGCACCTCGTGCATGGCTGTGTCTGCAATAAATTCATCATGGATGGCCCAAAGATGGGGGCGGGAGCGGGCATCAACCCTGTCCACCCAGAAGTTGAAGCATTGGGCGGGGGTCATTTCTTCGCTTGCACCAAGCAGACGCAGGGTCACCGGATTGGCAAGCATGGATATATGGCCGGTGTTTCTGTCGATATCAATGACCCACAGCCCCACATTGGCCGCAGCCAAGGCTTCGCTGTTCCAGTCCTCGTTGCGGGACGCGTCTTTTGCAGCGCTTTTTGCGGCCATAATTCCCCCGTTTTCCATTGTATCATCCATAGCTGTTTTGCTACTCCAAGACAATGCCGGGGAGGGTTGGCGCTGCCCAGGGGCCAACGTAGTTTGCGCATGGCACAAATCAAAAATTATTTGCATCGCCACACGCTTGTCACAGACGACTCTTGCAGGGCGGCGCACAGGGTGCTAGTGCTTCCAACTGTAAACCAAGTACGCAATACTGATGAAAGGCCCGCGCCTGCGCCTGTGCGCGAACGAGGCGGAGCAGCCTTTCCGGCCCAGACGGCCAAAGGATCAAACAGATGAAAAACGCTACAGTCGTTATCAAATACGGCGGACACGCCATGGACAAGCCCGAACTCAGTTCGGCCTTTGCCGCAGACCTTGCGCAGCTTACCGAACAGGGCATGGGCCTTGTGGTGGTGCACGGCGGCGGCCCGCAGATTTCTGCCCTGCTCAAACGCCTGAACATTGAAAGCCACTTTGTGGACGGCCTGCGCGTTACCGATGCCGCCACCATGGAAGCTGTTGAAATGGTGCTCTGCGGGCAGGTGAACAAGACCGTGGTCAACGAATTTACAAGCCAGGGCGTGCGCGCTGCGGGCATTTCAGGCCGCGACGGCGGGCTGTTGCGCGCAAGGGTAAAGAATCCCGCCCTCGGTTTGGTGGGTACAGTGGAAGCTGTGGATCCAGCCCTGCCCCGCTGCCTGCTGGAAGGAGGCTTTGTGCCCGTTGTGGCCCCTGTGGCCTCCGGCCCGGGCGGCGAAGCCCTGAACATCAATGCCGACACCGCCGCAGGCGCGCTGGCAGGGGCCATCGGCGCGGAATATTTTGTACTGATCTCTGATGTGCCCGGCGTGCTGGATGCTGACGGAAGGATTATTCCCAGCCTGAACCGCACGGAAATCCAGAACCTGCGTGAGGCGGGCGTTATCACCGGGGGCATGATCCCCAAGGTGGAAGCCTGCCTCAACGCCCTGGACGCTGGCTGCCAGCGCGCGCTCATTCTTGACGGGCGTTCGCCTTCAAGCCTGCGCCGCTACCTGCTTGACGATGCCCCGCTAGGCACCGTGGTCGCCAACTAGTTTTTACTGCGGGAAGTGTAGCGAAGAAAGCGCAGGGCATGAACAAAAGACCTGTCCGCACTTCCAGCAAAATATCAAAAAAAGGCCCGAAACCGGATAACGCGACAATGCGCCGCCCGGTTTCGGGCCTTTCGTACTTCAGAAAATCAGTTCTTTAGCGACCTCGCCGCACCCACCATTCCCGCTCAACCTGCCCATACCACCAGCGGTTGTGATCCGCACGCAGCACAGCCTCTGCCACCTGCTGCGCCGCAGGGCTGCGCAGACGCTTTACCGCGCTTTCCAGCCACTGGGCGGCAAAGGCATTGCCCTTGTCCAGTTCGGCCTTGAGGTTGCAGATAAGATCAAGCTGGTCGGCATCGTGCGCCAGAATGGCCTCACGGCTGGCTTCTTCCGCCAGCTCGTCCCAGAGGGGCAACACGTCATCCTCCAGCCCGGTTCCGTCCACGCAGTCTTCCAGCGCCTTGCGGGCCTGGCACTGCGCATAGCGGTGGTTCACGTAGTTCAGATCGCCCGTGCGCGCCTCGTGCAAATCATGGAACAGGCAAAGATACGTCACCCGCGCCGGATCCATATCGCACATACGGGCCAGCACATAGCCCATGACGCTCACACGGTAGGAATGTTCGGCCACGTTCTCCTGCCCGGTGCCCAGAAAGGCGTATCCCGTGCGGGGCGTGTGCCGCAGCATGCCGACTTCGTTAAAAAAATCCGCAAGCCGGTCAAGCCGATCCGCGCTCACGTCCATAGCCGGGAAATCACCGTTGTTGCTCTTGGATTCACTCATGCCTGTTCAATACCGATCCCGGCGGCATGTGGCAAGGTTGGCGGCGCAGACGGGGAATGGGGGAAAAGCCTCCGGCTGCCCAAGGCCGCGCCCTCATGAACCCCTTTGCAGCTTGGCGCTGGGGCAAATTTATCAGCATGGAAAGATTGCAAAACTGCCCACTGCGGCTGACCGTGTCAGTTGCTGTAAACGGCCATGCCATCCTTCACTTCAATGGTGACGATTTGCGATGTGGCGGCATTGTTCTGCACATCTGTCATTTCAAACATGAACATAAACTGCCCGTCGCCCATGTCCGTATCTGAAAAAACAACTTTTTTACCAAGGGTAAAGGTATCCACCTCCACCTCCTGAAACTCTCCGTCTTCGTCATCCATGTGCATGGCGAGAAGGATTGTGGTCACCTTGTCGCCAGCCTTAAGCCTGATAAGCGCCTTGTCGGTCATTTCGCCTTCTTGCACACGGCGAGCCCCGAGGATTTTGTATTCCTTTTCCCCAAAATCATAGACGACAATAAGGTTGCAACGCACTCCGTTCAGTTTGATGGGCACAACATAGTGGTTTACCCCATCATCCTGATGCGTGATCTCAAGGAACACCAGATGGTCGTTCAGGGCAGCCCACTTTCCCTGAAAATTATCCTTGAACACACCTTCGGCCCAGTCAGCTTCCATATCTGCATCCTTGCCCAGCAGCATGATCAGGTTGTCTTCAATGCTGTAGTAAGCAAGGTAAAACTGTACGCTATCCAGAAATTTGACGCGCTCGGGACCAAGATTGAGCAGCGCCTCGCCTCCATCGCCGACTGTTACCTCAAAATCCTCAAGCGCGGTGATATCCAGCGGCCCCAGAGGAACCACCGAGGCCACAACGGCGCTGGCTGCCTGCCCCAGCAAAGCCGCAACGCTGCCTGGGGATTGACCGTCAGCACTCTGCCCGCCAAGGATGGCTGACAAGCCTGATTGCAATGGCGCCCACAAGGATTGGGCACTCCCCTGCGCCTGGGGCGCGGGCAGAGGCAATGGTGCGACAGGGGCCGGTGTTCCTTCAGGGTTGTTTTCTTCCTGTTCAAGGGCGGCAGAAATATCCGCAGAGATGCGTTCAAGGTGTTTTACGGCGCTGTCCGTATCCAGAAAACCCAGTTGAAGCCCGCTCAGAACCAGAAAGGTGGTGATGTTGCCCGCCCGCATCATGCTGGAAAAACCAGCCTTGCCGCCGTCAAACGGATAGTAGCAGGACAGGCCGGAAGGCGACCGGTAGGGGCCGTGAACCGAATAGACCACCGCTTCGCCCAGAGCATCCAGAAAATACGGAGCAAACTCGGGCAAGGCCGTTTTCAGCCGCCGCACAAGGGAACCAAGGTCCACCATATTGGTGTAGCCTTCCGAACGCGAGTTCACGTAGTTTTCAGAGGCCTTGGCCTGCCTGCCGTAGGCGGCGTAAAAGCTGTCGTCATCCATGGCGAGGGAAACAGCTTCAAGGCCGAGCGCGTTGTAGGCAAGGTTAACGAACGGAATCCTGGCAAGGTCAACAAGCGAAAGCGTGGCGTTTCCTGCTGTCTCCGCCTCGTTACAGCCGTCAAGATAGGTATCGCAGATAGCCTTGCCCAACGCCTCCGGGCTTATGGATGTGTTTGCCCCAAGAGCGTTCACCCATTCCGTATACTGCCAGCCGTTGGCTGGCTCCACCTCTTGCGAGGCCACCATGTACCGGGCAAAACCGCTTACCGCGCTGGCTGTGTCCAGCGTAGCCATCAGGCAGGCGTCAAAGCCGATGATTTCAAATGGCGGGCGGGCAACAGAGGCCGTATGTACCTGCCTGAAGGAATTATTGATTTCCTTGAGTGACAGGGCGTCAAATGCATAATTCTCGTCATTGGCTACGCCGCCGATGCTGCCGCCGCCGTGATCCCAAAAAATGAAAACCTGATGATCTGCGCTGTAGTTTTCTTTGCAAAAGGCAAGAAAGGAGGTCAGCGTTTTTTCATCCCCCATGCTTGCCTGCGGCAGCTTTGCCACCTGTTCAAGTTTTCCTTTGTGGTAAAGGTAGCGGCCGATGTTTTTGGGGCTGATGCCGGGCCTGTGCCACTTGCTGGCCCCCCCGGTCTGAATGACCACCTTTACATTATCCGGCAGGCGAGCCTTGAGCAGCTCTGCCAGATCGGCAGAGGCCGCGCCGTCTTCTGACTCAAGGTTGCTGCCGCAAAGATACCAGTACACAGCCCACGTTTCTTCCGCACGGGCTCCATAGGGGCAGGCAAAGAGCAGCAACATTGGCAAAATGCAGACTGCGCATTGGAAGTAACGGATACTGTTTTTCGGCATAAGGATCGTGCTGAAAACCAATTTACAGGGTCACACTGCCAGAAAACAAAGGCTTCCGAAGCAGTCAAAAGGCATCAAGACGGGCCTGCGCGTCAGCATCGCCCTGCCGGGCGGCCTTACCATACCAGTAAAGGGCTTTTTCCCTGTCATTGTCCAGGCCGTCCCCGGTCTCATAGCTGCGCGCAAGGTTATACTGGGCGGTTGCATAGCCCTGTACCGCCGCCCGCATAAACCAGCTGGCGGCGGCATGCGCATCGCGCGGCATGCCTGTGCCCTTGCTGCAAAGAATGCCAAGCATGTTTTGCGCCTGGGGGTAACCAAGTGCGGCAGACATACTGTACCAATACACGGCTGCGGCCTTGTCTGCGTTTACCCCCAAGCCATCCTCAAGACAGCCTGCAAGCCTGTATTGAGCTTCGGCATGCCCCTGTTGCGCGGCCTTGTGCAACAGGAGCACCGCCTGTTCAAGATTCTGCGGTACACCAAGACCGAAAAAGCAGCGCATCCCCAGCGCAAACTGCGCTTCTGCCCGATCTGCTTCTGCCGCTTTTTTTAACCAGACCACAGCCAGGGGGTCATCCTTGCACAGGCCGCACGAGCCACTCTCATACTGCCGGGCAAGCCAGAGCTGGGACTCGGCATCGCCGCGCTGCGCCTGCTCATAGACCTGCTCCAGGCTGGTGCACGATTTGGCGGAGCATACTGGAGAGTGGGCGGCTTGCCCCGTTCCCCAGCCAGGGGCATTCCGCATTGGATCCATGGATGCGAACGATGCGCTGCCCCTGGCAGGAACCGAGGCCGCGCACAAACAGGGCGCGGGGCCAGCCGTCCCCCAAAAACCATAAATAACAGCAAGGCAAACCGCGGTGCCGCGCATAAGCGTCACCGCTTACAAAAGCACCAGCGGAATGCCCACCTGAATCAGTACGGCCAACAACAGCGCCGCCCAGTGCAAAGGGCCAAGCGTGGCAGGCACAGTCCCCTTCCAGATGGACAAAAACCCCTGCAGCGTGCGCTTGAGAGTCCATACAAGATACAGCAGTGTGGAGCCGCACATAAAGGCAACCAGAGCCTTGCTGCCCGGGATCGCCCAGAACTGACGCAGCATTTCCAGCGGCGGCTGATCCCCGGTGGAGAGTTCATCAAGCTTTGCCATTACTACGGGATCATTCCCCATCCAGCCAGCCACCCCGACGATGCCGCCAATCCCCACAAGAGCAAGCACCAAGGCAAGCCACACGGTATTCACCTGCCATTGGGCATGGGCGTATTCTGCCTGTATGGCTCCCTTGCGGGCCTGGCGGCGCTGGTAATAGCCAAGGGCCAAAGCGCCAAGGCCAGCCCACAACAACAGGCTCCAATAGAGTGAAAAGGAAAAAAGAAGCAGCAGAACATAGCCCGCCCAGATCATGCCACTGACGTGAGTGCTGGAATCTTTCATCGAATGTTCTCCATAACAAGATTTTCAATGCGTGCGGCATTGACGCAGAATTCCAGCAGCTTTTTCCTCCAATTGGACGCAAAACGGTATCACCCGAAGAGGCCTTTGTGCAAAAAATCTTGTCACCCATACGGGTGATACGCCCTTTCAGCCATTCCGGCAGCACAATGAACAGACCGGCAAAAAGCTCTGCCGGGCAGGCGCTGAAGCACAAGACACAGGATTATCGCATTATCAATGCTGCAACTGGAACTCGTTAACCCTGTTAAATTTAATTATTTTTTCATGCATCACGCCATTATTCACCCCTAGGGGTGAACAGCAACCAGCAAAATCGAACATTAAGGTGATGTGCAGAACCCTGCCCAAAGTGTAGGCCTGATCGGGTTGTTGAGGCCACCAGGGGTTCGCGGCGGCCTGCACTGGAATAGGCTTTGCGTCCAGGCGCTGGCATTCCCCAGCACCGCACGAATATCTTCGGATAATTGGGGTCATGGTTAAATATCAATCGGAGACGGAGGAAGTAATGAAAAAGTATATGTTGGCTGCACTGACTGTTTTTATGCTGGGCGCTGCTCCCTTTGCAGCACATGCAGCAGAACAGGATGTGGCAAAAATCACCTGCAAGGACTTTCTGGCTGACAAGCAGAACATAAGCATGATGGTGATGTGGATTGACGGTTACATGAGCGGCAAAAGCGGCAATACCTCCATCAGCGATCAGTGGATGGAAAAGCTGGGCACCCACCTGGGCACCTATTGCGCGAAAAATCCTGCCAAAACCATTATGGACGCCATCGAAGCCGTACCCGAATAGGGCCTACCGACTTCAGCACACGGCGTCCCACCGCACCCTGGATTACATGGAGATACCTATATGAAACGTTTTATCCTTTCTTTTGCCGCAGCGCTGATGCTCTTTGGTTTCAGCGCCGGAGCAGCCCTTGCACAGGAAATCGTTGTCGCCAACGGCACAGGATTTACCATCCAGCGTCTTGGCCTTGTTGACTCCAATGCAGGCGGCAACGCTCAGGATCTTTTGGGCAACGACACGCTTGCCAGTGGCGAAGGCCTGAAGATCAACATCAACGGCAGCCCCAAGGGGTGGGAACTGATCGCCGTTGACAGCGATGGCGGTCAGGTGAACTGGCAAAACCTCGACCTGAGCGGCGTAAAGAAAATTACCCTGCGCGGCGATGGATCTGCGGAACTTGAATAAACGTGATGCCGCTTACGTGCCAGCATTCCAGCAATTCTTGCAGGTTTAGCTGATCACGCAGGCATGCGCAGCCGGTGACAAAAGCCCTATCAGCTTGAGCGGGCTACAGATGTTGCATGGCTTGAAGAGGAAGGTACCCGAACGCTTGTTCGGGTACCTTCCTTTGCACTGTTCTCCAGTCAATCCAGATGGTTCTGTTGCTGCACTTCGCTAAAGTTCACCGAGGCCTCACGCTGGAAAAAGCTTTCGGGCAATATTCAGCGGGGGCAAAGTGAAATAATGCGACCAGCATCGAATAACACATATACGAATTTGCTATTGACCCACAATAAATGTGGTGTTCTTTTAGGGGGTAGTGCAATTGCAACTGACTATCTGATGACAAGCCACGCTGACCTCTCGGAGAACCAATGGAATCAGGCAAAAAGGGATTGCCAGTCATTTCCGGCATGGGCATTGCCAGCCTGCTGGCAGCCCAGTTTGTAATTTTTCTGGAAGGCCGGGGACTTGGCATTGTATCTTTTTCCCTGCAAAACGCGGTTGCCGGATTTTGCGGCGGCATAATTCTGGGCGGGCTGCTTTTTTCCACCTGGCTTCCCAAACGCTTTGGCGCCCCGTGCGCCGTGGCCTTGACCCTGATGGGCGCGCTGCTGTGGACGGGAAGCATACTCCAGCACAATGCAATTTACTCCTACGGAGCCTGTTTCTGGGGCGGTGCGGTTCTGCCCCCGTTGCTCAAAAATTTCTTTGCCCGCAGTTCATCACCCGGTTTTCACCTGGGCGTTGCCTTTGCTGTTGGGGATTTTTTCTGGCTGTTTTTATACATCTTTCCCTTTTCAGATGAAGCGCTGCAATGGCTTATGCTGTGCCTTCAGTTCGTGAGCGGCGGCATGGCGGCCATTTGTCTGTTCAAAGAACAACCGCCAGCAGAAGGCCTGGAAATTGTGCGCAAGTCAGACAGGCTGACAGTAATTTCACTCAGATACCTGACAGTCATCGCCTTTATATTTTTTCTGCTAAACGCCTTTATCGACATTACCTTTTACAGGATTCACAGTCAGGCCTTTCCCATCCCCGCCCAGGTACACCTGTATACGTGGCTGGCCTATCCCATTGTTGGCGTGCTGATTGACAAGTACGGCACTGACATGCGCCTGTTACTCTTCTGCATTGGCGGGGTAATTTTATCCCCGACCCTTGTGATCATCACAGAGGGGACAGTCATCTACTGGATCATTTATGTGATTGATCTTGCGTGCCGTGGCATTGCGCAATTGTACTTTCTGCTAGTCTTTGCTCAGATCGGCAGACACTCTCCACGGCGCGGCCTGATCTCTGCCATTCCTTACCTTGTAATGCTTATGGCTTTCTTGTGCGTATACCGCTTTGTGGAGCACTTTCCCGGTACAGTGCCGGTTGCATTCTGGTGCCTTTTTCTCACTACGGCCTTCAGCTATGTCAGCTCCCGCATCCAGTACGCCCTGACGCTTTCCGGGGTATCAAAAACGCCCACGGCGGACAGCGAAGACAAAACAGAGCACAAAGCCTTCACCCCGCAGGAATCGCACAAAAGCGAACGCTGCCGGGCAGACAGCATAGCTGATTTTGCCCTGAAATATGGCATTTCTTTGCGCGAACGGGATGTTTTGTGTCTGATTCTGGAGGGGTGCGATACGTCTGCCATTTGCGATCGGCTGCATATTTCTGAAAACACGCTCAAAACCCACATCCGGCAAATATTGCGCAAGACGGAAACGCGAAACAGAAACGCTCTGCTGGTACTCTTTTTCAATGAAGAAAATATGGAAAAAGAAGCAGAGGCTCGGCTTGAGAGTTTTTAGCGTCAGGTCGGCTCAGGCAGCAGGAGCAGCGAGCCTTATTTCTGTGGCGTGCTGTCGCGGTGACAGGCGGGCTTGTCCTTACTGGCCCGACTGGCCTTCTTTCTGCAAAAATGAAAAATGCAACTGCCCCGCTGCGTAACGGACATTGGTGATGTCTGGCCGCAACCGCCTGAACAGCTTGTATGCCTGAAGCGCCCTGTAACCGTACTGGCAGTGCAACAGCACAGCAGATTCCTGCGGAATATTTTTTACAGAATTCTGAAAAGCATATAGTGGCATGTTGACGGCGTTTGGAAGATGCCCATCTGCAAATTCTTTTTGACTGCGCACGTCAATAATAATCAATTTTTTCGTCTTTAAGACATACTCACGAGCCGCTTCTGGTGACAAGGCCATTGACTCACCCGCGCTGCTGCTCGCTGGCACTGAAAATTTCCAATACATATACGTTTCAGCGCATGCAATAACAAGTAGAACTGCAACAATTTTCAGTAGCCGCATTGCTCCATCAGCACCACGATACAAGGCAATGCCGTCTTCTGCTGTTCTCATTGAAAACCTCTCTCCAATGCCTTACCGCGCGGCATTCATCAGTGCAACTCGCCATTTCCTTTGATTTTTCAGGCCAATCACCCCAAAATGACCTCAGAGGGGCACGCCGCCAGGGTGCAACAGCCCCGCCTTCCATCCGTAACTGATGCTCGGAGGAGTGTTATACACTTCTTCCTTGCCAGCGCGCAAAAGAACCCAGCCCCACATCCACCTAGTGATCGGAGGAATTTTGTGCGCTGGCAAGGCCCGCAAGAGGCGACAGAGGGAGTGGACGTTCGGTCCATGACCGATGTCGCCCCCGCAGCGGAACGCCGTCAGCGCGCAAAAGAACACGATCACTCAAGGCCGTACTTGCGGAGCTTGTTATGCAGGGTAGCCCTTGTAATTCCCAGCTGCCGGGCCGCCTCGCTCTTGTTGTCGCCTGTCTGGCGCAGGGTTTCCTCAATGGCGCGGCGCTCCACGGCATCAAGGGGCAGACCTGCCAGGGAGGCGTCCACCTCGGGCTGGCGTTCATCGGGCAGGGCGGGGCCAGTGACCACAGAGGGCAATTCGCGCTCGGTGATGAGGTCGCCGTTGCAGAGAATCACTGCGCGTTCCACGGCGTTTTCCAGTTCTCGCACATTGCCGGGCCAGCCGTAGCGCAGCATGCAGGCCAGCGCCTGCGGCGAAAATCCGCGCACACTTTTGCGGTTGCGGCTGGCAAAGCGTTCCAGAAAATGCGCGGCGAGCACAGGAATATCCTCGGCGCGGTCGCGCAGGGGCGGCACTTCAATACAGATGACGTTGAGGCGGAAATACAGATCCTCGCGAAAGCGCTTTTGAGCCACTTCTTCGCGCAGGTCGCGGTTGGTGGCCGCCAGTATGCGCACATCTACGGTTATGGCGGCATCGGCCCCCACGCGCTGCACCTCGCCCTGCTGCAAGGCGCGCAAAAGCTTTGACTGAAGGGCAAGAGGCATTTCGCCAATTTCGTCCAGAAAAAGCGTACCCCCGTTGGCCTGGGCAAAGCGCCCTTCGCGGCGGCGGTCCGCGCCGGTGAACGAGCCTTTTTCGTGCCCGAACAGTTCGGATTCCAGCAGATTTTCGGCCAGGGCCGCGCAGTTCACCGTTACCAGGGGTTTATCCGCTCTGGCGCTGGCGCAGTGCAGGGCGCGGGCCACCAGTTCCTTGCCTGTGCCGGATTCACCGGAAATAAGCACAGTGGCCTCGGTAGGGGCAACGGTGGCGATAATTTCCTGCATGGCGCGGATGGAGGCGCTACGGCCAAGGATGCCGGGGCGCGCGGCGGCATCGCCGAGCTGACGGCGCAGCTCGCGGTTTTCCACACTGAGGCGCGAATGTTCAATGGCTTTTTCAAGCGTATGTCTGAGCGCCTCAAAATCCAGCGGCTTGACCAGATAGTCGTATGCGCCGAGGCGCAGGGCCTCCACGGCAGTTTCCACAGAGGAATAGGCCGTCATGAGCACCACGGGGAGTGCTGGATTATATTCAAGAATATTCTTGAGCGCGTGGATGCCGTCCATGCGCGCCATGCGCACGTCAGTCAGCACTGCGTCAAAGGATTTTTCGCGCACCAGAGGAACGGCCTCGTCGCCGTCCGTGGCTTCTTCCACAGCATATCCCCAGGAGCGCAGCATGGTGCGCAGCATGCCGCGGTGGGCATCGTCATCGTCTACAACCAGTATGCAGTTGCTCACCGTATCCTCACTTTATGCTTGGCAAAAACCTGAAATCCCAGGCCGCGCCGCAACCGCGCAGGTCATTTTTTACGATTGTCCTGCGCCACCGTGCCTTCCGCCGCGCGGGGCAGCCAGATGCGGAACGTGGTTTCACCACGGCGCGCTGTCTGCGCGGGGCGCGAGGTAACGCTGATTTCGCCGTCGTGGGCTTCCACAATCTTGTGTACCATGGCAAGTCCCAGCCCCGTACCCTGCCCCTTGGTGGTATAGTAGGGGTCAAAAATATGCGGCAGCTGGCTGGCCTCAATACCTGTGCCGTTATCGCGCACCATAAGGCACACGCGCCCTTTGCGCTCCACAATGGCAAGCGTGAGCTGCCCGCCCTCGGGCATGGCGTCCAGAGCGTTGAGGCAGAGGTTCAACAGGGCCTGCCCCATGCGTTCGGGGTCGGCCAGGGCCAGCGGCACCCGCCGGGGCGAACGGCAGACAATCTTGACATTGCGCTTGTCCGCATCCTGATGGATGAGACGCGTCACGTGATCCACCACAAGCTTGAGATCAGTCGGATGCGGGCTCACATCGCTGGGGCGCGAAAGCCCTATAAGATCCATAATTACGCGATTGAGCCGGTCAACCTCGTGCACCATCACATTGGCGGCCTCGCGGTCTTCGCTGCCTTCGGGAAAGCGCTGGCCGAAGTAGGTGGCGTAGCCCTTGATGGAGCTTAGAGGATTGCGGATTTCGTGCGCAACCCCTGCGGCCAGATTGCCCACAGCGGCCAGCTTTTCCTTGCGGCGCACTTCTTCTTCAAGCCTGCGCACCTTGCCCTCGGCCATGCGCTGCCGCTGACGCGATTCCCGCGCCCGCTCGGCATAGTACAGGGCCACCAGGCAGGCCAGGCCCACCAATAGGGTCACTGCGGCCAGCATGGCCACGTAGTCCCGGTTCTGGCTGCGCGTTATTTCAAAGGGCGAAAGATCAAGGCCGAGAAAAATCACCGGCAGCGGAAAGCCCCTTGGCAGATCGCGTATACCCGGCGAAAATTGCCTGTACACGGCAAACACGCGCCGCCCCTCCATGCGCATGATGCCCCAGTGGGGCAGCATGTCGGGGGCAAGGTCGCGCATGGTGGCCTCATCGGCTTCGTGCGAGCCCACCTGCAAAATTTCGCCAAGCCGGGCAGGGTTGCTGTGCGCCACAATGGTGCCGTCAGGCATGGTCACGGCCACAAAAACAATGCCGGGGCTTTCAGCCATTTCTTCCAGCAGCACCTGAAGACGGACGCCAGCCTCGCTGCGCATGCCCGAACGCAGGATACTCTCGAAGGCGATGATCAGCGATGAACCCTTTTCCGCCAGCAGGCGGGCCATGGCGGCCTCGCTGCGGTCAATGGAAATAAGGGTCAGCAGCGTTACCATGAGAGCCAGCACAACGGCGGCCCCGCCCAGCAGCAGGCCGAGCGGCGTATGCGCGCCAACAGCAACGGTTTGCACTGTCCGCGACTTATCTGTGGAACTTGCGGAGCCTGTGGGGCTTGCTGCGGCTGCGCCCTGCTGCGCAGCTTCCTGCCCGTTTTTTTCAGCCGTGCTGTTTTCCATATTCATACGGCACACTCTGTATTGCGCGCGGCACCGCCAGAGGCGCACCACGAGTAAAAAAATTTGCACGCTTTTTGCAATAAAATAATCATCCCTTGCGCCCACAAAGCCGGGAATCTTGCCACCCCGCTCAGTGATTGGTATGAGAGCGGGACGAGTTTATTCTTCAGAAGGTCTTTTATGATGAAACCCCTTCTTTCCCTTTGTGTTCTGGCCAGTCTGTGCCTCCCCCAGCCAACGGCGGCGGATCAGACCGACTATGCGGAATATACACCTTCGCCGGGAAGCCCCGCAGCCAACCACGCCGCAGATATGCGGACATGGCTGCAACAGCTTTCGCCCGCGCAGCGGGCCAAAGCCCAGGCCGTCATTGACGAATACTCCCCCAAGGTGAACGAACTGCGCAAAAGCATCATGCTGAAAAAAAACGAGCTTGCCCACCTGAGCTACAACCAGACCACCTCGCCGGAAACGCTGCCCCGTCTGGGGCATGAATTACAGCAATTGCGAGATGAACTGCGCGCCCTTCTGCAACGAGCAGACCAGCGCATGGGTACTGAGGTAGGCGTTCCGCTTGGCAGCCCGCAAACCCGCGGGTGCAGCATGGAATATCCCGGTCTGTCCACTTCCGCCAGCAAATAACCGCGACAATCTGCTCGCAGCAACACGCGTCCGCCCTCAAGGCGGGCGCGTTTTTTATTCAATTTTGCCCGGTAGCCCCTGTAAGAAAATTATGCAGATGTACAAATTTTATACAGGAACAATGCCCGAATGTATAAAAAACATACGCTTCTCTGCCCGCTGGCGCAACGGCCGCGAGGAATAATGCATCAATATATTGATTTTATTAAATAAAATTTAGTTGGCACACGCATTGCTATATGACAAGCAAACGTTGCAGGAACAACGAAACCATATACGAGAAAAAAGACTACGAGGTAGCCTTCCATGAAATCCAAAAACATCGCCATCGCAGCCATACTTGCAGCAACCCTGATGGGTGGCGCCATAACTGCCTACAGCCAGCCTGGCCCCGCAGGCGATATGCCCGAAGGCATGCGGGAAATGGGCGGCTGCATGGGTGAAATGCCCTGCCCCGGAATGCAAGGACACGGCATGATGGGACGTGGGGCGTATACCCCCGAACAACAGCAGAAGTATGATGCCATTGTGGACGAGTTCGTCAAACAGATGGAACCCGTAAAGGACCAGATGTTCATCAAGCGACAGGAGCTGCGCGCCCTGCAAAATGCCTCCAGCCCCGATATTGCGGCTGTGCGCGCCACTGCCACCGAAATATTGCAACTCAGAAAGCAGCTCGGCCAGATGCACGAAACCATGACCCAGCGTCTTGAAAAGGAAGTCGGCAAGCCTGCAGCTGCCCACATGCCCAAAAAGGACGCCCCCGCTGCGGCGAAACATCAGCACGGCGCGGCCCAGTAACCCCCAATTAACCTAAATTGCCGCTCCCAACTCGTCCGCCAAAGGCGGTTGACATATACAGGATCACTGAGAACAAATTTCCGTCCTGTCCCCTACCCCCAAGGGGGGCATCACGGAGCCTCCAAAACCTCCTCCTTTGAACAGAACCTTTTAACCATCAACACCCTCCCTCCCTTCTCGGCCGCCGGTTCCCCCCCGGCGGCCGCCTCCTTTTCCAGAGATGGCAACAAACGCACAGAACCCGTCTTAAGGCGGGTTCTGTGCGTTTTGCCCTGCGCGGTATCACTCTGCCTGCGTTTCAGGCAAAAGATCCTTCGCAACAGCGTGACATATGTTTGAAACTTTATTGGGTGAGCGCAGGAAAAACCTTTTTGCAAAAGGCATCTCCCCAGCGAGACCTCTCCCGCTGATCAGACCGGGTTAAAATCAAGCTGCGGCGTTGCCGCATCGTCAAAAACTACCGTTCGCAGCCCCAACGCCGCCCATCTCGCGCGCAGTTCGCCCTTTGCGCCCCAAAAGGAACCCTGGGCTGACCGGGGCAGATACAAATCAAACTGCGCAGCTGGTGTTGCCACACTCTCGCCAAGCAGTTCCCTTACCGCCAGCAGCAAGGCACGCCCCTTGACCCTGCCGCCAAGTTCCCTGTCCACAGGCCCGGCAAGCACGGCACTCTCCAGCCCCGGCTCCGGGGCAAGACCCATGCGAATCACGGGCACGTTGGCCCGTGCTGCCACGAGCCAGCCGTGGGCAAGATTTTCAAGCGTATCCTCCAGCGGCCAGGGTTTGTAGCTCCCTTCGCGCCACATGGCGGCAAGACCGGTGCCTTCAAGCACAAGACAGGGATAAAACCGCAGCATCTGCGCGCCCGCAGCAAGGGCCGTAGGCACATCGTCCATAAAAAACCGTGGGCTATGCCCCGGCATGCCGGGCAAGAGCTGCACCACCAGCTTGAGGCCAGCAGCCCGCACAAGGGCGCAGGCCGCCTGGGCAGTGCCGCCGGTATAGCCCCGGCGCGAGGCCGCAAGCGCACTATCAGCAAAGCTCTGCACGCCCAGTTCCACCATTCCACAGCCTGCGGCGCGCAACCTCTCCAGTATTGGGGCATCCACCCTGTCCGGACGGGTTGAACAGCGGAAGGAATTTATCCAGCCTTTTTCCTGCGCTTCGCAGGCCAGATTGAGGCAGGCGGTCAGATCCTCCTCCGGCAATGCGGTGAACGTGCCGCCGTAAAATGCCAGCTCCGCCGCAGGCTGCCCGCTCTCATGGCGCAGGCGCAGATTTTCCCGTGCGGCGCACAGCAGCCCCTCCATACTTGCGGCGCGCGAGCCTTCCGCACAATCCGGATTTTGGCAGTCGCCAACGCCGGTCTGCACGTCCTGCGCGCAAAAAACACAACGCACAGGGCAGCCCCTGAATGGCAAAAACACCGGCACAACGGCCTGCCGAGGTTCCGCATCGCGCTGCAGCCATGCAAAATTCAGCGGCACCGGGCGCTCTTTGCCTCCAATCTGCGATGAGGCCTGCGCAATATTCTGAGCCATATTCATATTAGCTCCCTGGTCATGCAGTGCGGCGGGCACAGATTCACAGCAGGCATCCACGGAATGAGCTTGTCTATAAAAGGGCGAAGAAATGTCCATAAGGGTCATGGACAAAAACTTTTTTTTGGGGGGCATATGGGGCTCGCTGACTGTGAAACGGTATGTAGAGCGCATTGGACGGAAAATGACATGCAGGCGATTTTTTTAAAAAAACCTTGCTCTGTCTGTAACTTGCGTGTATTTTACACAAAAGTTCCGTTTGTGTGAAGCTGACAAACATTGCTGCGGGGCATTAGGAACACTGGGTTCCACTCAGCCATACCAGCGCACTGCGCCGGAGAGCACTATGAAAAAAACACTGACCAAAGCGGACATCGTGGAGGCCATCTACGAAGAAACGGACAAAAACCGCGTAGATGTCAAGAACGTGGTAGAAAAACTGCTGGAGATCATGAAGGTCGCCATCAAAAAAGACCGGGCCCTGCTTATCAGCGGCTTCGGCAAGTTTGAGTGTTATGACAAGGCCTCCCGCAAGGGCCGCAACCCCAAGACAGATGAAACCATCACCCTGCCGCCGCGCAAGGTTATGGTGTTCCGCCTCTCGCGCAAGCTTCGCGCAGAGCTGAACCCCTAGGCAAGCTCGGAGCCTCGGCAGCCTTGGCATGCCGGTGGGGGCGCGTGTGACGCGTTTCTTGTCGTGCGCGCTTTTTCTTTGCCATTTGGCCTACCAAAAATGCACAGCCCGGCACGGCAGACATGCGTGCCGGGCTTGAGCAACCGCCTTGCCCTGCTGTGCGGAACGCAAGGCGGCACTGGGGATCAAAGCAGGATGCCCGGCATTTCAGCGGCTCAGCCGCAAGTGCGAAGCATCCCACACCGCAAAATCGGAAGAATCCAGGCTGACGCCAGCGCGGCGGGCATGTCCACGCCGTCCAACGGGAGTCGCACATGCTTTTCAACTCGTACACATTCCTTTTCGCCTTTCTACCCCTGCTGCTGGTATGCTGGCGGCTGACCCAGGGCTACGGCCCCACGGGTCTTGCCCTGGTGCTGCTGGCTTTTTCCGTAGTATTTTACGGCTTGTGGGGTTTGCCCTTCCTGATTCTGCTGGCTGTAATTCTGGGCATGAACTATGCCTTTGCCCTTGCCCTGGCAGCGCCAGAGCCAGAGCTAAAACAGGATGCAGCCCCCGCTGAAAACGCGGAAGGCGAAGCCGAAAAGGCCTGCCTGTGCGGTTTGCGCAAGCAGGCTGGCTGCCGGTTCCACCTGAGCCGCAAGGGTCTGCTTATCCTTGCCCTGGTGCTCAACCTGCTGCCCCTGCTGTGGTTCAAGTATTCCGCCTTTCTGGCCCAGAATCTTGGGGCGCTGCTGCATGCGCAGTGGCATTTCACCCCGCCCGGGCTGCCCTTGGGTATTTCTTTTTATACCTTCATCCAGATCGCCTGGCTTGTCAGCGTATACCGTGGGCAGGTAACGCCTCAGGGCTTTACGCGGCATGCGCTGTTTTCCGCATGTTTTCCCTATGTGATTTCCGGGCCAATCGTGCGCTATGAGCAGATCGGCCCTCAGTTTGACACACTTGCCCCCACCAATGCTGAGAATCTGGCTCAGGGCTTTACGCTTTTTACCTTCGGCATGATCAAAAAGGTTCTGCTGGCCGACAGCATTGCCATGTACGCCGACTCTGTCTTCAATGCGGCGGAAAAGGCCTTTCCGCTCAGCGGGGCCGAGGCGTGGCTGGGTTCGCTGTGCTATACCTTCCAGCTGTATTTCGACTTTTCTGGCTACACGGACATGGCCATTGGCCTTGCCCTCATGCTGGGCCTCAAGCTGCCGGAAAACTTTGATTCGCCCTATAAATCCACAGGCATTGTGGACTTTTGGCGGCGCTGGCACATCACGCTCAGTTCGTGGCTGCGCGATTTTCTGTACATCCCCCTTGGCGGCAACCGCAAAGGGCGGCTCATGCAGTACCGCAACCTGTTTCTGACCATGCTGATCGGCGGCGCGTGGCACGGCGCTGGCTGGACCTTTATTGTCTGGGGGGCGCTGCACGGTTCCATGCTGGGCATCAACCACTTTTTCCGCGCCTGCATCAAGGGCAAAACGCTGGAACGCGTATTGGCCCTTGCGCCGTTGCGCATCTGCTCCATCCTGTTTACATTTTTCTGCATCAATCTGTGCTGGGTTGTGTTCCGCGCGCTGACAATTGAAGGCGCGGGCCGCATGTTCAAAGCCATGTTCACAGGGCCGTTTACGCGTGAAGCGGCGGGCCTGAGCGCAACAACCGACGGGCTTACGGGCTTTGCCGCCCTGGTGGCCCGCTGGCTGCCCAACAACTACATTCAGGGATGGGTTCCCTTTGCCCTGCTGCTGGTGAGCTTTCTGGTGGTCTGGGCGCTGCCCAACAGCCACGAGGTTCTGCACGGCAGACGCGATGGAAGCCGCCCGCGCCTGAGCTGGCGGCCCACAGCCGCCTGGGCTACGGGGCTGGCCGTTATGGCCTTCCTCACCCTGATTCTGGTTTCGCGCAAGGCGACCTTCCTGTACTTCCAATTTTAACCACGCGTGAACGCCATGAACAACACAGAAACCGCCTTTTTGAAGCGTTATTTTCTCGTGCTGCTGGGCCTTGTCCTGGCGGGATGCCTGCTGGCCGTTCCCTATACCGCGTGGTGGCTGCACAGCAGCGGCGACGTAGCCGTGGAACGGGCCGTCAACGAACAGTCCAAGGGGAATTTTGCCGTGTTTGGATCCGGCGTTTCCCAGGATTTTGTGGACTACAAACTGCAACTCTATGCCAAGGTGAAGCCTGAAATCGCCGTCGTGGGTTCCTCGCGGGTCATGCAGTTCCGGGGCGCATACTTCCGCAAGCCCTTCCTCAATGTGGGCGGCACGGCGGGCAATCTGCCCGTGTTGCGCTCAACCATTGATGCCATGCTGCGCATCCACAAGCCGGATGCCATCATCATCGGGCTGGACTTCTGGTGGTTCATGCCGCAGTGGAATGCCGATCCTTTCAAGGAAGAACCGCCCACCAGCGGATCGTACAACTACGGTTTCGACAGCCTCAAGAAACCTTGGACATGGCTGCTTGAAGGCAAGATTTCGTTCAGGGACTTTATCGCCCCCATGTTGCCGCAGTCCATGGGCGGATTCCGCAACGTCCGTTACGGCATCATGGCCCAGCAGTACAACGACGGCTTTGGCTCTGACGGCTCCTGGTATTATACAGGTGAAAGCACCGGACAAAAGCGGCCCTTTGACTACCAGTTCGAGGACACCCTCAAGCAGGTACGCTACGGTACCAAGGCCTTTTTCCACGCCAAGCCGCTGGCTGACAGCCGCGACCCCGGCGGCATCAGCAGCGCCCATCTGGACGCCTTTGCAGAAATTTACTGCCGGCTCAAGGCCAGGGGCATTGCCACCTTTGTTTTCATTTCGCCCCTTTCTGTCCGTGTGCTTGACGCCATGCGCGAACGCGAGGCCGATTATCCGCACCTCTTCAAGCTGCGCGACGCCCTGCTTGCCCGTGGCATTGATGTTATGGAATTTACCGACCCGCGCACCTTTGCCTCTGGCGACTGCGAGTTCTTTGACGGTTTCCACGGCGGGGAAGTCACCTACGCGCGCATGCTGCGTGATATGGCCGACCGCTGGCCCGCCTTGCTGGCTTACGTGAATATGGATAGAATCAATGCCACCTTGCGCGACTGGCGCGGCTATGCTCTGGTGCCTGACGAGCGCCTCACAAGCCGCCCGGAAGTGGACTTTATGAATTTTAACTGCCCCAAACGTAAACCGTAAGGAACACCCGCATGTTTCTTCGATGGGGCGCGGTTTACAGCCGCGCCCATCTTATTTTAGCCATCCGGGCCGTATTCGTGTACAGCCTGTGCGTGTCCCTGGCGCTGCCGGGCGGCGCGGCCTTTGCCGCGTCAGATTCCGTTTTTGTTCAGGGAACTGGCGCGCCCAACGCTCAAATTGGCGGAAGCAATACGCCCAGCCCCAACGGCACGGGTGCCCAACCCTTCGGGGGCGGTACTTCGCCCACGCTCTCGCAGCGAATGCCAGCGGCGCCAATACAAACGCCCACGGTTCAGGTGCCTACCATACAGACACCCTCGGTGCAAACTCCAACCGTCGCAAGGCCATCCGTGCCCACGCCGCAGCAGGTCAACCCCCTGACCGCACCGGGAGCGCCCGCCCCGGCTCAGACCCAGCAACCGCAGACTCCTGCGGCACAGGGCGCATCTGCCCCCGCCGCTCCTGCCCAGCCCGCAAGCCCTGCCCTTGAAGCGCCCAAAAAGCCAGAAGCTCCAGTGAAGGAAAAGGGCTCAAAAAACCGCAGGGATAGAAAATCAAAAAAGGGCAAGAAGGAAGAGGCCGCCGAGCAGGAAAAAAACGCTCCGGCAGTGGAAAGCGCGCCCACCAAGGCGCCAGTGCCTGTTCCGCAAAGGACTTCGCCGCCCACGCAGGCGGAAGAAGCCGCAGCAGCCTACGCCAAGGGGGATTACGCCACAGCGGAAAGCATCTGGAGCAAACAGGCCGAAGCGGGCGATGGGCAGGCCATGAACAACCTTGGCGTACTCTACGACCTCGGGCAGGGGGTTGAGCCTGACCTGGGCCGCGCCCTGCACTGGTTTGCGGAGTCAGCCAAGACCGGGCACCCCTCCGGCATGAGCAACTACGGGCGCATGCTGGAGCAGGGACGCGGCATAGAGCCAAACCCCGCAGAAGCAGCGCGCTGGTTTGATCTGGCGGCGCGGCAGGGCCAGCCCGAGGCCCAGTATAATCTGGGCATGCTCTATGAGCTGGGGCGCGGGGTACAGCAGGATTTCACTGCGGCTGCGGCATGGTACAGCCGCGCAGCAGCGCAGCAGCAAACCGAGGCCCTGTTCCGCCTTGGGCATTTTTACCGCATCGGGCAGGGCGTGACCAAGAACCCCTCGCGGGCGGTGCTGCTGCTCTATGCAGCGGCCATGAACGGCGACTCCAACGCCATGAAAGAACTGGAAGATATGGCCCGCGCCGAACCTTCGCGCCCCGAGGCCGTTCTGTTTGGCCAGCGGCTCGACAATACCGACAGAAATTCCATGCGTGAAGCCCTGCGACAGTACGGAGCAACCGTTATCCGCGAGGATGACTCCTATATCTGCGACCTGTACGATGCCGCCAAGGTTGCCCCCGGCGCGCGCCAGATGGCGATCTGTTACGGCCCCGGAAACCCCGGCCCTCTTGGATTTCTTGAGCTGGATTACACCGCGCCGAACAATACGGTGGAGGGCATGATCCTCAAGATGGTCACTGACCGTTTTGGCAAGGCCTCCGCCGGAGAAGGTGATGATGCCCACCTCTGGAATCTGGGTTCTGTGGTGGTTGCCACGCGCTATGAACCTACGCGCGGGCAGTTGAGCCTCATATACATGGTTCCCCGCGTGTACCACCTGACGCGCCAGCGGTAGTTCGCATAGGGCGCTCTTTGCGCAGCGCTATCTGCTGAGCGGCGACCATGCCCGGCAAAAGCGGATAAACGAGTCCATGCCCGCAGAGTGGTATTTTGACTCATGCCAGCAAAGAGAAAACGTGCGTGAAAACGTCTGTGTCAGCCGGATTATTGAAAAACGGCTGCTGAAACCTGGCAGCTCGGCCATGAGCCGCGAAGCAAAGGTGATGCCCAGCCCCTGCTCCACCATGCCCAGCACCGCCTCGGTGGAGCTGAGGCTCAAGGCCACGGTATAGGGCGCAATGAGTGTGCCTAGGGTGTGCGCAAAAAACGCCCTCGTGCCGGAATCCGGCTCCCTCAGAATCCAGCGCTGGCCCGCCAGCTCTTCCGGCGCATGGGCCTTGCCGTCTGCCAGAGCATGCCCCTTGCATGCCACCACCGCCATTTCATCCTTCAGCCATTCTTCCGCCACCATGTCGGGCCGATGCTGCTCGCCCTCCAGCAGCACCACATCCAGAACATAACCTTCCACCAGTTCAAGCAGGCGGTTGGTGTTGGCTATCTGCGCCTTGGGCAGCCATCCGTGATCCTTTTCAAAATCGTGCATCAGTTGCGGCAGCAGATAGTTGCCAATGGTCTTGCTGGCCCCAATGCTCAAAAAGCAGGCCCCGCCAGCCTGAAATGTCCGCTCGATGGCCTCGGCCCTTTGCATCATTTCGTCCGCCAGCGGCCACAGGCGCGCCCCTTCATGATTCAGCCGCAAATGCGGGTGCACCCTGTCAAACAGACGCACGCCGAGGTGCCGCTCCAGTTCCTGCAAGGCCTGGGAAACCGCGCCCTTGGTCAGAAACACAGCCTCTGCGGCCTGTGTGAGGTTCTGAAACCGCGCCACAGCCAGAAAAACCTGCAATTGCTTGAGTGTCATATCAATGTTTAATTTTTTTATACGTTACGTTAAATTCATTTCGATTTTCTTAATGCACGATCCGTGGCAAACACGCAAGCAGACCATAACCGAGGATAGTTCCATGTTGCAAAGTGTTCGCAATTTCTTTCGCGCTGTTCCCACGCCCCTTGCGGGCTTGGCCCTTGGCATTGCCAGCCTGGGCATCGGGCTTGAAAAAAGCCTGCCGCTCCACAATTTTGCGCAGGTGCTTGGCGCGCTGACATCCATGACGCTGATCCTGCTGCTGGCAGGCAAATTTGCCATGAACCCAAGGCTGTTGCTCGAAGAACTGCGCCATCCCGTGCTTGGCAGCATTTTACCCACGACCTCAATGGCCCTGATGCTGCAATCCAAAAGCCTGAGCATTCTGGATGCGCGGGCGGCCCAGTGGCTCTGGCTGTTTGCCGTGGCCCTGCACCTCTGCCTTTTGCTGGCCTTTGTGGCCTTCCGGGCACGGCAGTTCAGCCTGCACCACATGCTGCCAAGCTGGTTTGTACCCTTTGTGGGTATCAGCGTGGCGGCCATGACGGTTCCCGGCCCGGCCTATTGCCAGCTTGCCTACGGGCTGATGGTTTTTGGCATGGTCAATTATGCGGCCCTGCTGCCTGTCATGTTGTACCGGCTCATATTTTCCCGAGAAATCGAGGATGCGTCCAAGCCCACCATCGCGGTGCTTGCCGCTCCTGCCAGCCTCTCGCTGGTGGCCTATCTGAGCCTTGAGCCAACCCCCTCCCTGCTCTTGTGCAGCCTGTTGCTCGGGGTGGCGGTGCTGATGACCAGCATTATCTATGTGGCCTTTTTCAAGCTGCTGCGTTTGCCCTTCAGCCCCGGCTTTGCGGCCTACACCTTCCCCATGGCGGTGGGGGCAACAGCGCTGTACAAGGTTTCCGAACTGCTGGCCGCGTACCCGGCAACGCTGGAGTACGCCCTGCAACTCAAGGTGCTGGCAGTGCTGGAAATGATTGTCGCCACCATGGTTGTAGCCTATGTGTGCTGGCGCTACCTGATCTTTTACGTTCGGGCCTGGGATACGCTGCTGCGCGCGCAAAGGGCGGCGCACGCCTGACCCGCCGGGTGGGGAGAAATACCCTTGCGCGCCGCATCCCATAGAGCTAGCCTGCCAGAACTGCGCGGCGATTTCTGCCGCTGCATGTAATTGCTCAACTTTACGCCGCCTGTGGAGGCGGCCCGCGCAGCAGGTGATCTATGCTTGTTTTTGCCGCCATGCTTTTGTTGGGAATATTGCTGGGCTTTGTGGGCGCTGGCGGCGCTGGGGTTATGATCACCATGCTCAGCGTGGGCTTTGACATCCCCATGCAGGTCGCCCTTGGCACCTCGCTCGCGGCCATGGCTTTTACGTCCCTCTCCGGCTCCGTCAGCCACTTTCGCGAGGGCAATGTAAACCGCAGGCTGGGCTTGCTGCTAGGCGCGTTCGGCGCCGCCGGGGCCTTCTGCGGCGCGCATATCTCGTCCGGGCTTGCCTCAGCCACGCTCAAGCCGTTGACTGGCGTGGTGCTTATGCTCTCGGCCTTCCTCATTTATCTGCGGGTTTTTCACCCGGCCAATCCGCTGTTCAGCTTTCGTTTCACCAGTACCCGAGGCGTGAAGTTCTGGCTGCTGACAGGCATGGTGGGCGTGTTCAACGGTCTTGTTTCCGGGGCCTGCGGCGTGGGGGCAACCCCCTTTATCCAGATGACCCTGCTGATTATCTTCAATGTGCCGCTCTATCAGACAGTAGGCACAACCATGCTGGTCATTCTGCCCATCGCAGCCTTTGGCAGCCTGGGTTTTCTCGCCGCCGGGCATCTGGATCTTGTGCTGTTCCTGCAGGTTCTGGCTGGTCAGGTCATCGGCGCGTATGTGGGCGCAAAATTTACCCGCATGGCTCCGCAATTGCTGCTCAAAGGCTGCATGGTCGCGCTGCCGGGGCTGGGCGGTCTGATCCTGCTGCTTGCCCGCTAAAAAGCCTCCGGCGGAATCCGACGGAGGCTCAATGTCGATGTCGGTCGGCGGCCCCCATGCGCAGGGGCGGATGCCGAGCCTTGACCGATTACTTCACTAAACAAGACAGCATCTTGGCCACAATGGGCGAGAGCAGCACAATGGCATAGATGCGCACCAGATGGTACACCATCACCATGGGGGCTTCTGCCCCTGTGCCGCCGGAAAGTGCCACCACAGCGTTGAATCCACCGGGGCTGGTCGCCAGATACGCTCCGCCTACAGAAAGCCCGCCCCAGCGCACGGCAATCCAGGTGCACAAAAGCCCCGCCATCAAAATAATGCCTGTTGAAAGCAGCATCATGGGCCAGGTGTCGCGCACGGCGTCCAGCATGCCGGGATTATACATGTTGCCCACAAGCACACCCACGCACCCGTAAACAATAAAGCGCACCCAGTGCGCCATGTCGGGCGAGGTAATGGAACCGCAGCTTTTGAAAATCACCACGGCGATCATGGCCCCGGTCATGGCCCCGCCGGGCAGATGAAAACGGTCAAAAACAAAGCTTCCTGCAAGCCCCACGGCAAACAGCATTATTGTTGTGCCCATATCGTGTCCTTCGCGCCGCGCAGAGCGCGGCTGCCTGCTGATCTGTAGCCGCACCTGCGCGGCGTCCGACCTGCTTACGCCCTTTTTTGCCCCCCCTCAATGAGGCTGGCACTGCATACCCCGCCCGGTTTTGAGCAAAATCTGTCCCCTGGTTATCATCTGCTGGCAGGGATACAGCATCGGTTTGACGTGCCGCGCCCCCGCCGCTAGTCTGCTGCAAGGCCAAGGATTATCCCACTGCATGCCATGGGGGCTTCAAAAATTTGTTCCCTGCTGGCGGCACCCATGCGGCACCTAGCCACCCCACACAGGAAGCATCATGAATTTTGCATCCAGCCCCTATGCGGAAACGGAATCCCAGCGGTTTGACCCCATGACCACGCGGGGAATGGTTACATCTCCTCACTACCTTGCCACACAGGCTGGTGTGGATATTCTGCGCAAGGGCGGCACTGCCCTCGACGCCGCCGTGGCCGTGGCCTCAGTGCTGGCGGTTGTGTACCCGCAGATGTGCAGCATCGGCGGCGACAACTTCTGGCTGGCGCACGAGGCGGCAACTGGCGCGCTGCACGGCATCAACGCCTGTGGGCGATCTGGCGAAAATGTCACGCGGGATTTTTTTGCGCAAAAGGGCCTTTCGTCCATTCCCCTGCGCGGGCCGCTGGCTGCCTGCACTGTGCCCGGTGTGGTTTCGGGTTGGGATGCCGCCCATACGCTCAGCCGCTCATGGGGCAGCCCTCTTGCTCTTGGCGACCTGCTGCAAGAGGCCATCAGCCTCGCGGCAGAAGGATTTGCCGTAACGCCCTCCCTGGCCCACTGGCTGCATGAGGACTGCAAGCCTGACCCCACGGGCTATCGGCAATTGCAGCGGTTTTCCGGCTTTGCCCGCACGTTTTTGCCCGATGGCACCCCACCGCAAACAGGGGCTGTGCTGCGCCTGCCCGACCTTGCCGCGACCCTTGACCTTATCGCCCGCGAGGGCGCGCGTGTATTTTATGAAGGCGAACTGGCCGACCGCCTGACCGGCTGGCTTGCAAGCAACGGCGGTCTGCTCACAGCGCGGGATTTCGCCGCACATCAGGCAGAAATCGTCACGCCCCTGCGTGTGCGCTACCGGGGCCTTGAGTGCTGCAACCTGCCGCCCAATACCCAGGGGCTGGCTTCGCTCTCCATACTCAACATCCTTGAACATCTGGATATCCAAGGCATGGGCGAAGGCAGCGCCGAATACCTGCATGCCATAGTCGAAGCCACCAAGCTGGCCTTCGCCGATCGCGATGCCCACGTGACTGATCCCGACTTTGCCGACATACCTGTAGATTATCTACTGTCTCAGGAGCATGGGCGCGAGCTTGCCAACCGCATTGACCCTGTCCGCGCCCTCAACCATGCGGCCCCCCTGGAACCCAAGGGCGACACTTGCTGGTTCGGCGTGGTGGACGCTCAGGGCAACGCCGTTTCTGCCATCCAGAGTATTTTTCATGACTTTGGCGCGGGCCTGGTAGCAGGCGACACGGGCATCCTGCTGCAAAACCGTGGCAGCTTTTTTTCACTCAATCCCACCCATATTAACAGGCTCGAACCGCGCAAGCGCACCATGCATACGCTCAATCCGCCCATGCTGCGCATGAACGGCAAGCCCTGGCTGGTTTACGGCACCATGGGCGGCGAGGGGCAGCCTCAGACGCAGGCGGCCATAGTCACCAGAATGGTAGATTTTGGCCTGAGTCCGCACGATGCCGTGGCCGCACCGCGCTGGCTTTATGGCCGAAGCTGGGGCCTGCCGGTAAACAACCTCCGGCTCGAAGGCCGCTTCAGCCCGCAATTGGCCGAAACCCTGACGAAACAGGGGCACTCGGTTGAACGCATTGCAGACTTTAGCGATCTGATGGGCCATGCCGGAGCCATTCTTTGTGATCAGCAGTCCGGGATGCTGTTTGGAGCAACCGACCCGCGCAGCGACGGGCTGGCTGCTGGTTATTGACCCAGGCAATGCAGTCAATCTTTTTCTGTGGCTTTTGCCGCTGAATCGTGCTTATATACCGCAGGTTTTTTAAACCAGTCGCGCTGCTTTGTCTGGCTTGACTCCACGCGAAAGCAGCGCAGGAAGCGTAGCTGGCGGCAGTGCTGCGAGCAGGGGTTCCTCAGGTTCCAGCAGAGGCGCGAACGCAAGGTCTACCAGTTCGTAGGATATGATAACAAGCTCAAATAATTTTATATTTTTTGATTTTCCAGGGGCGATGCAGATAATACGGGCACAACACCCCCGTAAAATCGACCGAAAAGTATTTTTTCCTTAAAAACAATTTTGCCTTAATAAACATATATTTAGTTATTCAGGCGATATACTTTTCTTGCCGCCAAACTGGTGCTCACTGCCAGAAACCCCGCTGGGCTGTAATGCAGCCAGACGAACAATTCAAAAAAGTTTTTTTTAATTCAGCACATTATAGCAATACCCCATAAAAGAACCTAGCCGGTTCCTCCGGCTTGGTATCATATTTGACTTGCGATACCACATATGCGACAAGGTTCATGCTCGTGCTATCGCTTTATTTTTTCACTGTTTTGTCGTGCTGGCGCGCAAGGAACTACCAAAATGTATTTTTTGTGCAGCTAAATTTTACAAATTGTGTTCATTCCCAATAACTTAGCAAAACGGAATATTTTTTGCTTTGTTCAGCCTTACCGTATTTTTGGTACACCCCTGTAACTACGCATAAAACTCGGGAGGCCTTCATGAATTTGCTGAAAGTAGCGTCAGTTTGCGCCCTGTCTCTCTTTGTGGGGCAAGCGGCCATGGCCGCAGAAGCTCCGATCAAAATCGGGTTCCCCATCCCGCTTACTGGTGAGATCCCCAAGGTGGGCGAAGGAACCAAGTATGCGGCTGAAATGCTGAAAGAAGAGATCAATGGCAAGGGCGGACTGAAAGTGGGTGACAAGATGTACCCGCTTGAATTCATTTATGAAGACAATGAATCCAAACCCGAGTCTGCCGTCAACGTGACCCTGAAGCTCATCGAGCGCGACAAGGTCATGGCCATTGTCGGCCCCCAGTCTTCGCGTCAGGCCGTGCCTGCGGGCGCTGTTGCCAATGACGAACAGGTACCCATGATCACCCCCTGGTCCACCAACCCCGATGCCACCAAGGACCGCCCCTGGGTGTTCCGCGGGGCCTTCCTTGACCCCTTCCAGGCTCCTGTGGCCGTGGACTTCACCACCAAGAAGTTCAACGCCAAAAAGGCCGCAGTCCTGTTTGAAGTATCCAACGACTATTCCAAGGGCCTTGCAGACAACTTCAAGGAATCCTTTGAAAAAACCCACGGCAAAGGTTCTGTGGTGGCCATGGAATCGCATGGTCCCAAAGACCAGGATTTCTCTGCCCAGCTGACCAAAATCATCGCCGCCAAGCCCGATTTCATCTTTGTGCCTGAAA
Organism: Desulfovibrio desulfuricans DSM 642; assembly: GCF_000420465.1. Taxonomy (NCBI): domain Bacteria; kingdom Pseudomonadati; phylum Thermodesulfobacteriota; class Desulfovibrionia; order Desulfovibrionales; family Desulfovibrionaceae; genus Desulfovibrio; species Desulfovibrio desulfuricans. The sequence goes on along the minus strand of NZ_ATUZ01000011.1, from coordinate 27,853 downwards.
ACTACAGCTTTGCGGCCCTTATTGTGCCTCAGGCCCGTGACCTCGGCTACAAGGGCCCCTTCATGGGTTCCGATGCCTGGGGTTCCGCCGAGCTTTTCAACCTTTGCGGCAAGGACTGTGTGGACCAGTTTTTCTCCACCCACTACACCGCCGAGGGCGCGACCGGCAAAACCAAGGAATTCATCGACAAGTACAAGGCCAAGTACGGCTATGTGCCTGACGACGTTGCCGCTCTGACCTGGGACTCCATCAACATCGTGCTTCAGGCCATTCAGAAGAACGGCAAGATTGATCCGGACCTCAAGAAAGAACGCAAGATCATTCGCGACAACATGGCTGGCATGGCCAACTTTGACGGCATCACCGGCAGCATGAAGTTTGACGAAAACCGCGACCCCATCAAATGCGCGGTTATCGTGCGCGTGACGGAAACCGGCGCGTTCGCTTTTGTGGAATCTGTCTGCCCCAAATAGCAGACATCAGCAGGTAATTGGCACTGCCGCGCGGCCCAACCCACAGGGGGCCGCGCGGCGGCAAAAAGCTCCAATGTGAATGGGAAGCTGCGCCTCCGAACGGATCAATATTTTTTGCTTCTGGCAACGTCCCATTGCGAATCAGGAATGATTTTTTGCGTTTTTTGGGCATAAAAGCATGTAGAGGCAAGGCCTGCCTTGCGACGCTGGCGTAAGCCACCCGCACCCACCCTTGGGACAACAGTTCTTTCGCCTGAACGGGCGGTTCAGGGGCCGCGTACGCGCACTGCCGCTCAAAATTCGGGGCTTGACCACGATTTGAAAAAAACTGCGCCACAGAATTCGCACACTGTAACCATCAGCATTTTTGGGTAGCCTATGGACTTTCTGCTGCAACAGACCCTCAACGCCTTGCAATGGGGCAGCTTTTACGCCCTCATCGCCTTGGGCTACACCTTGGTTTACGGGGTGCTGCGCCTCATCAACTTCGCCCACGGCGATATTTTTATGGTTGGGGCCTACATTTCATTTTTTGTGGCCACATATCTGGTTTCTTCCGACGGGCTTGGCCTTTCGAAGCCACTGACGCTGGGTCTGACCATTGTTCTGACAATGGGACTCACAGCCATTGTGGGTGTTACGCTTGAGCGCATTGCCTATCGGCCTCTGCGCCGCAAGGGCGCGCACAGGCTCTATGTGGTCATTACCGCACTGATGTGCGGCCTTATTCTTGAAAACGGCAACCTTGCTCTGCTTGGGGCAACCAAGCGCAAGCTGCCCGAGCTTATCGACAAAACCGTATATTCCATCGGGCCGCTGGTCATCACCAACCTGAAAGTATGGGTTATTGTAGCAGCGGTGCTGGTGTTTCTGTTCTTGCAGACCATTGTCACGCGCACCAAGGTGGGCATGGCCATGCGCGCTGTTTCCTGGGATCGCTTTGCCCTGCCGCTCATGGGCATACCGCTCGACAGCGTCATTGTGGTCACCTTTGTTCTTGGCTCGGGCATTGCCGGGCTTGGCGGCATGCTATTTGCCATGTGCTACCCCAACCTTGAGCCATACATGGGCGCCATGATCGGCTGGAAGGCCTTTATCGCGGCGGTTGTGGGCGGCATTGGCGACATACGCGGCGCATTTGTGGGCGGCTTTATGTTGGCATTTGTAGAAATCATGGTGGTAGCCTTTTTGCCGTCCACCTACATGGATCTGTTTTCCTTCACCATCCTGCTGCTCATCCTGTGGGTGCGGCCCACGGGCATTTTCGGCATGCCGCAAACGACCAAAATCTAGCCGGAGTGTCTGAATGCTGCCTCTTTTTGTACAAACGGTTCTTGTAATACTGGGCGTGCTCTGCTTCGGCTATGCCATCAAACGGGCTGTCAAACAGAAGAAGATAGACTGTCTTCTGTTCCTGATCGGCGGGCTGGTGCTTGTTTTTGCCGAATACTTTTCATGGATTGACGGCTACTGGCTTTCGGTCATCAAGTTCATGGGCCTCAACATTATTTTTGCCACCAGCCTGAACCTTGTGAACGGCTACATGGGCGAATTTTCCTGTGGTCATGCGGGCTTTATGTGCGTGGGGGCCTATGTGGGCGGGCTTATCTCCATCATTCTGTTCACCAAGAACAAAATGCTCGGAGCTCCCCTGCTGCCGCCAGAACTTGCCCCCCTGCTCTTTCCCCTGGTGCTTGCCGCAGCAGGCGGCGTGGCGGCCCTCTTTGGCCTGCTGGTGGCCCTGCCTTCGTTCAAAACCCGTGACGACTATCTGGCAATCATCACTATTGCGGCCAACTACATCATCATCTCGCTTATTATCAATATCGACTTTGTGGGCGGCCCGCGCGGCCTTACAGGCATGCGCGGCGTGGTGCGCGCCATGGAGAACGTGGCCGACATCCCCTGGATGATGATCTGGATGCTCCTTGGAGTGATGATCACCACCATGATGTTGTACCGTCTGGTAAACAGCACTCTGGGCAAAGGCATACCTGCGGTGTGCCAGAACGAAGTTGCCGCAGAGATCATGAGCGTCAACACCAAGAAGGTGAAGCTCGTGGCCTTTATGGTATCTGCGGGCATTGCCGGGGTGGCGGGCGCGCTTTACGCGCACATGTTCAGCTCCATCTACGCCAACAGCTTTGGCATCATGAAGTCCACCGAGGCCATGGTCATGGTGTATCTGGGCGGCATGGGTTCGCTTTCCGGCTCGGTGCTGGCCGCCGTAATGTTTACCCTGCTGATCGAGCTTTTGCGCTTTGCCCTGCCGGCCATGAGCGATCTGGCCCACATGCTGCCCTTTGTGCCCAATTCGTTCAACATCAGCCAGGAATGGAAGTGGGTCATCATCCCGCTGATCCTCATTCTGCTCATGCAGTTCAGGCCCGAGGGCCTCTTGGGCAACAGGGAACTGACCGATGTGTTCCCCAAACTGAAACGGCTGGTAAGCTTCGGCAAGCGCAACTAAAGCAATTGCTGGCCCCAGGGCGGCGCGTCCTGAAAGCGCCATTGATGCAGATACAACCAGAACGAGTGGGGGCTGACCTTGGCACTGCTTGAAATGAAAGAAGTCACGCAACGCTTCGGCGGGCTGATTGCGTTAACGGATTTTTCCATCGCCGTGGAAGACCACAGCCTTGTGGGCCTTATCGGCCCCAACGGCGCTGGCAAAACAACGGTGTTCAATCTGGCCTCCGGCTTTTATCACGCCACTGAGGGGCAGATTGTCTTTAACGGCCATACATACGATACACGCCTTGAGCCGCATCAGGTTACGGCCATGGGCATGGCCCGCACCTTTCAGAACATCCGCCTGTGGAACGACATGACGGTGCTCGACAACATCTGCGTGTCGCAATACCATCGGCTGGGATACGGGCTGCTTGACGTGTGGCTCTGCAACGAGCGCTACAGCCGCGAAGAAAAACGCGTTCGGCAAAAGGCCTCAAAAATTCTTGAAATCATGGAACTGGCCGATGTGGCCAATGAATTTCCCAAAAACCTGCCCTACGGCCTGCAGCGCCGGGTGGAGCTGGCCCGCGCCCTTTCCACAGACCCCAAGCTACTGCTGCTTGATGAACCCGCCGCTGGCCTGAACTCCTCGGACGTGGACGGCCTCATCAAGCACATCCGTTGGATCTTTGACGAATTCAAAATCGCCATCTGGATGATCGAGCACCAGATGAAGGTTGTCATGTCGCTTTGTCAGCACATTACCGTGGTGGAATTCGGCAAGACCATTGCCAAGGGCACGCCGCAGGAAATTCAGTCCAACCCCGATGTCATCAAGGCCTACTTGGGCGACGAGAACGTGTGATGCTACTGGAAGTTGAAAATCTCTACGCCGGCTATGGCAAGATTGAAGCCCTTCACGGCATTTCTTTTCACGTGAACAAGGGCGAAATAGTCACCCTCATCGGGGCCAACGGCGCTGGCAAATCCACCACGCTCAAGGCCGTCATGCGCCTCACGCCGCCGGAATCCCCCACTGTCATCAGCGGCGACATCCGCTTTAACGGCGAATCCATATTGAAAACAGAGCCGCACCATGTGGTTGCCCGCCTCAAGATGGATCTTGTGCCCGAAGGCCGCCACATTTTCGGCAACCTCACGGTGAATGAAAATCTCAAGCTGGCTACCTGGACGCGCAAGGACAACAACATCCAGCGGGATGTGGACAAGGTTTTTGAGCTTTTTCCGCGCCTTAAAGAACGCATGCACCAGCGCAGCGACACGCTCTCTGGCGGCGAACAGCAAATGCTGGCCGTGGGCCGCGCGCTTATGACCAACTGCTCGGTGCTGCTGCTGGACGAACCCTCCATGGGCCTTTCGCCTCTGCTGATGTACGACATGTTCCGCACCTTCAAACAACTCAACAGCGAAGGTCTGACCGTTGTGGTTGTGGAGCAGAACGCCCGTCTGGCGCTTCAAGTGGCGGATCGCGGCTATGTGCTCGACACGGGCAGTATCGTGGCGGAAGGTTCCGCCGCCCATCTGGCCGACACGCCGGAAATCAAGGCAGCCTATCTGGGTACATAATCCCCGCTGGCGCAACTATCAGTAATGACAAAGCCCCCGTTGAAAAACGGGGGCTTTGCGTTTTGCCGTGGGCAGTCCGAAAGTTATCTGGCAGCTGCAACCATTGCAGCGCCTATGCGGCGGGCCTGCTCCAGATCTTGCGGAAAATGCGCGTCGCGATAAGCGGCTTTTTCCGGCTCGGAGAACCGTTCGCACTTGTACTTGCTATAGTCGTCAAACTGGTAGGTATTGTGCACATGCTGCACTTGCGGCTCGCCAAAAAGACGGCCCACAAAGGTTTCCATCCCCTTGAGGTTCTGGAGGTAACCGTACTGCTCCATTTCTTCGCTGCTCACGTTCATGGCGTAAATAAAGGCCGTGGGCATGCGCTTGGGAGCAAGCGAACTGTAGTCCTTGTCGTACACGAAAAAGGGAAACATCAGGCGCTCAAGAAAGCTGCGCATCATGCCCGTGACATTGCCAAAATAAATGGGGCTGCCAAATATAAGCCCGTCCGCCTGCGAGAGCTTTTCCAGCACCGGGGCCAGATCATCCTTGACTGCGCAATGCCCGTAGCTCTTGCCGCCCACCCTTTTGCACGAAAAACAGCTCACGCAACCTTTGTAGTTGAGATCATGCAGGTGGATCATCTCGGTTTCTACGGTTTCGCTACAGGGTGCGGCTGCCGCGCCGTCCAGAGCCGCCTGAAGCAACTTGGCGGTATTGAACTTCTTTCGAGGGCCACCGTTTATGGCGTAAATTTTCATTATATCCTCCTATGGGAATTGGTTGATGGCATGGGACTTCTTGACCACCATGTATACCTGCTCTAAAACTATTTTCGCAAGTACGCATTTTTTTCTTCCCTACTTTCAGCGAGCATACCATGACAAAATCTCTTTCACGCGCCACCAGCGGCCTGTATGATGACAAGACTGAATGCCCCATCCTGCACGTTTTCAGGTGCATTGGCGGCAAGTGGAAGTTGCCCGTTCTGTGGCACCTGGCCGAAAAAGACACCATGCGCTACAACGAACTGAAACGCAGCGTGCGGGGCGTCACCAATATGATGCTCACCAAATGCCTGCGCGAGCTGGAAGATTTTGGCCTTGTTCACCGCAGGCAGTACAACGAAATTCCGCCAAAGGTTGAATATTCGCTCACAGAGCGCGGCAAAAAACTACTCCCGGCGCTAGAGGCGCTGTACGCCTGGGGCCGGGAGCATCTGGACTTTGTCGTAAAATCGGGAAAGGCGGAAACAGAAGATTGCGGCTGTCAGCTCCCCGCCTGCCCGGATAGTTTGGCGGACGGTTCGGCGGCTATTTCTAAGGGCGGCTCAGCAGCCTGAGTGCATCCGGCTCCGCTGCGGCAGTTTTCCACCACAATGCCGGTGATAATCAGCGCACCGCCCAGCAGCGTCGCCAGGGTCATCTGTTCACCCAGCATGGCCGCGCCAAGCAGCACCGCCGCCAGAGGATTGAGCGCAATAAATACGCCAGCGCGCGCAACGCCAATTTTCTGGATGCCGTCATAATACCAGATATAGGCCACGGCGGAGCCAACTATGCCCAGATAGAACAGGCTGAGCATCTCACCGGTGCTAAAACGCGGCACAGCGGCAAAATCCAGCGCCCCCGTGCAGACGGTATAGGCCGCAAGCATGAGGGTTCCGGCATAGATGGAATACGTAACCGTGTGCAACGGCCCAAGCTGCCGCACTACAGATTTGCAAAACACGCTGTAGGCGCTCCAGCTCAGCACGCAGCCTCCTATAAGCGCCTCGCCCAGCCAGCCGCTGCCGCCACCCCCCGCCCGATGGGGATCGCCACCGCCGACCACCAGAGCCACGCCGCCGAAACACAGGGCAATGCCAAGCATTTTCAGCGCACTCACGCGCTCATGGTAAAAAAGATAGGCGATAAGGGCCATGACCGCCGGGTTCAAAGCCACAATCAGCGCCGCGCGCGAAGCGCTGATATGCTGCAACCCGCTGAAAAAGAAAAAACTGTACGAAAATATGCCGCAAAACCCCAGCAGGGTCACCACCAAGGCCTGCCCCACCGTCACACGGCGAAAGCCTTCGCCAGAAAACACAAGAAACAGACTCAGCGCCGCCGAGGCCAGCAAAAAACGCAGGCAGGCCGAGAACATGGGCGCAACGCCAGCCAGGCTTCTGCCCGCAATGAAAGTCCCGCCCCAGGCCACGGCCACAAGGGCCAGCCGCACGTATACGGCGGAGTCCCCCGCGCGTTCTTTTGCAACACTCATTTCAATCCCTGACTTTACTGAAATTCTGCGACCAAAGGCCTTGCACAGACCGCACCCATTGCAGCCGCAAGCTGAAGGGCATACATTTACGTGCATGTTTATTCATAGAGAAATGAGCAATAACTCATGGTAAATCGCAATGACGCTGACCCAGCTTGAAATATTCTCCACTGTTGCCGCGCGCCGTGGCTTCACTGCCGCAGCCCTGCAACTGGGCATTTCGCAATCTGGCGTGTCCCACGCCATTGAAGCGCTTGAGCAGGAATTTGGCGTAACGCTGCTGCGGCGCGGCAAGAATCTGGAGCTTACAGATGTGGGCACTCGTCTGCTGCGCCAGGCTCAGGCCATGCTTGGGCTGGCGGAATCCATGCGGCAGGAGGCTTCGGACGCTCGCGGCATGAAGCGCGGCACGTTGCGCATCGGTTCTTTTGGCCCCACGGCCTCGCTGCGCCTGCTGCCCCCGGTGCTTGAAAAATACTGCGCGGTTTACCCCGGCATTGAAATTCACGTGGATGAAGGCCCTGACGGTGAGGTGGCCCAATGGCTCACAGACCACCGCGTGGACATTGGTTTTGTGACCCTGCCGGATGACCGGTTTGACACCTTTCCCCTCATGGAAGACCAGCTGGTAGCCCTGCTGCCTCTGGCGCACCCGCTGGCGAAAAAAAACGCCGTCACCCTTGAGGAACTTTGCGCCAGCCCCTTTGCCATGACCAGAGCCGGGTCTGAAGACATTATCGGCGGCCTGTTCCGAGCATTGCGTCTGCATCCAAATATCCGTTGGCGCTCGTTGCAGCTTGTGAGCACCATCGCCGCCGTGGCTCGGGGCGAGGCCGTGAGCATTGTGGCGGAATCCGCCCTGCCGCCAGATAAAGCACAGAGCTACGTCAAAAAGCCCCTCCGTCCTGCGGCCCGGCGGCAGGTGGCCCTGGCAGCGCCGGACGCGCGCCGCATGTCGCCCGCAGCGCGGGAGTTCATCCGCATGGCGCAGGAGGTTTTTCCGCATCCCGCGCAATCAGCTGCAAGGCCGACAAAACGATAAAATTGCCTGTTACATGACAAAAGGTATAGACTGCATCAAACGCACGGCTTCGCACAACAGAGGGGGTTCACCATGCATGTTCTCATTCTGGGCGGCACAGGCTTTGTGGGGCGATACATGGCAACGGCGCTCATGCGCCAGGGCCTCACCGTAAGCGTGGTTTCACGCAGGGCGGGCAAGGACGGCAACGGCCCGCGGCGCGTGGTCTGGAACGGCTGGGATGGAGCTGCCCTGGCCGGATTGCTGGACGGCATCGATGCCATCATCAATCTGCAAGGCGAGAATATCGGCGGAGGCCGCTGGACGCCGGAGCGCAAGCAGGCCATTGTGAACAGCCGGGTAGAAACCGGGCAAGCCTTGTGCGTTGCCCTGCGCCTGCGCAAGGAACAATCCCAGCAAGCGCCTGCAACCCTCTTGCAGGCTTCGGCCAGCGGATATTACGGACTGTGGCAAAACAGCGCGCCGCCCTGCGATGAAGGTGCGCCTTCCGGCACGGGATTTCTGGCCGAAACCTGCCGCCAGTGGGAGCAGAGCACCGTGCCCGTTGAAGCATTGGGCATCCGCCGTTGCGTGTTGCGCTTTGCCCCGGTGCTGGGCAAAAAGGCGGATGGAACCCCCGGCGGATTTCTGGAACGCATGCTGCCGCCCTTCCGCATGTTTGTGGGCGGGCCTCTGGGTTCAGGCAAACAGCCCTTCTGCTGGACGCACCTTGAAGACGTGACCGGAGCCGCCGCCCTGCTGCTGCAAAGACCCGACCTTGCGGGCACGTTCAACATCTGCGCGCCGCGCACCCCCAGCATGAGCGAATTTACCCGCGCCCTTGGCAAGGCCTGCGGCAGGCCCTCGTGGCTGCCCGTGCCCGCACCGATACTGCGCCTGATGCTGGGCCAGATGGCAGATGAACTGCTGCTCGCAGGGCAGAACCCTGTTCCGGCGCGCTTGCAGGCTGCTGGCTATGCCTTTCACCAGCCGGATCTTGAATCAGCCCTGCGGAGTGTGCTCCGCTAGCAGAAAGCCTCCAGCTTCAAGGCTGGGAGGATGAACCGTGTCGGCACTCTAACGATAATATGATAGCAGCTACAAATGTTTCAGGCCGTCAACAACTCAAGTGCGGAACGAATATTTTAACCACAACCATAGGAATTAGTTATGGATTCTATCACAAGCGCTAGCAATAATTCCGTGCAGCCTTCTAACATGTCAGCAACAACAAATGGAACGAATGTGTCAAAAAAGAACGATTCTTCTGAACTACAGCAGGGAGACACTGTCACAATCTCAGAAGAAGGGAAAAAGCTGTCAAAAAGTGTTGATAAAAGCGATGAAAATGAGCCGTCTACCAATAGCGATTCAGGGCTTACTGTAAGCAATATGAAAATATCGCAGCAGCTACAGGACGCGAAAGATAAACAAAAACAGCTTACAGCAAAGATTGCGGAAGAAAAAGCCCAAGGGAATGATGTAAGTGCGCTGAACGCCCAGTTATCAGACGCCCAACAAAATGTGAAAAAATTTCAGAACAAGGCTGACCAGTAGCTAACCCTTCTGGATACACTCCAAGAAATGACTTGGGCAATTGCTCAGGATTTTTAACATTCCTGAGCACGACAATATGTGTATCAACGGGGAGTGAGGGTGAACAACGTGTTGACGCGCTGAACCTGAAGCTTCTCCACTGGCAACCTGCGCCTAGAAAACCACCTGTTTTTGCGCGTTCCAGAGCGTTCTGTAGCCAAAATAGAGCGAGCAGAAACAGCACAGGCACACGCAGGCGCAAATAGCCACCATGATGGTTATCTGGTACAGGATGGCAGTGGTGGGAGCGGTGCCGGAAAGTATCTGGCCTGTCATCATGCCGGGCAGCACCACTATACCCATGCCCAGCATGGAGTTGAGCGTAGGCACGAGGGCGGTTTCCAGCGCCTGGCACACAAAGGGAAAGAGAACCTTTTCCGGCGTGGCGCCGATGTTCAGCAGCGCCTCCACACGCGCCCGCTGCCCCTCAAGGCCGTTCCAGAACGACTTGAGGCCCAGCGAAACGCCCGTGAGCGCATTGCCCATGAGCATGCCGCTGATGGGGATGAGGTATTGCGGATCAAACACGCTCTGCCCCACAATACAGGTCACGAAAAATATGATGATGCCCAGCCCGCAACTGGCAATGGAAACAGACACTATTACCCGAAAGCGCGGGTTGAGTCTTTTGTTGCGCGAAAGCACCAGATAAATGGTAAAAAACACCAGTATGAACAGATAGCCCATGGTGAGCAGCGGGTGAGGATGCTCGAAAAGAAAAGTCAGCGCGTAGCCTGCGGCAATGAGCTGCAAGGTCATGCGCGCGCTTGCCAGCACCAGCAGTTTGGTCTGGCTGATACGGCATTTTTTCATAACCGCCAGCACTACCAGCAAGAGCACATAGACGAGCAAAAACGAGCCTAACTGAATCTGGGCAACGCCGTTCATGGTTATTCCGCCTCTGCCCGCAGGCTGATGATGTTTTCCGCATGCCGCCCGGTCAGGGCGGGATCATGGCTCACGGCTACCACGGTCATGGCGCGCTCGCGGCAAAAGGCCAGCACCTGCGCCATAAAGCGCTCTGCCGTTTCCTGATCCAGGGCTGAGGTGGGTTCATCCAGCATCAGCACCTTGGGCAGGAATGAAAGGCAGATGGCCAGAAACACGCGCTGGCGTTCACCGCCGGAAAGATGCACGCAGGGCGCATCCAGCGGAAAATTGGCGCAGCACAGGCGCAGAAATTTCAGCTTGTTTTCCGTTGCAAGGATGGCAGATTCTCTGGCTTCGCAAAAGGCGTCAAAATTCTCGCCCACAGTGCCTTCAAAAAGAAACACGGATTGCCCTGCCAGCAGGACCTCGCGCCGCAGGGCGATGCTGTCCGTCTGGGCCATGTCCTGTCCCTGATACAGCACCGTGCCTGCCGTAGGGGCCAGAGTTTTGTTGAACAGCCGCAGCAGCGTACTTTTGCCACAGCCGCTGGGGCCGCTGATAAATGTGGCCTTGCCCTCTTCAATGTCCAGATCCCTGTAGGATATCTGGCCGTAGGCAAGACCGCGTGTCTGTATACAGGACATGGTTTCTCCTGATGGCTGACGTGGTAGGACTATTCCGGCGTAGGCCATCCTACAGAGGAGCGCCGCAAGGTCAACTGCCTGTAAAGGTTTTGTGCCGCGCAGCAGAATTTTTTTACATCTGCGCCAGAATCGTCATCCCTTGCGCTGGGCGGCTTCTGGGCGGTTTTTTTCAGTCAGGCCGCCGTCTGCCGCAATCTGGGGCTGATGGGGCATTGTGCATTGGCGTGTATGAGGCTATGGTACGCTACCAAGTAATTTTTTATGTACAGGAACAGCATGTCCCCATCGTTCGAAGATTTTCATTTGTCCCCGGAATTGTTGCAGGCCGTCAAGGATATGGGTTTTGAAGAACCCTCTCCTATTCAGGTGCTTGCTGTACCCTTTCTGCTGACTGGCCGCGACGCGGTAGGTCAGGCCCAGACCGGCACCGGCAAAACAGCCGCCTTTGGCATGCCCATTCTGGAAAAGCTCACCACCACAAAGGCGGTGCAGTCGCTGGTGCTTTGCCCCACGCGCGAGCTTGCCATTCAGGTTGCCGAAGAGTTCAGCAAACTGGCCGCCCGCAAGCGCGGCGTTGCCATTTTGCCCATATACGGCGGTCAGGCCATTGAACGCCAGCTCCGCGCTCTTGAACGCGGCGTGCAGGTGGTGGTAGGCACCCCTGGTCGCGTTATGGATCACCTCCAGCGCGGCACCCTCCGCCTGGGCGGCGCAACTACTGTTGTGCTTGATGAAGCCGACGAAATGCTCGATATGGGCTTTCGCGAAGATATAGAAGCCATCCTGGAGCGTGTGCCCGCTGAATGCCAGCGCGTGCTTTTTTCGGCCACTATGCCCCCAGCTATTTTGCAGTTGAGCAAGCGCTTTCTGCGTGAGCCGGAAATGCTGGCCATTGCCCAGAAGACCCTGACCGTGCCCGCCATTGAGCAGGTCTATTACGAAGTGCGCCCCCATCAGAAGATGGACGCGCTGTGCCGGGTGCTGGACGCTCAGGGATTCCGCAAGGCCCTGGTATTCTGCTCCACCAAGCGCAGCGTGGACGAAGTGACGGCCCACCTGCAACAGCGTGGCTATCAGAGCGATGGTCTGCACGGCGACCTTGCCCAGTCGCAGCGCGACAGGGTCATGCAGCGTTTTCGCGGTGAAGGGCTGGACATTCTGATCGCCACAGACGTTGCCGCGCGCGGCATTGACGTGGACGATGTGGATGCCGTGGTCAACTACGATATTCCCCATGACGCAGAGCGCTACGTGCACCGCATTGGCCGCACCGGGCGCGCTGGCCGCGTGGGCAAGGCCTTCACCTTTGTGACCCTGCGCGAGCAGCACAAGCTGCGCGATATTATCCGCCATACCAAGGCCCGCATCCAGCAGGAACGCCTGCCCTCATTGCGCGACGTTGCCAACATCCGCACCTCGCGGCTGCTGGACGAAGTGCGCGCCACGCTGACTGCCGGGGCGCTGGAAAGCTGCATGCAGATGGTGGAAGACTTTTTGTCCGAACAGTTTGCCGATGATGTCATCACCAGCCGCGATGTGGCCGCAGCCCTGCTCAAGCTGCTGATGCAGCGCGATTTTGGCGATGCCACAAACGTGCCCGAAGAAGACCCGCTGTCCGAAGCGCCCCGCCGCTTTGGCCGCGATGGCCGTGATGGTCGCGATGGCCGTGACGGGTTCCGTCAGGGCGACCGCGATGGTGCCCGCCCGCGCCGTAACGATGCGCCCATGACCCGCCTGCACATCAGCGTGGGCCATGCCCACAAGGTTTCGCCCGGCGAAATGGTGGGTGCCATCACCGGTGAATGCGGCATTGCTGGCCGCAGCATCGGCGCCATCAGCATTCAGAAGCATTTCAGCCTTGTTGAAGTGCAGAGCGAGTTTGCCGATGACGTGCTGGCCGTTCTCAACCGGGGCGTGTTTATTGCCGGTACGCGCGTGACCGCCAAGCTGGACGCTGGCGGCGGCTCGTTCCAGCGCAAGAGCTTCGGCCCCGGCCCCCGCGCACCGCGTGGCCCCCGGCCCGGATACCCTGCCCGCAATCCGCGTGATGGCGGCGGTAACGGTGGCGGCGGCAAGCGCCTTACACACCCCGACAAATGGGGCAGAAAACCGCGCAGCGCAGAAGACGAAAAGGATTAAGCTTGTTGCTAGCACAACGGCCCGTTGGCTCTTAGAGTCAACGGGCCGTTTTTATGGCGACATAGAATCGACAACACAATAGAACAATTTCTAGGCGACATTCGGCTTATCCCTCTGCGGCAGAAGAGTTATGGTCGAGCCCAAATACTCTGAGGCGAAATGGGTAAATTGTAAAATATATATAGTTAAAAATTAGGGAGGAGTAATGAACTACGTATTTTATGGACACATATATCCAACCTTTTTACTTCTCCCTGAAGATACGCAAATCCAAGGAAGTTCCACCGTTGAGGATCAAAAAGTAGACATTATTCTTTATATACATGGGCAAACCGCTACTGCGATTTGCACATGTGAAAAAAAAATTCATGACATTTTGACTTTCAGGAATACTCTTCTTAATTTTACAGACAATTATTTAAATTCCATATGTATTCTGTACGGGGTGATGCTTAGTATAGAATTCCTGTCTTATACACTCCCCGAAGAAAAATCAGTTATCCCATTAATACCGATATACAAGATTGATGAACAAAATCTCTTTGCAGAAAAATTTGAGAATAACTTAAGCGTGATAGTTGCTTGCATAAACGGACCCGTGGGGTTTTTTGTCCATGACTGCCTGCGAAATTTAAAACTTGCAATGACAAACCCAATAGACACTGGATTTTTTACTTACAGATGTTTAGAAAACATCAGAAATTCATTTATGCAGCAGCTTAACATTGATGAGTCAAAAGAAAAAGATGGCTGGAAAGCAATGAATAATTATCTCGGTGGCAATGCGGATGAGATCAACTGGATTAGAACAAAATATTATACTCCGCGTAGACATGGTAGACATATCACTATCACCGGAGAAGACCGAAATAAATGCATTTCAATTGGATATAAGCTTATTTATGCATGGATATGTTATTTGGATGAGGCTCACAATAAGAATACAGAAGCAGCGACTTCCATAAATTCAACGGATCAGATTTCACAGCCGGCTTAGAAACTTCAAACACATTTTTATAAGAACCACCCCTCAGTTTCGCGCACAAGTGCGCTCAACGGGCTAAATCCGTAAGAAAAAGGGCTTACAGCTGTTAGCTGTAAGCCCTTGAAATATATGGTGGGTCGTGCGGGGATCGAACCTGCGACTCTCTGCTTAAAAGACTAAGTGCCATATTATATATGGATTTTCATCTTTTTATATATTCTTTTAAAAACAGCTAGATATCCATGTTAAAGGTTGTTTGACTTTACACCTATTGCTCACTATTTTTATGACCTGTGTGGGGAATGGTGTGGGGAAGAAATGAGGCTCTCTGCTTTTTGCTGTACTTGAGGTGATCCTATATGGCAACACAAAAACGCACAAAATCTAAAAAATATCCAGGTGTTTACTTTCGCGATGACGATAGCGGCAAAGAGAGAACATATTACATCCGCTATCGGATTGGCGGCAGAGAGGCGAAGCAGATTGAAGAACCCGTGGGGAAGGCCTCTGCTGGAATGACTGAGGCCAAAGCCAATCAAGTACGCATAGACAGGATGCGTGGTAAAGAATTGCCCAATACTGAGAAACGCCGTTGCCTAGAAGAGAAAAAAAATCTTTTACAGTCCCGAGCTACTCTTGCCAAGCTTTGGGAGCATTATGCTGCAATAAATGCTGGTAAAGCCATCCTGAAAACCGACGCGTGCCTATTCAAATATTTTCCTCACCTGCACGAAAAGACCACCGAGGAACTGACCACCAAGGACATTGATGATCTTCGCAATCAACTGTCGGTGCTAACCAAGCCGCGCAAAAAAGGCGGCGAAGCAAAGCCCCTATCCCCACAGACGATAAAGCATGTTTTGGCTTTTATTCGTAGACTTATCAACTTTGCAGTCAAGCGGGGGCTATGTGCCCAGCAGCCTACCCTTTATTTTGAAATGCCTGAAGTAGATAATGTTAAGACGGAAGCCTTGACGTTGGATCAAGTAACGAAGCTCAAGCAGGCGCTTGATGAAGAGGCAGATCAAGTTGCAGCGAGCTTTATTCGGTTGGCCCTTACCACGGGCATGCGCAAGAGTGCGCTCATGTCTTTGCGCTGGGACGACATTGACTTTGAGAGAGGATTTATCACTCTGCGCGGGGATGCTGCCAAAAAAGGAAAGACTGAGATCATCCCAATGTCACAGGCTGCTCGATCCATTCTAGTGCCCTTACCGCACGGCAGTAATTATGTCTTTCCCGGAAAGGATGGCGGGCAGAGACAGGACTTCCGCCGTGTCGCACTACGGGTCAAGAAGAAGGCAGGGCTTCCCGATGATTTCCGCCCCTTGCATGGATTGCGCCATGCATATGCTTCGTTTCTTGCCTCCAGCGGGAAAGTCGATTTATACATGTTGCAGAAACTACTGACGCACTCCAGCCCGCAAATGACGCAGCGTTACGCACATCTAGCTGATGAGGCGATGCAGCGGGCGGCCAGTGTCGCAGATGAAATCTTTGATATTAACACGGAGAAAAAGTGATGCGGAGTCCAGTCCTTGACCAAACGAACTTAGAAGAGTCATTTTTCTTTTGTGAATATGCGAAACGCAGATTTGAGATGTCAAATGATAATAACGAGAGCATTGAATGTATTATCAAAATTGTAGGGAATGATTCAATCAAATTTTATGCGAGTAGCATTCCTGAAGGCATGCAGCTAGACTTACTATCAAATGCAATTCACTGTCGTGAGAGTGACACATTGCTTCTTCAACGTACTTATTCATTGAAAGGTAGTGAGCAGTACATCGATTGGCTATCCATTCAACCATACATTGAATATCTTCTTAGAGTTTCAAAGCGTTTCAAGACAAACGCTGCATTCTTGCCTTTTCCATACGACATGGCTGAAATTTGTGCGCGGACAAAACTCAGTGAGGATCTCCCTTTAGCATTCAAGGTGCTAAATAAAAACGATATGCGTTGCATAATCGTATCTCCCAGCAATAATACTTATGTTTACTTCGGTATTGATAAAAATCTTCAGCTTAATGAAATTATTGATATACTCGCAGAGCAAGCAACACTTTTCAAGTCTAGCAATGACTATGAGAATTGCACGCGCAGCGACATCCTCAATCAAATACACAGAAAATCAAACTTAAAGACGCATAGACAATCTTTGTATAACACATTTTACAAGTCTTCTGGGCTGCTTATATACGATTTATATATCAGCAATAGATTCAATATTGATCGAGCTCTTGAGGAATATAGAAAGCGCAATTCGCTTGAAAAATGCGATCCAGCAAAGAAAGCAACATCAGAAGATTGCGCAGCATGTAAATATTTTGGTGAATGCGAGTCAAATTGGAGAAAACACTTCAAGGCAGCCGCTGAGAAAATTAGCGGAACAGAAGAGCGTGAATCTTATCTGAATCGGATACGGGACAACGCTCAGGTAAAGCTGCTTAAGAGACAGCCAATAAGTTTCTTTGAGTATCAATTTAGTGGCACAGTGAAATAGTCGAAAATCATCGTTTACAGTTTTTCAAATGCATTAGGCTGCAGCACACATGGCAGCTTATCCCTTGGCCAATAAGCCTTCCTACTGCTTTAAGCAGGTCGTATGGGGAGGCTTTTCTTTTTTCTCGCACTGGGACACCAGAGCCCCCCTAACAGAGTTATTGCAACCGGGCTTGCCCTTCTCGAATAGTAGCAGTTCCTAATTGTAGACTTAAGCTTTTAGCAATCCCTAATTTCTTCTAAATCTTATTTTCCCCATGTATATGAATTGCCGGAGCTCCAAGACCAACCAAGGAGGTCGGCTATGCCTGCCAATGAAGCTACACACCAATGTCTGACAGAACAAGAGGTTTCAGCCCGAACAGGGCTGAGCCTCTCTACACTTCGTGCGCACAGGTTTAAGCGCATAGGGCTTCCCTATATCAAAATTGGACGCTCAGTGCGCTACTGGGCTCAGGATCTGGAAACTTTCCTTTTAGAACACCGTATTGCCCCCTCTGGGAATAGCTAGCGGCTTATTGAGCAGAGAGGCTTTGAAAAAAGCTAGTCAGCACAATCGTCTTGCACCGGCACCATGCCGGTGCAAGCGATGAGCAAACATCATTAAGACGACGGTGCTTCCCAAGCGATTTGACTACTGAAAGAGCACTACCGTGTAAAGAAGCCTAGCTTATGAATGGAAACAATTTGAAAAAGGAAAAAATGATGAATTATGACTCGGTTGACTGTCACAGGCAATGGGAGCCGGGTATGTACCCCCGGACCTGCCTCTCTAATGGTTCAAGGAATCATAGCCGTCATTACGAGATAAACCCGGAAAAGGTGGCTGAGATCATCCAGCACCTGGATCGCTCCGGCATTCCTGCATGCATGATGGACAGCCAGCAAGCTGACTTCTATGTATCGCTGGTCGTCTACGAGTTTACATCTCTGGACAGCTACACGAAAAACAGAATTATTCGTGCCATTGGCGGCAATGATGCTGATGTCAGATCTTGGCAGTCTCATTTCTGTTTGGACGATTTTTTGCCGTGGGTCGTGAAAAAGCTGAACCGTGGCCCTAAGATTTCAGCTTTGGTTCTGGGAAAACTGATGTGTCTGAAGCCGGAATTCTGTTTCAGTGCTTTTCCTGAAGCTGGCTGGCAGCGGGATCAGAACTCGACGGGATCTCAAGTTGTGAATGCAACCCCGAAGAGCATCGTCGTGGACGGTTCCTGTTTCAAGCAGTTGCATTTGGACATTCAGCGGGGTCTTGATGGTTCCATAGCGCAGGCGGTGTGCCATTACTCCGATGGCAAGAACGACATATTTGCTCTCGCAGTCCGCGTTGCAGGGCAGCAGGGCAAAGATATTCTTAAAATCGGTATGAAGGCCGCTGCTGCGCATCTGTTGTCACGCGATATGATTGTTAACAACCCCAAAGTGCCAGTACTCGTCTTCATGGACATCAAAGTGGCTATCTTTTTTCGCGAAGCAGCACGAGAGGCACGTATTTTAACACGAACCGGCGTGATCGTGTCAGCCGTTGCCGGTGGAGAAGATGCCCAAAAAGGCCTTCTGCTAAATGATTTGGCTGGGCACCCTGTAACCCTAGTATCTACGCCGGGGCAGCAAGGATGGGACGGGATTGACCTAATGGCCAAACGCTGCCTTGAGAGCGGAGCTGCTGACGTGAGTGTTTATCCTTGGCCCATAGTGAAAGGTGACGTGCCGGAAATACAGGATGCCTTGCTTGCCAAGACGACTAACCTTGAGACGCTGGAGTTGCCTTCACAACTGGTTGCCCGCATCAGGCGCGAGGCCATTCCGATTGAAGATTTGGCATCATGGAAAAAGAATGTACTGCTCAATGAAGTAGCCAAAGTACGTACGGAAAACGAACAATCCTGTCAGGCTGATTTTGAAATTGTCACGTTCGATAAGCTTCCCGATGTCACTCCTCGGGGGGGTGACGTCCCTGTGGCCGTGAGGCAGATGTTTTCTCCCCAATACACCACCTTGATCTGGGGGGCTTCAAATGCGGGGAAAAGCTGGATGGGTATTGCACTGGCAATATCTTTGACAACGGGAACACCCTACCTCTATTTCACAGCCTCTGCTCCTTGTAAGCTGTGCTACCTGGATGGCGAAGTCGGGTCTGACTTTAGGCCTAGGGTAAATCAGCTTGTGCAGGGACGCGAAGAATTTCTTCCCCTTCTGAGTAAAAATCTCTCTGTGATTTCTGCCAAAGGAGGGTTCAACATTCTTGACAAAAAAATGCAAGAAAGCCTTATAGGCAGGCTGCAGGAAGCTAGGGTCGAATACATTGTCATCGACAATATGCTTTCCCTCGCCCCGACAGCTTCGAAAGGCAATTCCACCCCGCTCTTTGATTTTATCCACAGGATAGAAAAACTTGGTATTGGCGTCATTGTGCTGCACCATGCCGGTAAAACAGGCAAAGACTTCAAGGGGCCTGTAGATCTTGCCAGCCTGTGCCAGAATGTCATTCACCTTGAAGGCCGTGATCAGCTTGCAAAGGAAATAAGTAAAGACGATGAAGGCGATGATCAACCGCTAAGTCAGGACCTAGCCGAGGCTCTTGAAGGCGATGGCCCGGTGGTGCGCATGACCATCGAAAAATGCAAGGTTGCGCCGGAGATTGAGCGCCGAGAGATGGTGTACAAACTGCCTGTTGGCGGAATCTGGAAATTTGTTGAAGGGGAGATGCCCACACCTACCAGAAAGAGCTCTGATTCCCCTATCGCTGAAGGTACGCCAGAAAATTTCCCCGTTGATTCGACACCGTTGCCACCTGATGCCCAGAAGCTGCTTGACACCATGAAGAAAGGTCAATCCTACAGCCGGAGCGACCTTGAAAAGATCACTGGCTTCACGACAAAGAAAACTCTCAACGTGCTGAAATCTCTTTTTGAAATCAATCTGGTTTCCCAAAATGGAGAAGGCAAAAGCACCTATTACTTCAAATCATGACCATGGCATGACGGCAGCAGTTTTGAGATGTCGCTGTTGTCATAGCGGCAGATACAACGAAAGAGCCTTCCCCATGGGAGGCACTTTCGTTCTGTTCTGTCGCTTCAGGCCCAGTTGCGTTTCCAATGCTGCCCATGTCCATGTCATTTGCTTTGCCATGTCCATGCCTTTTTCGCGCCTTTTTTGAGTACGATGCGTGTCTACAAACTGTGCCTTTTAAATATGTCGATAAATATCAGCATGATAAACTAGTCAGATTAGCCTGAAAAATCATGACTGACAGAAAAGACATAGCGGATAGTGAGCGGGAAAATTGGAGAGGTAGCCCTATATCTGTGGCCATTCAGATGTGCCCCTCGTTTTGTGCTCGAAAAATTTCGCTCAGTGATCTGCACAAAACGATACCACCTACAACAAAGGCCAGGCAACTATGCCCCATAGAATGGTTACAAGTACAACTTTGTCGCAAGTACAACTTTGTCGCAATTTTTCACGCAAGTGAATTCAGCACATTTCACGCAAAAGCATCTTTGATAGTTACGGCTATGCGTAAAATTAGACCCAGGTTATTGGTAGTAATAAAGAACATAGGTAATAGACCAATACTGTCCAATAGCATAGACACAAGACAATGACACGTAAAATAATACAACAACTGTAATGCAGATGAATACACTAAACTCACGGAGATAAATCAACATGCGCAGCAAGATAATCAAAGATACAAAGTACAGAGGGTATTCCCTTTTTGAATCAGAAAAGACTAAAGATGGATTCTACAAGACAACAATCGACCAATTGATTGATATGGCAGAACGCATGGCAGCTAAACATTCTAAGGTGCTTGCACTCAGAATTGACGTCCATAGCCTTAAAGACTCAGACACACATTTGACTAGCAGAGATATTACAAGAATCATTGAAAACACGAAGAGAAACATCAATAATCGGCACAAGCATGGAAAGAATGCTCCCGATATTCAATCTATCTGGACCCAAGAACAAACGTGTATGTCTGAGCACCCTCACTATCACCTTCAAATTTCGTGCAATGGCAATGCCATCAAGAATGGCTACGGCATTTTCCATGAGTTAAACAACCAAGTCAGTAGGCACCTTAAAACTGACGACGGTAAGAACAATCAGGGCCTCGTCCACTATTGCGAAAGCAACAAGGGGGCTGGCTTGCTCATAGATCGCAATTCCCCTGACTTCGAAAGCCAGCGGGATGAGGCCGTTCGCATGGGCAGCTACATTGCGAAGTGTTCAGGCAAAGAATCTCTTCCTAAAGGTAGCCGAGTTTCGTCCTCTTCGTTGAAACGTCAGGACTCGCGTAACGTACTGCAAAACAACGTCGGTGTAGCTTCCCCTCCGCAAGAAACAGAAACAGCAGCAGAACACCTTATCGACGACCGGTATAGCAACGAACACCACCGTCAGCACGACACCTCCAATGTACCTTCGTCTGCCCCAGTTTCAAAAATCACTGACGACGAAAGTGCGATTGAAGAGATGCTTAAACGCGATTGGGAGCTTTACCGAGACAGTGACCGCGATGCTTGAGCCAACTCGTTACATAGCGGCAAAGGGCGATATTTTCAGCGCTGCCGTACTAATACTATGCATTCCTTCCGCTGCCATTATCGGCCCACAGCACATCGCAAGAGGTACTCATGCAACAAAAGTTCCTACCCATCACATCAGCCTTTGCCCAAGGCTTCATTACGGAAGACTTTTTCAAGACTCTTGAACGCGAGTTGCCACCTATGGTCTCTCGAACTGAAGCGTCACGTGCCACTGGCGGGCTTATCTCTGCCAAAACGCTCAGCAACAACGACGCCCTTCATATCGGCCCATGTGGAAAGATGCGTATTGGTTCCAAGGTTGGCTATACACGAGAATCGTTTATCGCATATCTGCGAAGCAAACTGAAAACATATACGCTGCAATAGCCCCCAGAGGGGTATCGCCCGACAGCGATACCCCCAAGCGCATGGCCTCCAAGGGGATCGGGGCACAGGCCAGATCCTCGGGCAGGATCAGAGCGCCAATATGTCGACCGATCAGTTCTTCCTTCGTAAAACCAGTCAGTTTTGCCAACTGGTCATTGAACGCGATCAGCCGCCCCTGGGTATCGGTCAGCAACACGCTATCGGTGGCCCCGTCGAGTAGCAGGCGGTAGAGATCGTTTTCAGCAACTGGGGGCTTGTTCTCATGCTTGATCTGTTTAGTCATGATGGCCTCTTGATGGTCGATTGCTGAGGCATGGGCTTCGCCACATCTGTCTACCCCTGGCTTTTCATTTCTGTTATAAGCCGCTGAAGTGCCTGTGACTGCTGCGCCAGCTCTGTTACCGCGCTGGCAGCCTGTTCCATTGCCTGAGCCGTTTCGGCTGAAATGTTTGCTACCTGCTCAACAGAGTGGTTGATCTCTTCGCTTGCTGCCGATTGCTGTTCACTCGCTGTCGCAATGGACTGCACCTGGTCGTTGACCATGTGGACAAACTCCAGAATCTGCTTGAGCGATTCGCCAGAGCGCACAGAAAGCGACGTGGCCACTTCAATGGATGCGGCAATTTGCTCAACATTATGAATATTTTTTTTGGTACCTTGTTGTATGCCGGTTATGGCCTGTCCTACTTCCTGCGTGGCTGTCATGGTTTTTTCTGCAAGTTTGCGTACTTCGTCGGCAACCACGGCAAACCCACGGCCAGCGTCACCTGCGCGGGCGGCTTCAATGGCTGCGTTCAAAGCCAGCAGGTTGGTCTGATCGGCTATGTCGGCAATTACACCCATGATTTGCCCAATATTTTCTGCCTGTTTACCAAGTGCATCCATATCCTGCTTGATGGCAGTGGACTGGGTGTGCACCGATTCAATGCCCTTGACGGCTTCATTCACAATTTGTGAGCCTTCCAGGGCCTGCTGCTTGGCCTGCTGCGAAAGGTCGGCAGCCTGCTGGGCATTGCGCGCCACTTCAAGCACTGTGGCATTCATTTCTTCCATGGCGGTGGCGGTTTCGCGTACGCGTGCCGACTGTTCGTCTGCGCCCCGGCTAGACTGTTCCACCTGGGCAGAAAGTTCTTCTGATGCAGATGACACAATTTGCACAACACCTTCGAGCTGTCTGGCCGCCTGATGCATGCCTTCAGTTTTTGCGCGCTCGGCCTGTTCCTTGGCGGCCTGAGCTTCAAGCGTCGCCTGCTGGGCCTTTTCGGTTTCGTGATGTGCTATTTTTGCCTGTTCATCTGCCTCGCCCATCTTGGCAATCAACGCTGCAACCATTGCCTTGATTGCACCGTCAAGCACGCCAATTTCATCCTTTTGGTCAAGGCCGGATGTTGCCGAAAGGTCGCCGTTGGATATGCTGACGGCGGCAGTTACAAGCTTGTTTACCGGCACGGCGATAGACTGGGCCAGGGCAAAGGCCACAAGCGCGCCCGCAACAAGAAAACCAAGCGACAACAGGGCAAATGTCGTCTTCATTTCATATACATCTTCGAGCACTTCGGACTTTTTGGCTCCTACAGCCACAGACCAGCCCGTATTGGGGATGGGTGCAAAGCCAAAAAAGTTTTCAGATCCAACAAACGTGTATGAATCGTAACCCCTTTCTCCCTTGACCATGCGCTGAAGCATTTTGGAAACTGCGCTGAATTCCGGGTTTGTCTTTCCTTCCTCTAAAAAGTTGCGGGCATCAGTGACATATTCGCGCTTTCTGTGAGCGATCAAGGCACCCTTGCCATTGATGATGTAAGAATAGCCAATGTCGCCAAATTTAACATTGTCTGAAATTTCTGAAAGAAGCTGTCCGTCAAGCCTGGCAAGCAAAACCCCTACGGCGCGGCCATCCACAGTTATTGGGGCAGCCATCATGATAACGGGCTTGCCCGTTACCCGGCTGATGACCACATCAGACATTGCCACTTTGCCTGCCAGGGCGTTTTTAAAGTAATCTCTGTCGCCAAGTTCAGCAGTAGTGCCGTCGGTGTAGCGAGTTTTACCGTCGGGCGTGGCAACGCCCATTTCCATGAAACCCTGGCGTGCCATTTCTTCTTTAAGCGCAGGTAGCTGTTTGCTCCAATCCATGCTGCGTATGACAAGGCGGTTGGCTGCGGTATCAATTCCCACAAAATATATGCCCAGCCTTGCATTGATAAGTTTACCCGCATCCTCTGCAATTTGAGGAAGGGATTCATTAACCCTTTTTTCGATTGCGTTTGCCGATGTTCGGTACGAGGCTACGCCAAAGCCAATACAGACAAACGCCAGCAACATGCAGACAATGCCAATTATTTTTGTTTTTAATTTAGCATTCTTAAGCATTTCTCCCTCCTTATCCGTCGTGTGTTTTCAATATGGCTAAAATTGTATCCATATTTCAAAATGCAGCTAAATTTCTTTTGCCATGCCCCTGTTATGTGCTTTTTCGAGAGCCAGTGCACAGATGGCAATATCTTGAAGGGCCATGCCTGAGCTGTCGAAAACTGTAATCTGCTTGCCGTTTGTTCGTCCGGCCCGCCCATTGAGCACCGCCCCAAGCGGTGTAATGCGCTCTTTGTTTACAAGACCTGTTTTGAATGCTTTTTCGTATTCACCTACGGTTATTGACTGTTCCACTACGTCGGCGAACAGATTGGCCCTTGCAAACAAAGCCGGATCGAGTTCCTGTTTGCCCTCACCGTCGGCTCCCATTGCAGAAACATGGGTTCCTGCACGCACCATATCTGCGGAAAACAGGGGCTCGCGGGCAGCAGTGACGGTAACGATGATATCTGCTTGCTGTACCGCGTCAGGGGCATCCACTGCATTTGCCTCAAGCGAGAGCTCTTCGCGAATCCGTCTGGCAAATGCGGTTGCGGCCTCTTTTGATCTGTTTGTTACGAAAACCTGTCTGATTTTTCTGACTTCACAAATGGCTAAAAGCTCGTACCAGGCCTGGTGTCCGGCACCAAAGATCGCAAGGGTAGAACAGTCTGGCCTTGAAAGATGGCGAACTGCAACGGCATCGGCTGCGGCAGTGCGCAGGGCTGTCATGTGCGAGGCCCCTACAAGTGCTTTGGCGTATCCAGTTTCCGGATCAAGCAGCAGAGTAGTGGATGCATGGGCATTATGGCCCCGCTTGCGGTTTTTTGGCCAGTAGCTGCCTACCTTAAGGCCCAGCACACCACGGCTGGTCAGCAATCCACTTTTCATGCTGAAGGACGTACCCTGTTTGGGGCCATGCCCCATGACCACAGGAAAGACCTTGGTATCACCCCGGCCAATTTCGCAAAATACTCCTTCCATTGTTTCTATGGCATCGGCCATTGTTACAACAGATTTTGCTGTTTCTTCAGATACATATAGCATGCGTCCCCCTACCAACCCTTCAGGCGCGTCCACTGGGCCGTGATTGTCTGTTTATCTGCGCCGATGACATTGTAGGCATCGTGCTGTTCAACCGTGGCGCAGGCATGGATGGGAAGAATACGCACCTTTGTGCCATAGGGCAGGTCGGGTATGCTTCCCTGAAAATCTGCCCTGCGGGCAATGATGCCGTGTTCCTGATTGGCATTGGTTACAAAAAGACCGTCGAGAAGGTTGCCTTCAAGGTCACAAACAAGCCCGTAACCGTGATCAACGCGTTGCGATTCTGTACCTCTGTCAGAAGATAGCGCCGTCCATCCAGCGTCTATGATAGTCCAGCCTTTTTCACGCTGATGTCCGATAACCGTAGCCAGAACTGAAACTGCTATGTCGTGTGGCGAGCACACACCCAGCCCTGCCTGAACAAGATCAAAAAAGGCAAACACGCCTGCGCGAACCTCGGTGACTCCGTCGTAGTTCTCGGCAAACAGTGCCGTGGGGGTGGAACCAATGCTCACCACGGGGCAGCTGTGCCCAGCGTGGCGCAAAATTTCGGCGGCTTTTACTGCGCTTGCCCGTTCGTTTTCCGCAGCAGCTACAAGTGCATCACGGTTGGTGGCGGTATAGCTTTCGCCCGCATGGGTCAGCACACCACGCAGGTTGGCAGAAGCATTCAATGTATGGGCAATGGCCAGCAGTTGCTCATGGTCGTCACAGTGCACACCTGATCTGTGTCCATCGCAATCCAGTTCTATCAGCGCCGGAATCGGAACATCCTGCTGCGAGGCGGCGGCAACAGCCTCGGCCTGCTCCACATTGTCGAGCAGCACAGTCAGGTTGACACCCTGCCGCAACAATGCCTGAACGCGCAAAATTTTTTGCGGTGAAATACCAACAGCATAGGTTATGTCTGCGATGCCAGCTCTGGCAAAAGCCTCTGCCTCATTAAGGGTAGACACAGTTGCAGGGCCGTGAGCCCCGGTTACCATGCGACGGGCGATTTCAATGGCCTTGGTTGTTTTGAGATGGGGGCGAAATGTAACGGTCTTGCTGGCAAGCCGCGAATGCAAACGGCTGATATTGCAGTTCATTTGCGCTTCATTGAGAAGCAGGCAAGGGGTATCAAGATCGGAAATAAAAACGGTTTTAGCTCGGCTAGTTGCCTGAGGTGTCGTATTATAGGTGTGCATGGTAACCTCTTTTATTCTGGTACTATATTAGTAGGTCACAAAAAGTAAAAATTCAATTTACAAAAGGTAAATCCCATATTAAGTGGATCTTAATGTTTACATCAGATGATATGATTTTTCTTTCGGCTCTCAGCAGATCTTCATCTCTGGCTGCGGCTGCCAGACTGCTGAATGTTACTCCGCCCGCTGTTACACAGCGGTTGAGGGCGTTGGAAGCCCGTACTGGTGTGCATCTTGTGGATAGGGGTACAGGAGAAATCATATTCACCGATGAAGGTGAACTTCTGGTGGATGCTTCAAAGCGGATTTTGCAGGAGATAGATAGCGTATCTGAGTTGTTGCGAGAAAGAAAAAGCTTTGTTTCAGGGCAATTGCATATTGCTGGGCCCACAGGGTTTGGGCGCAGGTATCTCGCACCAGTGGTAGAAGCCTTTAGCAAGCTGCATCCACAAGTTACAATCACCCTGAATCTGTCTGACAACCCAGTGCATATGAGGTCAGATTATTGGGATTTGATCGTTCATATTGGTGAAATGCCCACGCACCCGTTTCAACTGGTAAAGCTCGCACTCAACAAGCGTTTGTTGTGTGCCTCGCCCGATTATGTGCAGCAACATGGCACGCCAGAAACGCCCAGGGATCTGGTGAAACACAATTGTCTTATTCTGCGAGAGAACGACGAAGATGTTACCATGTGGCGCTTCTGCGGGCCCGGCAACAGCAATCTGGCTGTGCGTATTGCTGAGGGAATGACGTGCAATGACGGCGATGTGATTTTGGCGTGGGCCCTTTCAGGCATGGGGATTGTTTTGCGGTCAGAGTGGGATGTGGCTGATGCCCTTGCCACGGGGAACCTTGTTCACCTAATGCCAGACTGGGTTTCTCCCGATGCTCCTGTTATTGCCCTGCTTGGGCCCCGCCACCAGCGGGCGGCGCGTACGCGTTTTTTTCTGGAGGAATTGAGGCAAGCGCTCAATCCCGCACCGTGGCGTGCGGCATGGGAACACACAGCAAGCGTTCAGGATCTTTTGAAATAGATTACCCTGATAGGTCTGTGGGGCAGAGCCGCCAATTATGCGTTAAAAAAAGGTTCTTCCAGGTTTTCCGTGGGTAGGTGACCAGCATGGTCAGCCCCGGAGAGTGATCATGAAGGACACGGATCTGTATTCGCGGGTTCTGGGGCTGAACGCCCCCTGATGTAGAGTTGGACACAACCGTAGGCCAGGTGGATGACCATGTTTATCATGCTGCCGGTGTCCGATGGCGAGGTCCGACCTGTGGACGCTGACCAGCCCCGTTTTTTTGTACCAGGTTAAATGTTAGTGGTAGATTCTTTGTGGTTCTGTTTCTGTCGCCTGTATGGCCGATAATTCTGGCGGAGGCGAGATTGGTCCCATTTGTCCTCTTTGGGGAGGGGTAAAAACTGTCAATGGCGCAGGAGGTCTACCGTTAAGGGAGCGATGCGGCCTACGGTGGTTGTAGGGCTGGCGCCAGTTTTCGATAACTACTTCGGCTTCCTGTAACGTCATAAACACCTCGCCGTCCAGCAGCTTGTCCCGAAGCTTGCCGTTAAAACTTTCGCAGTAACCATTTTCCCAAGGGCTGCCCGGTTCAATGTACTGCGTCTGCACAGACAGATTTGCCAACCATTCTTTTAAAGCTAACGCTACGAATTCTGGACCGTTGTCCGAGCGAATGTTATCAGGTCTGCCATGCGTCAGAAATAAATCTGCCAAAACGTGCATTACTTGCTCTGCACGAATTGTGCGGGCCACATGTAGTGCCAAGCATTCACGGCTATATTCATCAATGACTACC